>JBJEGN010000124.1:0-65108 GCA_051875105.1 Candidatus Gastranaerophilaceae bacterium
TTTCAAAAATGTTTTCAACTCTGATTTTCCAAACAATATTTTCTAATTATTAATTACAATATCTTAACATTAAATTTTAAAAAAAATTTTTAAATGTTAAAATTAAATACATTAATAAAAAAGGAGATTGTTTATGTTATTGGAATTACTTGCCGCATCAATGATTACCCCTGATGTTTCAGTGCTTTCAGAAGCGAAACTCAGAAAAGATAAAATTGCGGAGCAAAAAATTTTAAATGTGAAAGCTCAACCTAATATCGAGTATAAATATGTCCTTCCACAAGCAAATAAGACTAATTTTAAAGATTTTAATCAAGTTATCTATAATTACAACGATAAGGCAAAAGATGTTGTTAACGACTTTAAAAATCGTCAGGAAAAACAAGGTCAATTTTTAAAATGGGTAACACTCCCTCAAGACCAACTCTATATGAAATTGAACACTTCTCACGTTGACAGCATTTATGAACAGGCAAAAACTCTTGCAGCAAGAAGAACAGAAGTAGCAAGACCACTTGTTGTTCTTGGTATTGGCGGCTCAAAACACACTGCGGAATTTATGCTTAATATGACAGGTTTTGATAGAAAAAGATATATTTACTTCTACTCAGACATTGACCCGGTAAGCTACAACAACTTTATGAAACAAGTAAATGTGGGCGGAGTTCAAAATCTCAACTTCCTCGTAGTTTCAAAATCAGGAACAACATTTGAAACAAGCGATGCCTTTAGAAGATTTGAAAATGCACTTATAACATACTACCAAAACCAAGGATTTGATGCAGACACAGCACTAATGAAAGCTCAAATGCACTTCGCACTCTGTACAGATGCAACTCCTACAGATAAAAATTTAAGAGGCAAAGTCGGCTCTAAAAATGGTACAGATAATGGCTATTTAAAAGAATTATTTATCCATGATGATGTCGGTGGAAGATATTGTATGTTTGACGACCCCGGAATTTTTGTCCTTGCATACGCAGGTGTCGATAAAGAAATAACAAAACGTATCTTGAACGGAGCAATTAAAGCTTCTGAAATGAATATGAATTCTAAAAATATAAACAATAACCCTGCAATCTTAGGTGCTATATACAACGTATTTTCTCGAGATAACGGATTTAAAATTATACAACATCAATATTTCGGAAAACTTTTTGAAGGTGCCGGAGAAAATTGGTCCAAACAATTGTACCTTGAATCTTTAAAAGATTTTGACTACGTTGTAGGAAAAGCCCCTGATAGTATGCATTACGCTACAGAAGGTCATTTTAGCCCACAAAACAGAACGAAATATAATACCATTATGACTATAATGACCCCAAACATTTCACAAAATTATTCCAAATATACCTCTGCAATAGCTCTTACATACTCTGAAACAACTCCTGTCAAAATCGAAATTCTTCCAATCGAAAATAATGCAATAAAACCTGAATCAATTGGAGAATATATTCAAACAAAACACTTTGAAACAGTGTATACCGGTATGCTAAGACGTGCAGTCCAAAATAAATCAGCAAACATCGAAAAATTACCTGAAATTCTTCAACCTTCTGTTGAAACATATAAAAATAAATTTAAACCCGGCAGCCCATACGAATTAAATCCGGGTATGTAACTTCTTTCCATATATAAAAAAAGAGATTAGTTTTTCTAATCTCTTTTTTATTTGCCTAAAATTTAAACTCTCACACATACTCTCATTTTTGAAACTTAATGTTACCTATCATAAATAAAAACAATATTATTTACATAGTTTAAATATTTTTTCATTACAAAAAAACAAGCAAAAAAAAAGACCCATTGGGTCACTTAGTCTTATAAGAACGCCCTTTCGGGCTTTTATTATGTTGTGTGTTTGTGTGTTTTTATAGTTTATTATGTGGAGTTTTTAATTTTTAAATTGTATTTGATACACTTATAATAACACACAAAATTGTAAAAAGTACACTTTATGCTTTATATATTTACAAAACTTTACAATTATTTTTAAAAGCCTTGGCATTATTGAATTTTTAAAAATTAAAATTCTATATTCTTTTTATAAAAAAGTATTGACAGAAAAAAAACACTATCATTTTCGTTATAAAAAGAGCATAAAAAATACATAAAAAGCGAAAAATTTAATTATTTATATCAATTAATGAAATATTAAAACTCAGAGTTTAAGCAATTTTTTTAAGAAGAACAATACAATCGACTCGAACTGCAAGCATTTGACCGACAGCATCAACACCTTCGGAAGTTTTTGCTTTCACAGAAACATCATCAACGGAAATATTCATAAGTTCTGCGAGATTTTGTCTTATTTTCAAAATATGAGGACGCATCTTAGGAGCTTCAGAGTGAATTGTTGAATCGAGGTTGTTAATTTCATATCCTTTGTCACGAATAATTTTTACGGCTTCTTTTAGCAGAACAGTACTATTAATGTTTTTATATTTAGTGTCATTATCAGGAAAATGAGCACCGATATCATCGAGGCACAAAGCACCAAAAAGAGCATCAATTATAGCATGAATTAAAACATCTCCGTCAGAGTGTGCCTTAAAACCTTTATTGTGAGGAATTATAACTCCGCCAAGCACAAAATCTCGATTTTCGACCAAAACATGTATATCGCAGCCTTGCCCTATTCTATAATCGCTCATTTTATTCTCCATAAATAAATTTATCAACAGCTTTTACAACACCATCATTATCAACAGTATCCGTAATGTAATCAGCATAACTTTTTAGTGTTTCCGTTGCATTACCCATCGCAACACCTGTTCCTGCACATGTTAAAAGTTCTATATCGTTATTTTGGTCACCACAAGACATAATTTCTTCTTTTTTTATTCCATACATGTCTGCAACAAAATTAACGGCATTTCCCTTTGAAACACCGGCTGCACATATTTCACAAAAATAAGGAGTCGACAAAGCACAATAAATTTTGTCACCATACTTTTCTTTTAAGTCTTTTGACAATTTTTGAATTTCATTTGAATCGTTTGAAATAGCAAGAATTTTATTAAGACATTCAAATTCAAAGGCGTTTATATCATCAATAATTGTATAAGGAATTTTTTGAAAATCAGAATATTTTTTTACGTGTTCTGTTTCTTTTTCTGCAAACAATCTATCCTTAATGTAAATGTTAGGATAAATATTTTTTTCTCTCAAAAAATTCAAAATATCAAGTGCAAGTTCTCGCTCAAGCCCAATTTCATAAATGATTTCGCCATCAGGTTTATGAATTGTAGCCCCTTGATAACAAATCACAGGAGTATCAACATGTAGAGGTTTTATCACTTGGTTTGCTGAATAAAAAGTTCTTCCCGTCGCAATAACAAACTTAACTCCGTCTTTTCTGATTTTATCAACGCAATTTAACAAATTATCAGAAAAATGTTTTCCATTAAATATCGTTCCATCAATATCACAAACCAACATTTTTATCATAATTTATAAGCCCTCATTAATGTACAAATTGTCTTTGCGTCACAAATTTCGCCTGTTTTCACCATTTCAAATACTTTATTTTTATCTATTTCAAGATATTCAACAAATTCACCTTTATCAGGATGAGGTTTGCCGGCAGTTAAATTTTTCGCAAAAAACAAATGAATTTTTTCAGTGCAAATAGCAGGATTTGAAAAGATATATCCTAAATATTTCCAGTCTTTTGCATTATAACCTGTTTCTTCTTCAAGTTCTCTTTTAGCAGCAGATAAAATATCCTCATTTTCATGGTCAAGTTTACCTGCAGGAAGTTCAATCATAGTTTCTTGAGAACCGTAACGGTACTGTCTTACAAAAACAATTTTTCCATTATGTTCTGCAACAATAGTTACACCGCCGCTATGAATAACAACATCACGCCCTCTAATTTCACCGTCCGCATCTTTTATCATATCTGAATGAACATCAAAAACTCTGCCTGCAAAAACCGTTTTACTTTCGATAGTTTTTTCTTCTATAATCATTTTCCCCTCAAAATTACGGTTTTAACAACACTTTTATTGCCTGACCGGAAGCAACAGCTTCCAAAGCCTGTTCCGTTTGCGACAAAGGCATAACGTGAGTAATCAGTTTATTAACATCAACTTGACCCGATTTAATCAATTCGTATGCCTGTCTAAAATACTGTGGAGTATGGTGAAAAACTCCAAGCACTTTTAACTCGTCATAATGAAGTCGTCTTGTATCAATATTTATTGATGTTCCACCCTTGCAACCACCAAAAAGATTTATTGTTCCGCCTTTTCTGACAAGTTTAAACATTCTCTCCCAAATTTCCGGCAAGCCAACACATTCTATTGCTACATCAAGACCTTTATTCTCCTCCGTAAATGACAAAAAGATTTTATCCGGATTTTCATATTTCGTTAAATCAATAACTTCATCAGCACCGCCAAATTCTTTTGCCAATTTGAGTTTCAAAGGATTTCTTCCTGCGGCAATAACTCTTGCACCTTTTAATTTTGCAAGTCTGCAAAACATAAGACCTATTGTTCCAATCCCCACTATGCCAACAGTTTGCCCGGGTTTTATATCTGTTTTTTCAATACCATGAACAACATTTGACAAAGGTTCACAAAAAGCCGCTTGCTCAAACGTCATTTTATCTGCAATTTTAATTAAATTTTTATTAACAATTCTTTCCGGAACATTAATATACTCGGCGTAAGCTCCGTTTAAGAACTCTAAATTTTCACAAAGATTATATTCTCCATGCTTACAAAAATAACATTTACCACAAGGAGCTGAATTTGCTGCTACAACTCTATCTCCGACTTTAAAATCAGTTACGTTCTTGCCAACCGATTCTATCACACCGGAAAACTCATGCCCAAACCCTGACGGCACATGTTTTATCAAAACGGGGTGACCACGTCTGAATGTTTTCAAATCCGTACCGCAGGTCAAAGCCGCTTCGATTTTTACTCTGACTTCATTGGGTTTCGGGTCTTTTATATCAGTTGTTTCATATCTTATGTCCCCTGGGGCATAAAATCTTACGGCTTTCATTTTCATATTTGTATATACGCTTTCATAATTTTATTTGACAAAGTATCTGCAACAGCTTCATTGATTTTCTCAAGGGGGTAAACAGTTGTTAAACCTTCAACTTTAACTCTTTCATTTTGCAAAAGATTGAAAGAATCTTCTAAATCAACAGGAGATGAAGAATAACTGCTTGTAACAGTCAATTCCCGATAATAAATTTCATTGTTTGAATATGCAGTTGCATCTGATTTTACGGAAGAAAATACATTAATTGTCCCTCCGTCACGAACAGCACTAAATGCTAAATCAAGAGCTTTATCAGCACCGGATGTCATAATTATTGCATCAAAGCCTGACGGATTAACAGCAAGTTTCATATCAGAAACAGTTTCCTTAAGTTCTCCCAACAAAAAAGCATCTTCAAAACCCAATTTCTTCGCAAGGTTTACTCTATCTTGAATTAAATCTATTCCGTATGCGTTAAAGCCAAACTCTCTTACGGCTTGTCCCATTAACAAACCAATTGAACCTAACCCAATGACTAAAACATTATCATTAAATGACAAATTTGTTCTTTTTACACATCTTATGCAACAAGCTAAAGGTTCTGTAAAAGAAATAGTTTCATTACTTACCGCCGATGTAATTCTAAAAACAGTATTCATTAAATGATCTTCTGAAATTTCAATATATTCAGCAAATCCACCGGGATGAATATTAGTTCTCTTAAATTTTCTGCACATTGAATAATTTTCACCAAAACAATATGTACATTCAAAACAGGGAACATGATGCCCCATAACAATTTCATCACCAACTTCAAAATCACTGTCTGAATTTATTTCAACAATTTTTCCGACAATTTCATGACCTAAAACACTTCCGTCAGGCACACTGCTGTGTTTCATTTTCACAATATCCGACCCACATAAGCCGCAGCCGTATATCTTTACTATCGCACCTTTTCCGTTTAATTTAGGCTTTTCTAACTCAGCCAATTCCATTTTTCCGTTTTTAAATATTGCCGCTTTCATAAAATTTCCTTTTCGGCATTATTATAACACACTAAAAATCGCTGTTAAATTCTTTAAGTAACTTTTTATCCTCTTTAGATAATTCCGTATTCAAAAACTTTTCAAACAAATCAGGACGTTTCACCTTTGTTCTCTCAAATTGTTTTAATCTTCGCCATTTAGCAATTAACTCATGATTGCCGGAAAGTAAAATCTCAGGAACCTCTAAATCACAGTAATTTCTCGGTTTTGTATATTGAGGATATTCAAGTAAATATTCAGAATGTGAATCATAATCCTTTGATTCTGAATTTCCCAAAGTGCCTTCAAGCAGCCTCGAAACAGAGTCAATCACACAAATTGCGGAGTATTCCCCTCCTGATAAAACAAAATCACCTATCGATATCTCTCTTGCCTTCGATAAAATCTTAATACGTTCATCAAAACCCTCGTAATGGCCGCAAATTATTCTTAATTGTGACTTTTTGGAAAATTCTTCAGCAATCTTTTGATTAAAAAGTTCACCTTGAGGAGTCATAATAATTGTTTCGGAATTATCCTCAACCTCAATACTTGATAAAGCATCTAAAAACGGCTGACAGGACAAAACCATGCCCGCACCGCCACCATAAGGAGTATCATCCGTCTTTCTGTGTTTATCATGTGTAAAATCTCTTGGATTTACCGTATTTATTGAAATAACACCTTTTCCGCCTGCTCTTGAAATCATACTCTCGCTGCACGCACCCTTTATTATATCGGGAAACAATGTCACAACGTCAAATTTCACTCAATAAGTCCTTCAATATTATTTATAACAACTATTTTATCTTTTAAAGAAACATAAGGAACAAGTGCCTTTACAAAAGGAACAAGATGTAATTTTTCATTTCCGTCTTTTATCTCCAATAACTCGGCAACTCCGTTGGAACCAACATTAACAACTTCTCCGATTTGTTCTTCATCAGAATTTAGAACTCTCATTCCAATCAAGTCACTGATTAAAAACTCGTCTTCTTTAAGCGTACTTGTAGCAATTTCTTTGGGAATTTTTATATCTAAACTCTTTATTTTTTCAACTTCATTGATTGAATTTATTTCTTTGAACTTCATCAAAGCATGCTGTTTATGAAATCTGACCGATTCCACCGTAAAATTTTCGTCAACTCCGTCAATATTTATATAAACAGCATCTAAAGACTCTATTCTTTCCTCATTACCTCGAGTATAGCCAACTTTAACCTCACCCTTGATACCATGAAAATTAAGCACCTTGCCAATAGAAATAAGTTCACTCATAATTATTTCTTCTTGTACTCTTCCGGTGCATCTGCTCTGTCAGGATTCCATCTGTCAAGTCCCATTTGTTTTCTGATTAAACCGATACCAACGTGGACTCTCCATTCATCCATTTTTAACTGGGCTGCAATTATTTTGTGACAACCGATTGGAGGTAATGGCAACAATGGTTCATACAACGTCTTTATCGCCGTCAGTTGATCAGGTGTTACTGCAAGCTTTCTTTTCGGGAATGCCAATTTCGGTAGCATCATCTTTTGTCTTACAAGGTTAATTCCAAAAAAGACTTTTCTCGGTTCAATCCCAAGAGCTGCACCAATTACCTCATGAATATCATGGTTGGGTAACGGTAATGCCTTTTTGTAAATAAATTCAATCTGAGCAAGCTGTTCCTTGCTTATCAAAAGCTGTTTCGGTTTTTGCTGCGGTCTTTTGTTAAAATTGTTGTTTCTTCTGAAATTGCCTTGTTGACGGAAATTTCTTTGCGGTCTGTCGCCGTAATTACCTCTGTTATTGAAGTTTCTTTGCGGTCTGTCACCATAGCCGCCTCTGTTGTTATCATAACTTCTTTGCGGTCTGTCGCCGTAGCTTCCTCTGTTATCATAGCTTCTTTGCGGTCTGTCACCGTAACCTCTGTTGTCATAAGTTCTTTGAGGTCTGTCATAACCGCTGTTATAACTTCTTTGTGGCCTGTCACCATAGTTATTATATCCGTTATCGTAGCTTCGTTGAGGTCTATCGCCGTAACTTCTTTGCGGACGATCATATCTGCGTTCTTCTCCGCCAAATGATGCTCCGCCTGCGGAATATCCGTTCATATATGTTCTTTTTTCAGAAGTTTCTTCCGTATTTTCAGAATGTCCCTGATTTTGGTTTTGACCTTGATTTTCTCCGCTGTCACCGCCTTGTTTTCTATCAGGATACAAACAGTTAGGACATATTACACGTTTCGGATTTTTAGTTTCAAATTCCGCACCACACTTTGTACACTTATTAATATACATCTCTATATTTTTCCTTAATTAATCAATAAAATAAATAAATTCCCTAATTTAAAAACAATCTTGTATGTTCCGTATCTTTATTTTACCAAAATTTAATTAAAATACAAGTATTTATTCGTTACTTTTTTTATTTTGATATTTTGAGCTCAATTGACCGCAAGCTGCATCAATATCTGCACCTCGTTCAAGTCTTATCGTAACTTTTTTACCTGATGCTTCTACCATACATTTGAATTTCATAACTGTCGATTTATCGGGCTTTTTGTAATCACAGTATTCGTTTTCGTTATATAAAATCAAATTTACATTACACTTTAATTTTGAAATCAATTCAGACAATTTTTTTGCATCGGTTATACTATCATTTATTCCTTTAATCAAAATATATTCCATCGTAACTCGTCTGCCTGTCGCTTCTGTCAATAAACGAAGTTCCTTGATAACATCTTCGACTTTGTATTTTTTCTCAACCGGCATTAAACTTTCCCTAACTTCATGTATCGGACTATGCAAAGATAGTGCCAATGTCGGCTGGAATTTCAACTCGGTCAATCTTTTTATCCCCGGAATAATTCCGCAAGTCGAAACGGTTATTCTTCTTGAGCCGATTTTGAAATCTTCTCTTAATCTGTCAATCGCACCAAGCACGTTATCCAAGTTTAACAAAGGTTCTCCCTGACCCATAAAAACGATATTTGTAACCTTTAAGCCTGTTTCTGCCTGAATTATATAAATTTGTTTTAATATCTCATCGGTTTTCAAATCACGTTTGAAACCTAATTTGGCGGTTGCACAAAATTTGCAGCCCATAGGACAGCCGACTTGAGAACTTATACAAGCCGTCAAATTTGCTCTGTTATCAAATCTCATAAGAACAGCTTCCGTCAAATTTCCGTCACTGAGTTCAAATAAAAATTTCATCGTTCCGTCGGAGCTGACCTGCTTATCCTTCAAAACAACATCGCTTAAGACGAACTGTTCCTTTAAAGTTTCTCTGAAACTCAACGGTAAATCGGTCATTTCATCAAAAGATTTATAAGATTTCAAATAAATTCCGTTATAAATTTGGGTCGCACGAAATTTGCTTCCGCCAAGTTCTGACACAATTTCCTGTAATTCTGCTAAATTTTTTCCGACTAAATATCTTTTTTCCATATTTTAAGTTTATCACAAAATTTCATGTCTTATTGTTTTTTATTTGTTATAATAAATACATGATTACAATTGCAATTACAGGTAACATAGCTTCAGGCAAGTCTGTTGTCGAAAAAATCTTAAAAGACTTACACTATCCCGTAATCGACACAGATAAAGTCGTTCACGATTTATTTATCGAATCAAAAGAACTGAATAATCAGCTTAAAATGTCGTTTGCAGACTACAATATTTATACAGAAAATGTTATAGACAGAAAAAAATTAGCAAAAGTCGTTTTTTCCGATAAAAAATTACTTAAAAAACTTGAAGATATTACGCACCCTTTTATAATTGACAAAGTACTTAACTTCTTTGAGGAGCATAAAAACGAAAATTTCACTTTTGTTGCCGTTCCTCTGCTCTATGAGGTTAATTGGACTTACCTTTTTGACAAAGTCATAATGGTTGCGGCTGATGATGAAATTCGTATGCACAGACTTATGTATAGAAGAAACTTCACCCAAGAAGATGCACTAAAGCGTATGAATGCTCAAATTCCACAAGAAGAAAAAATCAAATTTGCAGATTTCGTAATATACAACAACACAAATTATGTTGCTTTAAATACTCAAATTAACGATATACTTTGCAAACTTGTATAAGATTTTGTTATTAATATTTTTTATGTTATGCTTTAGTAATGAAAAAAATTTTTGCATTAATAATTATAATGATAACATTTGCTGTTTCTGCATTTGCAAAGGCAGACATTAAAAATAATGATTATTCAAAACCTGAAAATTGGCTTTCCATGCCCGCAAAAACGGATTATCCGGTTGATGTTTTTTATATTTATCCCACGACTTGTATGTCAAAAAACTTTATTCAGTTGCACAAATGCGAGATTGATAATGAGGATATGAGATTTCATGCCCGTAAAGTTTTCAACTTACAAGCGAAAGTTTTTGACACGGCGGCAAATATTTATGCACCGTTTTATACCCAGCTCGGACTTGCATCGTTTTTGAACATGGATTTTAGCGGAATAAACAGCAAAGTTGCTTCAAACGAACAGGAAATTTCTGATATTTATAATGCACTTGATTATTATTTTAAAAATAAAAATAACAATCGACCGTTCATTTTGGCAAGCCATTCTCAAGGTTCGTCCATAATGCTTTTGGTGTTATCTGATTATATGAAAAAGCACCCCGAATATTACAAAAACATGGTCGCAGCTTATATAATCGGAGTTCCTGTAACAAAGCAATATATGAAAGCTAATCCGCATCTTAAATTTGCACGAAAAAAAGATGATACGGGTGTAATAGTTTCCTACAACACACAAGCCCCGACGAAAACAGGTGCAAATATTGTTTATCAAAAAGACAGCCTTGTTATAAATCCTATTTCTTGGTCAAGATTTAAGTCTGCTCCGCAATCGAAAAACCTCGGCTCTATTGATGAATTTTCGATGAAAATAATTTCTCCGGGGCTTGCAGATGCTAAAACAGACCGCAAAAAAGGAATAATTGTCTGCTCTACAGCAGATGTCAAAAAATACGAAATTCCCATGCCTAAATTTTTCGGACACGGCTCATATCACGGACAAGATTATCAATTCTATTTTATGAATTTGCGGCAAAATGCAAAAGACAGAATTAACAAATTTTTGAGTTCAAAAAAATAATACTGTAAAAAAAACGACTCTTATGATAAACGAGAGTCGTTTTTTGAATTATTGTCTGACTAATTATGCATTCAAGTGAATATATTTAGAATCTTGAATACCGTCAATTTCTGAAATTTTCTTCAAAGTATCATTTTCAACTTTGCTGTCTGTATTGATAAGCATAATTGACATTGGGTCATTATCAGTATTTTTGGCAACGTGCATACGACTGATATTAACATTTGCATCACCAATAATAGATGCAACTTTCGCAATCATACCTGGTTGATTTACGTGAGGAATGATTAACATATGCTCATCAGGCTCAATGCTCATTTGGTGTCCGTTGATTTCAACTATTCTCGGCATATGCTCAGCAACCAATGCTCCTGTTACAGTTTGTTCATCTGCATCTGTTAACAACTTAACAGTTATTGCACCAATGTAAGTACAATCCTTTTCTGATTGAGAAGTTACAACGTTAATACCTCTCTGTTTAGCTAAAACAGGGGCATTTACATAATTTACACCTTCCGTAATTGAAGAAAATACACCTTTTAAAACAGCTATTTTCAAAGGAGAAATATCTAAATCTGAAAGTTTTCCCTTAACTTCAATGCTTATTGACTTCAAATTTCCGTCAGCAAGTTGGAATGCCAAGCCACCGATATTTTCGGCAATTTGCATATAGTCTTTTACAGGTTCCAAAACTGAAGGCTTCAAAGCAGGAATGTTTACTGCCGCTTTTGCACTTCCGCCTGACAAAACTTCTCTGATTTGTTCTGCAACGTCAATAGCTACGTTTAATTGAGCTTCTTTTGTGCTTGCTCCAAGGTGAGGAGTCAAAACAACATTCGCATCACAGCTGCATAACGGGCATTTTGACATATCAGGTTCGTTTTCATAAACATCTATTGCCGCCGATGCAACCTGTCCTGATTCAAGTGCTTCTTTCAATGCTTCTTCTTCAATAATACCGCCTCTTGCACAGTTGATAAGTCTTACACCTTTTTTCATCTTTGCAATAGTGTCTTTATTGATTAAATGTGCAGTTTCTCTTGTTTTCGGAACGTGAACCGTTATATAATCGCATTTTCCCCATAACTCATCAAGGTTGCGAACATATTTAGCACCTGCTTTTTCAACGATTTCTTCAGTTGTGTAAGGGTCGCTTACGATAACATTCATACCGAGCGCAATAGCGACTTTCGCAACGTGTGAACCGATTTTACCAAATCCGATAACACCTAAAGTTTTACCGAAAACTTCTGTTCCCGTAAACTTTGAACGTTCCCAATTGCCTGCCTTTGTTGAAGTTGCCGCTGTCGGAATGTTTCTCGACATTGCGAGCATCAATGCAACTGTGTGTTCTGCCGCCGCATTCGTGTTTCCGTCAGGTGAATTTACTACCAAAATACCTTTTTGCGTTGCAGCTTCGATATCAATGTTGTCAACACCTACGCCTGCTCTGCCGATAATCTTGAGGTTTTTGCCTGCTTCAATTATCTTCTTCGTTACTTTTGTTTGGCTTCTGACCATCAAAGCGTCAAATTCACCAATTTTTTCGCAAAGTTCATCTTCGGGCATGGTCGGTAAAAATACCGCTTCCGCTACTCCGTCAAGAATTTTTCCTGCACTTTCGTTAATTTTATCTGTAATTAAAACTTTCATTTTATGTCCTTTTTAACAAATTATTTATTCAACGTTTCTATTACTGCTGCAACACCTGCACCTAATTCAAATTTATAGCCTAATTTGTATAAACTTGCTTCTAATGCACCCATCGCTGTTATTGCATCTCTCATTGAAACATAACCTAACGTTCCCATTCTGAAAATCTTATCTTTCAATTCTTTTTGACCGTTTGCAACAACAATATCAAAATCTTTCTTCATTGTTTTTCTGATATCGGGAACTGAAATTCCTTCAGGCGGAAGAACTGCCGTTATTGCATTTGATGCTGTTGTTTCATCTTTTGCAAGCAATTTCAATCCGATTGCCTTAACACCTGCCCTGATTGCTGATGCGATTTTGGCATGTCTTGCCCAAATATTTTCAATACCTTCTTCTTTCATCATTTGAAGTGCCGTATCAAGTGCTACAAACAAGTTTACGGCAGGAGTCCAAGCTGTTGATGCATCAAGAACTGATTTCTTATTTTGCTTCCAATTGAAGTAAAAACTTGGATTTGCACATTGTTCGTGAAGTTTCCAAGCCTTTTCGCTTGCTGCCAAGAAAGAAAGTCCCGGAGGTATCATAAAGCCTTTTTGTGAACCTGAAATAAGAACATCAATGCCCCATTCGTCCATTTTGCAAGGAATTGCACCTAAACTTGTTACACCATCAACAACTGAAACAGCTCCATGCTCTCTAATCATTGAAGCAATTGTTTTAACATCATTTGTAACACCTGTTGATGTTTCGTTATGAGTTAAAGTAACAATTTTAAATTCTTTATTTACATCTGCATCAAGTAATTTTTTAACTTCAGCAGGGTCAATTGCACAACCTGCTTCAACAGTGTATCTTGTTACGATTGCACCTTTCATTTCAGCAATTTTAGCCCATCTTTCGCCAAAATTTCCAATTACCAAAGATAAAACTTTATCACCGGGATTAACCAAGTTGAAAATAGCTGCTTCCATAGCTCCTGTACCACTTGCCGTAAAAACAAGTACATCATTTTTTGTTTGGAAAACCGTTTTCATATCAGCATAAACTCTTTTTAAAACATCAGAAAACTCTGTACTTCTGTGTCCAATCGGATGTTTTGCCATCGCTAACAATACACTTTCCGGTACCGGTGTAGGGCCTGGAATCATTAAAAATGTTTTATCTTTCATACTTGTCATCTCCCTTACATGTTTTTATATGTTTTATTTTCACATAAACATGCGGGAGATGTTCAAAGTTTTTCAGAATGTTAATTTATATTATAAAATCATGGCAAGTATCATAAGCAATATTGAGCCGACTTGTATACCTGTTGCTAAGTATCTTTCCCATTTGTTTTCATTAAATACTCCGCCATTTTTCTTCGCTGATGCAGCACTTACAACTCTTTCAAGTCTTGTAATTTTATCTCCGTTGAAAGTCTTTTTAAACACTTTATTTTCAAGTTTATTCAATCTTTCACCAACTGAATAATTATCGTTTGATTTACCCAATATAAAATTTTCCGCCGCAGATAAGGCTTGTGCAAAATCACTTGAATATTCCGCATCATAAGGCATTGTAGAATTTGCAGCAGCACCGGTCGGATAACCGCCGTTTCCGCTATTTTGATAATTGCCGGCATCATTCATCAAATTTTGATTTCCAAACAAGTCATAATTTTCCATAGCACTTGAATTTGCTCCATACATGCCCGTCGGATTTTGATTGTAAAAAGCATTACCATTTTTTGATGTATTTCTGAACATTTCTGCCGTTTTTCTTTGATTAGAATTTGTTGCAATTCTACTATTTTCAGAATTTATAACATCATCTTGTTTAACAGCAAGAATAGCAGCTTTAAGTTTATCGGTTCTTGTTGAAAGTTCACCCTCGCTTGATTTTCCAAAAGCTTTTTGTTCAAGTCTTGCAACTCTTTTGTAAACATTTTCACCGTTGAAGTTCTTATTAAAAACTTTATTTTCCATCAAGTCAATCACAGGATAATTCACGCTCGTATCTTCTTTTTCGAAATCTGCCGCCGCTATTCGTTTTTCTTCAGCCGTCTTTTTAGGCATAAACGAAATTCCTGAAGCATCTGCAATATCTTGAATTCTCTTTGCGGAAGGTCCGGTTTTTATTCCTCCGAAAATGTGTTTTTCTATTCTGTTTAAACGTTTTGTACCATCCTCATTTTTGTACTCCACTCCAAATAAATCTTTTTCAATAATCGAAAGATTTGTCAATTCATCAGCCATTACGCTCAAAAAACTACACAACACAATTACAAGCACTGAAAATGCTCTCACAATTTTTTTCATCTCTGTATCCGCTTTTTATCTACACATTGTAAATATAACCGAGATTAAAGATGCTTCCTATAACCCACATAAGAGAAAAAACAAAAGTTACAAAAGGCAAAAACACTAACATATATGATGATGAATTCTCTAAATCATACGTTTCCTTTAAAGAATGAGCGTACAATAATATTACCCAAAAGAACAACAAAAGCTCAAATTTTGTTCCAAAAAAATAGCCCAAGTCAGAAAATTTCTTCAATAATTCAAACGGTGCCATGAAGATATACGGCAACAAACAATATGACGACAAAGTCAATAATGTTCTTATTTTTCCTGCTTTACCGAAAATTTTCATCACAAACTCAAAAAATATAGCAGTAAAAAACCATACAAAATAAAGTCCTATAAAATAAATCACCAAACCCGACAAAAATTTGAAATCACCCCAAAATCCGCCGGCACTTGAATTTTTGACGATAAACAAAAACAAAGAAGTCCAACATATTGTCAAAACAGCACAAGGCATTGTTGTTGCGTCTTTTACCCCGCTGAAATCAAATTCAAAAAGCACTTTATATAAATTTGAAATGTAATCCCTCATAGCTACTCCCAAAGATACAAAGGCTTTCTGCCGTATTTAACACTTTCCGGAACAAAATTCATAAAAGAGTTTTGTTGCTTATTTACGGAAAAAATATCGTAAAACAAGGAATTTTTCGAATATTCAACAAAATTCACATCAGAAATACCTTTTGTTTTTGCAATTTTTTTAATCATATCTTTAGCTCCATCCATTCCATCAGTTGAATCGACAAAGCCAAGCTTTAAAGCCTGTTTTCCCGTAAATATACGACCATCCGCAAATTTATTCAAAACATCTTTTTTTAACTCAACCATAGGAGCTTGGTACTTATCGGAACGATTTACACGACCGTCAACGATTGCAGATTTGAATTGAGCATAGGAATCCATAACAATATCTTGTAAAAGCTGTCTTTCCTCGTCAGTCATAGCTCTTGAAGAAGAACCCATATCTTTAAATTTACCGCTCTTTATAACATTTTCATTTATAGCAAGTTTTTCACTCAAAAGTTTGTGAAAATCCATAGAAGACATAATAACACCAATGCTGCCTGTCATCGTTCCGGGATAGGCAAAAATTCTGTCGCAAGCACTCGCAACATAGTATCCGCCGCTTGCTGCAACATCATCCATTACCGCTATTACAGGCTTTTTCTGTCTTAATTTCATAACAGCATTATATAATCGCTGCGACATTCCGACCGTTCCTCCGGGAGAATTTATCTCTAAAATTACCCCCTTTACATTGTTATCCTGTTCAACTTCACTTAATAATGAAAGTGCTTTCATCGAAGAATTTTCTTCTGTTAGAAAGTTTGTCTCAGATGTTGAATTAATAACGCCTGAAAGTTGGATTATCGCAATTTTATTGTTATTAGCCGATATTATTTTATTAATACCACTTGGGTTTTTCTCTGCACTAACTTCCTTATATTTCGTTTTTATCGGGGTTAAAACACCTAATATCAACGAAACTACACACATTATGAATACAATTATAAACAAAATGTTTTTGTTGTTCATATTAACCTTTCATTGAATTGCAAACATTTTCAAGATTTTTAAGCATGTTTTCATGATATTGTTTACACATTTTTTCATTTCTGCCTTCAAACCTCAAAGTAAATACCGGCTCTGTATTACTTTGTCTTATCATCGCAAATCCACCATCAAAAACAATCCTCAATCCGTCTAACCTTATTATATCCTTAATCGTATCACCAAAGAAATTTGGATTATTTTCAATCATATCTGAAATTTTCTTTAAAACAGGTTGTTTAAGACTGTCTTCACAAGGAAATCTCACTTCTGCAGACGTATAAACAGCATTAAATGGTGTCAAAAGTTCTTTTAAGGTAAAATCAGGATTTTGCTTTTTCTTTTGAGAAATCATATAAGCCAATCTCGAAGCGGCATAAACCGCATCATCAAAACCAAACCATCTGTCTTTAAAGAACATATGACCTGACATTTCTCCTGCTGCAACAGCATCTGTTTCCTGCATTTTCGCCTTAATGTAACCATGACCGGTTTTGCACATTACAGCTTCTGCACCCAATTCTGTCAAACCGTCAAATAAAGCTTGTGAACACTTAACTTCAGATACTATAACCGGTTTCTTCTCCGCTTTTTTGAAATTTGGCAAAATATCTGTAGCATAAATATACAAAAGTTTATCACCTGTCAAATAATTACCTTCATTATCAATAACTCCGATTCTGTCAGCATCTCCGTCAAAAGCGACTCCGACATCAGCATGAGTTTCTTTAACAGTTTTTTTCAAAACCTCTAAAGTACTTTCGATACTCGGATTAGGGTGATGATTTGGAAATCTTCCGTCCGGCTCCGTATAAAGTTCAACCACTTCATACCCGCATTCTTTAAGCATTTGAGGAGCTACCACACCAGCTGCCGCATTTGCACAATCCGTTACAATTTTTACGCCCTTAGGACGTTTCCCAAACATTTGAATTTGCATATCGATATAATGTCTTACCATATCAAATGTTTCGTATCTGCCTTGACGAGCTTTCGTATCAATTTCGCCGGCAATAACTTTTCTCGTCATTTCTTTAACATCTTTTATTTGTTCCTCGTGCAAAGAAGCTCTTTCGCAAGTCATCTTCAAACCATTGTATTCCGGAGGATTATGACTTGCAGTAATAATTAGAGAACCGTCAATATGCCCATAAGGCGCTTCTATAAATTCAGAATAATATCCGAAAGGAGTCGGTCCCATCCCTAAATCGACAACATTTCCGCCTGCATCTAAAACCCCTTTCATCAAAGCTTTTGCCAATGGCACAGAATGCAATCTGGCATCTCTTACAACAGACAATGACACAGATGTTTTTTTACATCTCATTTGAACATATTTAACATATGCCTTTCCGGTATTGTAAAATAAATCTTCCGTAACAGTTTTGCCGTAAATTCCTCTTATATCGTTTTTTCCAAAAGCATCAAGCGTAATCATGTAAACTCCTTGTATATGTTTTGATTCGTATTTATAATTATTATATTAACTCAAATCGGAGCTTTTTCAAAATGCTTAACAACTCAAAATACCCCGACAATAAGACGGCTTTGCTTTTTCTTTTGCCATGCCTTATTGGAACGCTTATTTTTATTATAATCCCGGTATTTTGTTCTTTTGGATTAAGTTTTTGCGACTGGAATTTGTTAACCAATATAAAATTTGTCGGCTTCGATAATTATTTAGAACTTTTTCATGAACCGGAATTCTTTTCTGTACTGAGAAACACCATAGTTTATGCGGTATTCACAACAATTTTTGCCGTTATAATTCCTCTTTTTCTCGCCGATATTTTAAATAAAAAGTTCAAATTATCAGATTTTTTCAAAACTGCATATTTTATTCCGTTCATAACTCCAATGCTCGTTATCGCTTTAATTTGGGCATGGATTTTTGACCCTTGCATAGGTTTTATGAACTTCTTATTGAAAACTGATACAAGATGGCTTTATAATCCTGATACAGCCATGTTTGCAGTAATTTTCGTATCAGTTTGGAAGCTTATCGGCTACAACACCGTTTTGTTACTTGGAGGGTACGCAGGAATAAATTCATCTCTATACGAAGCCGCAGATATTGACGGTGCAAATAAATTACAAACCTTTTTCAAAATAACATTACCTCTTTTGAGTCCTGTAATATTTTTTGTTGTCATAATAACAACCATATCATCTTTTCAAGTATTCGACCTTATATATCTGATGACTCAAGGCGGACCGGACGGTGCTACTGATGTTTTGGTCTATTGGCTTTATAAAAACGCTTTTGAATACTTTCAAGCAGGAAAGGCTTCCGCCGCTGCTTACATTCTATTTATAATAATATCTGTTCTCTCCTTTTTCCAATGGATTATCAGGAAAAAATGGGTCTATGGAGAATAAAAAAATTTCTAAGACTATTTTTTATTGTTTTTACTTGAAAAAATCTATTTTATTTCAAAACAAAAGTTCTGATAAACTTGTGTACAAGAGATAATTCATTACTCGACAAAGTTTCTATCATCTTTATAATATCCTTTTTTAAATCAACTTCATCCTGCAAATAATAAAACTCAAAAAAGTCTTTCGGTTCAACATTTAGAGCCACTGCTAATCTTTCAATCAAATCAGGAGAAGGAAAACTCTTTCCGCTTTCAATACAACTTATATGTTTATCGTCAACATTAACCATTTCCGCCAACTGTGCCTGAGTATAAGAATATTTTTTACGGCATTCTTTTATTTTTCGTCCAAATAATTCTTTTATATAACTCATTTCTTTCTCCTTTATTAAAAGGATAGTCACTAAATTCGTTTATTTGAATGACACATTAGGTAACTACTAACAAAGATAATTACCTTCAAGGTAATATATTCTTCAAGACAGGTAATTTTTTACAATAAATTACACCTAATACATGTAATTAAGATATTAAAACGGGTATATATGAAAAAGTCATTCAATTTAAAAGTATTATTAATCATACAAGCATCGATAATATTATTTTTGATAATTTCGTTATGTATAATAGGAACTAAAAAATCAAGAATTGTAGAAACCAAGGTTGTGACAAGTATTCCTATATTTGAAGAAACTGTAAAGAGTCAAAACAAATTTGCACCGACTAAAAATATTTTATTCATTGGAAACTCTATTACGTGGCATGAAAAAGCAATAAGTTGGTGGGGCAGATGGGGAATGGCAGCTTCAAAAAAAGAAAATGATTACGTCCATCAGACTTCAAAAATGTTGAGTAAAAAATATAATTTGAACTTAAAAATTGTTCAATATTTTTATTGGGAATCAATGTCACATGACAGGTCAGAAACCTTGCAACTTTTAAATCCAGCTTTAACAGAAAGATACGATTATATTATAATTCAATTGGGTGAAAATGTATTTGATAACTCAACTATCAGAGTGGATTTTCAAGACTTAATAGATTATTTAAAGAAACAATCTCCTAATGCACAGATTGTAATCGTAGGGCAATATTGGGAAAACAAAGAAGTTGAAAAAGCAAAAAAAGAATTGTGCAAAAATAACAATCTTACTTTTGTTGATTTAAAAGAGCTTCAAGATGAAAAATTAAACGCAGGAATTGGATCAATTGTTTTTGGCGATGATGAAAAACAACACGTAATTGATTCAAACGGAGTTGCAAGACATCCGGGAGATGAAGCGATGAAAATTATTGCTGAAAAAGTTTATACCGTATTAAATTAATAAAAAAATGAACTTATTTGACAAAAAATTTTTTAAACATATCTCTTTCAGAAAAAAAATAATAATAAACATTCTATTATTACTTTCGATTATTGCATTCATCAGCTATATATTCAGCCCTTTGACAAACAATGAACATAGCGTTTCTGCTGAATTCTTTTTAGAAAAAATAAAATAACATTCAAATTTCTTTTGAAAAATTTTTATATTTTGTGAAAAAAAAATTCTTTCTTATTGCAAAATAGTACCGTTTATCGCAAAATTGAAGAAAGAACTGTGAAAAAGAAAGATTTTTATGTTATTTAATTCGGCGCAATTTATTTTCATATTTTTACCGATAGTTTTGGTTGTATACTTTGCTTTGAATAAGTTACGATTAATTAAAATTGCTTCAGCCTGGCTGGTTATGGCATCTTTGTATTTTTATTCAGCATGGGATATAAATTCCCTTCCCGTCCTAATCACATCAATAATTTTCAACTATTCAATCGGCTCAACTTTATGTAACGGCATAAAATTAAAAATTAACAAAAAATTTCTTTTGATATTTGCACTTACAGGCAATTTACTGATTTTGGGATATTATAAATATTTTAATTTTTTGCTTGATAATATAAATGCAATTTTTCATCAGCAATTTAATTACATGAATATCATAATGCCACTTGCAATAAGCTTTTTTACGTTTCAACAAATTGCTTACCTTGTGGATTCATACAACGGAAAAACAAAAGATTATGACTTTTTAACATATTGCTTGTTTATTACATTTTTCCCAAGGCTCATGCAAGGTCCGATAACTCGTGCAGAAGAAATGATGCCGCAATTTTACAGTATGCGGACAAAAGTTATCAACTGGAAGAATTTATCACTCGGATTATTCCTTTTCTCGGTCGGCTTATTCAAAAAAGTCGTATTTGCGGATTTACTCTCAAAATGGACTGTTTTCGGATATTCAAACCTCGACACGCTTACCACCCTCGAAAGCTGGATTACGGTTTTGAGCTACACATTCCAAATATATTTCGACTTTTCTGGCTATACGGATATGGCTCTCGGTATCGGATTAATGTTTAATATAAAAATCCCCGAAAACTTCAACAATCCGTATATTGCGGTTGATATACAAGACTTTTGGAGAAGATGGCATATCACTCTTTCAAGATGTTTGAAAGATTACGTTTATATCCCTTTGGGCGGAAACAGAAAAGGCACTTTCAGAACATATTTGAACGTTTTTCTCGTTTTCTTAATCTGCGGAATTTGGCACGGTGCAAGCTGGACTTACATAATCTGGGGTATTATGCATGGTGTAGCATCAATTATCAACAGACTTTATAAAAAACTCAACGTTGAAATGCCAATATTTTTAGCGAGATGTATTACATTTTTGTTTGTCTGTTGGGGTTGGATTTACTTTTCAGCTCCAAATATTGCATCTGCAAACAAACTTGTCCTGCATTCCTTGAATTTCTTGAATTTTGACTTGCCTAAAATTTATGGATTTGACATGAGATTTAGAGCTTCCGGTAATTCTTGGGAAATTTACCCGCTAATTTTTATACCGATTATGATTTTCTTTGTTTATAATAATTTTTTCAGAAGCAAACTCAAAAATTTTAAACCAATTTCAATCTACTCGATTTATATAGTTTTAATGCTGCTTGTTTCTCTGTACAATATTGTTAAACCTGATTATTCATCATCATTTATATACTTTCAATTCTAAGAGGTCACGATGAAAAACTATAAAACATTCTTTATAAAAACATTCATAATATTTTTGATATCAATAATTGTAATCCCGACTGCATTGATATTCTGGATAGATTTTATGGTAGGACATCATAACTATTCAAAAACCGCAGATTATGTACATTTTTTGATTACACAAAAAAGAGAAAAAGCCTCAGAATATGATAAACTTGGGAACAAAATTGTTGTCGTTTCAGGTTCAAACACTTTATACGGACTAAATTCAAAGGAAATATACGAAAAAACGAAACTTCCGGTTGTAAATTTCGGTATTCACGCAGGATTTGAACATTATATTTTTAACGAAGCTGAAAAAATATTAAAATCAGGTGATATAGTAATACTTCCTTTGGAATATTCTCTCTACAAAGAAGACAGCAAAACCGTACCGGCTCAACTTGCAGAATATATAGTGTCTTACGGTAAAGATTACATGAAAGAATTAACACCCATTCAAAAACTCGGTCTTTCTTTTTATTTAATAAAACTTATAATAACCTACCACAGCTTAGAAGCACCTCCATTAGACGAAAATACTTTATCACAAACTAATGAATTTGGTGATTTCATCGCAAATAAAGGTATTGTTCCGGATATTCAAAACAACAGAAAATATGTCCAAATTTCACAAAATATACCAACTTCAAACAAAAACTTCTCGCTTTATAATTTTATTCAATTCTGCCAAAAAAACAACATAAAACTATATGCTACAACACCTTGCATATACCACACAGAATCTTTTACAGAAAAAGAAATACAAGATTTTGAAATAATAAAAAACTTCTACAAAACAAACAATGTTGAATTTATAGGCGATTATAATTCAGGCACACTCAAAGATGAAAAATTAATTTATGACTTCGGTTATCACGCTAATGACGCTGGTCAAGAAATAAGAACAAATGAACTTTTAAAACTTATACAGTCAATTATATAACTCATCAAAAAAACAAACAAAACTATGCTTTCATAATCAATACCACTATTCGTGTTTTGTTAAGTTTTATTAAAACACTATTAGTGTTTTTGATTTTGTATCCATTACAGGTCACCGATTTAGAAATCGGCATTTATACACTTATTGTTTTTTTATTTTTAGAGCTGATTTAGACTTGAAGGAGCAGTTGAAATATGTTACAATTGTAGTAGGAGAACAGATAAAAAAAGTTAAGTTTAGTTCTCTGAAAGGAAAATATGAACGTGCTGTTTGCAGAAAGCTCAAAATGCTTCCGCAAAATAGCCGTAAGGTTTTTGTGTTTATTTTTTGTTACGGCTATTTTTTCAGGGGGTAATATTAGCTTTTTACATACATCAGATTTTTCTGCACATTCACAAGTTTTTTATTCATCGGAAACAGAAAACATTCAGAGAGCGGAAAACATAAAACTTCAAACAAAAGAAGTTCGAAAAAAGCTTTGGACAATTTCATTAAACAGAAAATACCGCAACGGAAAAATCCGATTTGTAAAAGAAGGTGTTGCTCACGTTCGAATGACTAAATACTTAAGAGGGAAACCCTTAAAAATTAACGTCATTGAAGTTAATACGAAAATCAACCCAAATGTAAAAATAGCCCCTGCAACAGCAGGTACGAAACTCGCTAAAAAATCAGCCATATTAAACATTTCACAAAAATCTAAAGCCTTTGCAGCAGTCAACGGTTCATACTTCAAACCACAAACAGGAGTTCCTCTTGGTATTTTAATGATTGATAAAAAGTTATTAACCGGACCAATTTATGACAGAGCAGCACTCGGAATTTTCGAAGACGGATATAAAATCGATCGAGTAGCATTAAATGCAAACATCAACTATCTTGGCAAAACTTTAAAAGTTCACAACATAAACCAACCAAGAATGTTATCAACAAACGTTCTTGTATACACATCAGATTGGGGAAATATTTCACCTAAAATTCCTAAATATGGAATAAATGTTGTTATACAAGACGGTAAAATTCTCCAAAAAACTTATTCACAAGTGCAAATTCCCGCAAACGGATTTGTAATTTCAGCACCTGAAAAAACAATTAATGAATTTTTCACAGCACAAAACAAAAAGTTCTTCGCAAAAAAACAAAACACAAAAATAAAACTCGATATAAAAACAAATCCTGAATGGGAAAATGTTTTGCACATAATTGGCGGCGGTCCGATGCTTGTCAAAGACGGAAAAGTTTTCGTTGACTACATTGACGAAAAACTCAAACCAATAGCAGGCAAAAACCCGAGAACAGCAGTCGGTTACACGAAGGAAAATAACCTTGTTATAGTAACAGTTGACGGAAGAGAAGAAAGTTCTGTCGGAGCCGGACTTTTCGAAATAGCGGAAATAATGAGAAGTTTTGAATGTGAATATGCAATAAACTTAGACGGCGGTGGCTCAAGCGTTATGCAAATAAACGGAAAAATTGTTAATTCACCGTCAGTAAAAGGCGGAATTGCAATAAGCAACGCTCTTGTGCTTAATTGCGAAAACACCGCCATTAGTTATGCTGATTAACCAAATTAGAATTAATCTTCAGCTTTATCTTGAATATTATTTTGAGAAAATGGTAAAGTAATAACAATCGAAGATTTTTTATTTTCTTTTTTTATTAAATTTGTATCAATTTTATTAGGGAAAATTACATTTTGATAAAAAGAATGTTCAGAAGAATTATTTTTATCATTTTTCTTAAACTCACCCGATATTTTTATACCGTTCGAAGTCGTTTCAACTTCGACATTATCGGGATTATCATCAAAAGATTTCAAGCTTATTGTAACAACATATCTATCATCTTTAGTATCTATTTTAACAGGAGCAGGCGAAGATTTTTCAATAAAATCAGCTTCTTTATCAAAAAGTTTGTCAAACTGTTCAGCAGTAACAGAAAGAGGAGTCAGTCCCAACTTATACATATTTGCATCAACAGCCAAATAAACAGCACAAAATGTCGCTAAAAATACCGTAACCACAATAATTAAAACTTTTGCAAGATATGAAAGATTTTGTTTTTGGATGGCAGTACTCTCAACTTCTGAATCCATAGAATTTACGGAACTTTCATTAATAGAATCATTTATATTTTCATTTTCTTCACTCATAGTAAATATCCTTTCAAATATATAAAAAGAAAATCAGCGACAAAAATCAATCCGTCTGTTGGGTATAAATTTATTATACAACATTTTTTTAAATTAATGCAAAAAGTGCCGGCTTCCCTAACACTTGCCGGCACTTTGCTTGAAAACAAACCGTTATTTTACCGAAAAAGCAGAAAACCCGTAAGATTACGAAGTTCTCGGTACAACGATTATGCGGTCATACAACCTTTTAGGTATTCGATTGTTTTGACCTTGTTTTCAAAAAGGAACTTGAGAAAATTAACATAATTCACGTCAAAAGATGAAATAGTTAGGTTTATCTCAAATCCGTCAGAACAAAAAGGTTCGTAGTCATAAACAACATAGCTGTTATATTTACTTTTCCACTCTTTTTTGTCCACCCGACAGTTGTTTTCAAGTGATGTTTTTTCAAGCCAATCCAAAAGATTTCTGTCAATATTTTTGAACTCTGTGACAAACCTTTCATTTGTTGTTTTTGAATATTGAACGGGCATTTCGATTATCCCCCTTTCTCCGACATATTGAGTTTACATGTATTTCGCAATTAAAAAAACAGACTTTTGGACAATATCACAATGGGACAAATGGGGTGTTTATTAATTTTATAAAATTATAAAGATTATATAAAGATTTTTTGATTTTTCAGCAATTATTCAGGGCAAACCCCTTACAGCTATTCAATTTAAAGCACGATATAAAGATTATATTAAAATAACAATTTTTTTAAGATATTGGGTTTATAATTCACATATAAGAAAAAAATAGTTGAAAGGATATATAAATGAGCAACTCAATAGCAGATATTTTAACAAAACTTGAAAATGCAGATAATAAAAGTAAAAGTGCTTTGGAAAATGAACTTGTCAGATTTGGCGGACAAGCAGTTCCGGAACTTGTAAAGAACTTATCTGTTGTAAGAGGCTCAGTCAGAGGTGTTGTGGCGATGACTCTCATCAGAATTGGAGAACCTTCAATTGAATGTTTAAAGAAAGCTGCAGCAGATAACAAAAATCTTCAATGGATTGCAGATTATTTAATTACAGAAATCAACATGGCTGCATAACAAAAGAGGAATGGATTTAAAAGTCGGCATTTATGTTATAAATGCCGACTTTTTTGTATATAAATTATAAAGTAATATTAAAAATCAAAATATCACTTGAAAAAAATAATTTTAGCAAGACAATATAAGTGCAAACAGTAAAAAATCTCATAGCGGTATCGTCTAGGGGTTAGGATAGCAGATTCTCATTCTGTTGACACGGGTTCGAATCCCGTTACCGCCGAGTTTAAATTCTTTTTATTTATTTGCTTTTGCGTATTTTTCGCCTATGTCCTCTCTGCGTAGTGATTAAATTGAGATACATTGTTTTATTGATATATTTTTTTGACTTGATAAAATTACATTGTTGTTTCATGGAAGTTACAGCAAAATTTATGTGTATTATTTTGAAAGAGAGTTATATATGTCAATTTGGCAAAGAATAAAAGAAACCCCATTAATAAGAATTTTTTCGATAACGATTCTTATTTCTTTTTGCGTTTGGATATGGTTATTATTAACAGGAAGAACAGATACTTCTGTGTTTTTTGGATTAAAAGAACCTTGTGACAGTCTTTTTGACGATTACAAATGCTTAACGAGTGCTGTTTATAACCTTTTGCAATTTGAGACATTATATCCTTGGGCAAAAGGCGGTTATTCTTATCCGCCAAGCGGATATTTATTCTGTGCTTTTTGGGGAAATGTAATTAATGCTATTAATCCAAAAGACATTTCTTCTTCTGAATTATTGTTCGCATCTTTATATTTAACATTTTGCGTATCTTCGCTATTTATGCTAATTTTTAATTTCGCAAAAAACATAACAAAATTTGACAGATATTTATTCTGCATGGCTATTTTCGCTTCAGGAATATTTTTATTTTCTTATGAAAGAGCCAATATGATTTTCATAACCTTCTTATTTTTAACTTATTTCATATTTTATTATAATTCTAAGAATAAGATATTAAAAGAAATAGCTCTTGTTGCACTTGCATCAGCTATATCATTCAAGCTTTCACCTGCAATATTTGGAATGCTGTTAGTTTGGAATAAAGATTTTAAAGCCATTTTCAGATTAATATTTTACTCTATATTTTTATTTGTTGCTCCGGCATTGTTTTATCCCGGAGGAATAGAAGTTATCAAATTATTTTTCGAAAACATTTTGCTTCAATCAAATATAATTATAGGTTCATTCAGCACTCCTGCTCTCGGAAAAAGTTTCATCAATAATTTTGTAATTAACAATTTTGGCGGAACTATGTATGAAGTCAATAAATTCACGACATTTTGGATTTCAATTATAGGACTTCTTGGTTTATTAACAACATTTTTCTTTAACGAGAAATGGAAAAAAATGTTCATCTTGGCTTTTCTTATGGTAGTAATACCGTCTTTAAGCTATGGATATGTTTTGCTTTATTTCATACCTGTAATGCTTTTTTATTTTATGGAAGAAAAACATTCTAAATCTGATTTACTGTTTATGCTTTGGTTCATAATAATCTTTGCGACCGGTACGCTAAGTCAGAGAGGAGCAGATGTTTATTATAATGTACAAGAATTAGGACTTTGGGGTGGATTTTTACAAATCTTTGGATATGGAATTGCGATGACAATTAAAAACTTCAAACCGGTATTTGTAGAAGGTTTAGTAAAAAGAAAACTTTTCCTGATAAATGCAATTAAAAAAAGTGAAAAACAAAAAGAATGTGTAAAATTAAAGATTAAACAATTTTTCAAATTTACAGGTTTATCTGCATCAATTCTTGTAATTGGGGTATATCTTTACGGAATAAATTATACTTTTTGGGAAAAGTCTTTTAAAGATGTTTCATCACCGATTACAATAAATTGCAAAAAATCGGAAATAAAAGATGATTTCAGACTTTCTATTAATACAACTTTCTTTGCAAAACAAACAAATAAAGAACAAATATTATTCCAAACGGACAAGGACAACAAAGGTATTCAACTAAAACAACATCCTGATTTAACATTAACACTTGAATACCCTTTAGCAAAGGATGTTACTGAAAGATATACATTCGGTAAAAAACTTATAAACAATGCATTATACAATGTTGCAATAGAAATAACCAATCAATCTGTTTCTCCATTGTTGTCAAATTTCAATTACAAGAAAAACGCTTGGCAATCATACAAGGAAATTCCATATAAAAAGAAAATTGATAAAAATGCTATTTCGTCAGAAATTGTCATAAACGGTTCAACTGAACGACATTTTGAAGGAAAAATTCTTGATTTTTATATTCTTTATAAAAACGGAAACAATACAAATTATTTGGTTATTTTAGTTTTACTTGGAACATTTTTACCATTGTTTATGATTGCATATAATCGAAATTTGAGAAAATTTATAAAAAAAATTGACAACAAATAAAAAAGACAGCACTTTGACAATTTTTATATCAATATTGTCAAAGTGTTGTGAATTTATTGCCTTATTTGCATAAAATATGTAAAATAAAAGTATATATGCGGGGATTAAAAAACATATTCAGAATAGTTGTCATAGCGGTAGTTTTTTGTTTTTCGACCGTTGGCAGTTTTGTATTTGCAAATGAAATATACTCAGAGAATTATCTGCTTGGCATGACAATAAGAAAAACCTATTCCGGCTATTATTCCGTACAATTAAAATTGCAGGAAGAACCATCGCAAAAATACAAGTTGCAGGAATTGGGCAATAATTCTTATGTTTTAATATTGCCGCAAGTCAAAAAAGTAATTGAAGATTCAGATATATATTATGAAACAGGTAATTCAGACATAAAAGCTGTTATTTCAGAAAAAACGGATTTATCTGATAAAAATGTTTTTTATACAAAGATTAATTTTAGAACGAAAACCCCATCTTTTATCATAGTAGATACATATGTTCCTCGAGAAGTTAAAACTCAAGTAGTTTTAAATAAAGACGAAGAAGAAATTGAAAACTCGTTAAAAGATAATTATATTCCTGAATGGGTGTGGTTTTTGCCTGTATTTTTCTTATCAGCAATTTGCATTTGGTTAATGTTAAAAAGAACGCCACCGGAAGAAGATCCGGAGCAAAAACTTTCAGGATATGAATATATACCTGTCACAGCAAGAAATTCTTTTTTCAAAACAATAACACCTCCGAGCGATACTTTTTCTTGCAGCGAAAGAGATCCTTCTCACAACGAAGAAGAGTATCAAGATTTATCAATAAAAGATTTACTTGAAAAAAACAAAAATAAAAACTTAAAGAAACCTCAAGATAATACCGATTCAATCATCGATGAACTGGTAAAAATTGTCATCAAAAAAAATGATCTTATTTTGATGCCCGGAGTTCCTGAACTTCCGGGATTAGATAAAAAAGATACCGTTTCACAAAAATCACTTTATATCCGTCCGAAAGAGCAGATAGTAATACCTGATAAAAATTCGACATCAGAAATTATCAAAAACAGTGATACGTTAAAAGAAGCTGATTCTATAATTTTTGCGGAAAAAGATATTTTCTTTGATAATATTTCAGCGATAAGTAATATTCCAAAACATGCTGGTGAAGAATTTATCACAATTCCTCAAGACAATGAAGAAGCCGATTATGAAATATTAATTGAAAAATATAAAAAGATTTTAACAGTAGCTCACAAACTCGACAATACAGAAAATATAGACATGGATTTAATTGATTTGTATGCAATTGATAAAAAAAGAAGCCTATGTCTTATACAAGTTGGCGACAAAATTTCTCTTGTCGGCAATATTTTAAACTCAGTATTTCTCCTAAGAACTTTTACAAAAGAAGAAATAGGAAAAGAGCCTTTATATGTAGAATTTTGCAATAAAACAGAAAATTATTCCGTTTATGCAGTTATAATAAATGAATTCAAAGCTCTTATAAAAATATCAGAAACAGATATTTCCTTAATAGGAGAATATGATTAGTGAAAAATTTATTAATAGGTTTTTTAATACTATCCGTATTTTTGCTTACATCTTGCGGAAAAGCACCAGATAACAGAACCGTTTTAAAATTTTCTTCTTGGGGCTCAAGAACAGAATATAAGATTTTAAAACAAGTTATTTCTGAATATGAACAAAAACATCCTGATGTCAAAATTGAACTTATTCACATTCCTGAAAACTATTTCAGGAAATTACATCTTTTATTTGCGTCAAAAACTGCACCGGATGTCGTTTTTGTCAACAATACATACGCACCGCTTTACATAAAAGCAAACTTATTTGAAGATTTAACATCAATTATTAATGAAAAGGATTTTTTTCCAAGTTCAATAAACTGCTTCAAATACGACAAAAAGATTTATGCAATACCAAGAGATATATCAAATTTGGTAATCTATGTAAACAAAAATCATGTAAAACATCCTGAAAAAATAAAAACAATCTACGATTTACAAAAAGTCGCAAAAGAAACAACTAATCGTGGTATCTATGGATTTAACTATGAAAAGCAACCTCTATTTTGGCTATATTTTCTTGAATATTTCAACGGAGGTATTTTATCGGAAAACGGAAGCCAAATCATATTAAACACACCAGAAAGTATTCAAGGTATACAACTATACGCAGATATGATAAATAGGGATAAATCAGTCCCACAAGAATGGCAAATGGCAGGAATGACATCTGCACAAATGTTTATTAACGGAAAAATAGGAATGTGTTTGAGTGGCAGATGGCTCGTACCAAAATTCCGAGAAACTATAAAATTTGACTGGGATATAATACCATTTCCTCAATCAGAAAATTCAAAAACACTAACAGATGCTTCAGGTTGGGCTATTTCAAAAACCTCAGAAAATAAAGAACTTGCTTTTGATTTTGTAAAATATCTCGCATCAAAAGAAACATCTTTGCTATTTACAAAAACAGGACTTATAACTCCGGCAAGAATAGACACCGCAAACAGCACTGAGTTTTTGGCACCAAATTTGAAACCGCATAATTCAAAAGCATTCCTCAGTTCTATATACAATTCAAAACCAACACCGGTTAACGAAAATTATGCACAAATTATAGACGAAGTCACTAAAAATATTACCTCGGTATTAAACGGAAAAACAAATACAAATAAAGCTATCAATGAAAAACTTATAAAAAAATTGGAAAAATATTGCACAAATAACTAAAACAAAAAACTCCCTATGAAGGGAGCTTTTTATTTTAGATTTATAAAATTTTAGTCGTCCAATACTTGTTGTAATTCAACATCCGGTTTTCCCAAAACCCTTACTAATTCTAAAACAGATGATTTCATTTGGCAACGTTGAGATGAACCGTTAAAAAAGTCTGTGTAAAAACAACCTTCACATACACATCCCCTTTTGTAACATTCTAAAGATGCATTTGTCCACCTTCTGACCTGTATGGCCCTGTTTCTGAACACTATTTTCCCCTCCACTGTTTGTTATGACATCCCCAAGATTTAGTTAAGACCTGCCTTTCAGGCATTTGTCCTAACTCTCCTTAATTATATACTTTGCATGGGAGTTTTCAAGTCTAAAACATGAAATATTAAGAAAATGATACATTCTTAAAAACCAATAACAGCAACAGAAAAGGGGATAACATTATTGCTATCCCCTTATTAATTCTGAATTCATGCCTATTTCTTGCTCAAAAACCAAAGAATATAACGTTTTTGGGCATGTACCCATGCTATGAAATTGCACCTAAAGATGCACTCTTGACAGAACGTGCATATTTAGCCAAAACACCCTTTCTTTCTTTAGGTTCGGGCATGACGAATTTTTTACGTCTTTCGTTAATAACTTCTTCAGAAACATCAAGAGAAATGCTTCTTTCAGGAAGATTGATGATAATTTTGTCGCCGTTTTCAATTAATCCGATAATGCCGCCGTCAGCAGCTTCAGGGCAAATGTGACCGACACAGATGCCTCTTGTACCGCCTGAAAATCTTCCGTCAGTAATGAGGGCAACGTCTTTACCAAGACCTTTGCCGACGATTAAAGATGTCGGAGCGAGCATTTCTTTCATACCCGGACCGCCTTTAGGACCTTCGTATGTGATAACGACAACATCGCCTGCAACAACTTCATCTGTTTCTATTGCGTGCATGGCAGCTTCCTCTGAGGTATAAACCTTAGCTTTTCCTTCAAAAACGGAAACAGACGGGTCAACACCCGAAACTTTAATTACTGCACCATCAGGAGCCAAATTACCTCTTAAAACTGCAAGACCGGGGTTTGACGTAATCGGGTTATCCAAAGTTCTGATAACATCGTTATCAACCCAAGCACTGTCTGCGATTTCTTCGATTGAATAACCGCTGACACCTTTTGTATTTGAAAAATCGGGCAAATTGCCGTAAATCGTTTTCATAACTCCGGGGATACCGCCTGCATTATCCAAATCAAACATAGTCAAATCTGATGACGGGTCGAGTTTGATAATTTGAGCAACCTTGTGGCTTAATTCCTCAAAGTCATTCAAAGTAATATCTACACCTGCGGTATTTGCGATTGCGAGCAAGTGAAGAATTGAATTTGTAGAACCGCCGAGAGCCAAATCGGTAATAATAGCATTTCTCAATGATTCACGGGTAATAACTTGTGACGGTTTAATATTTTCTTTAACCATATCGACAATTCTCATACCGCTTTCAAAAGCAATTCTGCGTTTTTTAGCACTTACGGCAGCGGCAGTTGCACAATACGGCAAGCTCATTCCCATCATTTCTGTTAAACAAGCCATTGTATTTGCGGTATATAAACCTTGACATGAACCTGCACCGGGACAAGCGTTTTCTTCTGATTCATACAATTCGCTTTCTGTCATTTCGCCGATTCTGTATTTGCCGATAGCTTCAAATGTTCCGTTGATGAACATTAATTTTTTATGTTTGCAATGACCGTCCATCATAGGTCCTGCGGTAACAACGATACAGGGAATATCAAGTCTTAATGCAGCCATTAACATACCCGGGGTAATTTTGTCGCAGTTTGTGAGCAAAACAAGTCCGTCTAATTGGTGAGCGGAAGCAACTGTTTCAACACAATCCGCAATCAAATCTCTTGAGGGCAAAGAGTATTTCATGCCCGAATGTCCCATTGCGATACCGTCACAAACGGCAGGAGTTCCGAAAATAAATGATTGACCGCCGCCCGAGTGAATACCTTTTTCGATATATCTTTCCAAATCTCTCATGCTGACATGTCCTGGAACAAGCTCTGAAAAAGAACTTGCAATTCCGATAAAAGGCTTTTTCATACCTTCTTTGCTAACCCCGGTAGCATATAATAATGCTCTATGGGGAGCTTTGTTTATTCCGACTTTTACATTATCACTTTTCATGATTTATCCTTTCAGTTTTTTCTATATTTTCGCATAAAATAACAAATTCTACACATATTTTTTCATATTGAATTATATTTCGTATAAAAATTTTTAAATGTATCAGATTTTGTTACAGAATAAAAATTTTCGCACAAAATATGATAGAATTAGCAAAAAAGGAGGAAAAAATGAAAAAATTTTTATCAGCATTGATTTTAAGTTTATTTATTTCACAATCCGTATTTGCCGCAGAAATACTAAGGGCAAAAGCTATCACACCAATTTCAACTAAAAGACCATCAGAATTTATTTCCGTTCAAGTTACCGGCGATACTGAAATAAACGGAAACCGTTTTGAAAAAGGATATATTCTAAGCGGCAAAATGACAAATGTTATTCAACCACAAACGATGTATAAAAATGCCACATTTACCTTTGAAATTTTGACCTATAAAGATTTAAACGGCAATGTTCATGAACTTTCCGCCCCTATAGAAGTCAAATACAGACAGCAAATGCGTCCTAATATTGAACGCTCATCAATAACAATCGGCGGCGACAGCGGTTTTGTGTTTTCTCCGAGAGATATCGAGCTTGCAAAAGAAAGCCGCAGTGTCGGCGATTTTTTGAAAAAGGAATTAATTAAAGACAGTCCGCTTGATACGGGCTGGGATATTGAGTTGAAAAAAGGCGATACCGTAAAATTCAATATTCAATAGATTTTTCACAATAAAATAAAAAAGCTGTCTGATAAATTCAAACAGCTTTTTATTTTTGAAGTTTTCTGAAAATTATTCATTTTCACCGTTTTCGAGGTCGAGAAGTTTTGTTTGTTCAACAGCCTTATCGACAGCTTCTTCAATCGCTTTATCAATAGGATCATCACCTTGACCAACAATTTTATTAACAGTGATAACTGTATCATTTTCCTGTAGATTTTGAATTTTGACACCCGTTGCCGGTCTGCCTTGACGAGAGATATCTCCGGCATTTATTCTTGTAACAACACCGTTTGCCGTTACAACCATAATGTCATCTGTTTCATTTACAATCGTCAATGCAACAAGTCTTGATTGAGAAGACTTAAATTTCGTTGCAATAAGACCAATTCCGCCTCTGTTTTGAGATCTGAATTCTGACAATTTGGAACGTTTTCCAAAACCGTCAGATGTAACCACAAGCAAATCAGCATCGTAATCAGCAGGAACGATATCAGAACCGATTATCTTGTCACCTGCTCTTAACTTCATTGAATTTACCCCTCTTGCACTTCTGCCTAAAGGTCTTAATTCATTTACACTGAATCTGATTGCCATACCGCAGCTTGTTCCGATAATAATTTCATCATTGTCTTTCGCAACATTAACCCAATTTAACGTGTCACCCTCTTCTAAACCAATAGCGATGATACCGTTGCGTCTGATGTTTGCAAAATTATCAAGTTCAATTCTCTTGATATAACCGTTTTGCGTAAGCATTATGAGGTTTGTATTATGTGAGAATTCTTTAACAGGAACAACCGCCGTAATTTTTTCACCTTGTTCAATCGGCAAAATGTTTACAATCGGCAAACCTTTTGACTGACGCGAACCTTCAGGGAAATCATATACATTCAAACTGTAAACCGTTCCCTTGTCTGAGAAGAACAACACTTTGTCGTGCATCATGGCTGTAAAGAAATGTCCGACATCATCATCTTCTTTTGTCTTAATTCCGCCCTTGCCTCGAGTTGCACGATTTTGACGTTCAAATGTGTCTAAAGAAATTCTCTTAATATAACCTTGACGAGTCATAAATACCGCCATAGGTACATTGGGAGTCAAATCTTCAATCGTCATTTCGTTAGCTTCAGGAAGAATTTGAGTTCTTCTGTCATCACCATATTTTTCTTTATCTTCGAGAAGTTCTTTCTTGATGATATTCAAAACTTTTTGTCTGTCTGCCAAAATAGCTTCATATTCTTGGATTTTCAATTGCAAATCTTCAAATTCAGCCTTAATCTTATCCTGTTCCAAACCTGTTAATCTGCGTAATTGCATTTCCAAGATTGCGTTCGATTGATCAACATCAAGACCAAATCTTGTCATCAAACCAATTCTTGCTTCTTCTGTAGTCTTAGATTTTTTGATAAGCTCAATAACTTCATCAAGGCTGCCTAAGGCAATTAATAAACCTTTCAATATATGAGCTCTCATCTTCGCCTTTTTAAGGAAGAAAATCGTTCTTCTTGTAATAACAGTAACTCTGTGTTCAATAAATTCATTAAGAACATCAATCAAATTCATCAATCTCGGCTGTTTACCCGCAAGTGCAAGCAAATTAAAACCAAACGATAAAGTTAACTGAGTGTGTTTATACAAATTATTTTTAACAACTTCCGGCTTCGCATCTCTCTTTAATTCAATAACGATACGCATGCCTTCTCTGTCTGATTCGTCACGCAAATCGGAAATACCCTCAATACGCTTATCTCTAACAAGTTCTGCAATTTTTTCAATTAAAGCAGCCTTGTTAACCTGATACGGAATTTCCGTCACAACTATTGCCGTTCTACCTTGTCTGCCTGCACTTCCCGGAATTTCCTCAATCGTTGAAACAGCAGACATCTTAATAGAACCACGACCTGTTTCATAAGCTTTTTTAATATCACTTACACCAATAATACTTGCAGCTGTCGGGAAATCTGGACCTTTAATATATTGCATCATATCAGTAACTGTCATATTCGGATTGTCAATCAATGCAATCGTTCCATCAACAACTTCGCATAAATTGTGCGGAGGAACATTTGTTGCCATACCGACCGCAATACCGCTAACTCCGTTTAGTAACAACATCGGCAACCTTACCGGTAAAACAGACGGTTCTTGAAGTGAACCATCAAAGTTCGGATCAAAATCAACCGTTTCACAATCAATATCTGCAAGCATTGATTGCGTAATTTTATGCATACGAGCCTCTGTATACCTCATCGCAGCAGCACCGTCGCCGTCTACAGAACCAAAGTTACCATGCCCGTCAACCATTAAATATCTTGTTGAAAAATCTTGAGCCATACGAACAAGTGCTTCATAAACAGCAGTATCGCCATGCGGGTGATATTTACCTAAAACTTCACCGACGATTCTCGCACATTTTTTAAACGGTTTATCAGGAGTCATACCGAGTTCGTTCATAGCAAATAAAATTCTTCTGTGAACAGGTTTCAAACCATCACGAACATCAGGTAATGCTCTGCCGACAATAACCGACATGGCATAATCTATATATGAACGCTTCATTTCATCTCGTATATTGACGGGTACTATCTTTCCGTCTTCAAATAAATTGCTCTGTGCCAAAATGCCTCCCCTAATCAAACTCTATTCGTCTGATTACCATATATATACAATATTTTAGCATAACAAAAACCTTTGGCAAATTTATTGTTTTTTGCTTAACATTTGAATCAAATGTTAAGAATGTAACAGTTTTTTGAAAAATTGAAATTATGACTTTAGTATATACTTTATATATATGTAGGGAGCAGGGAAAAAAGGAGATAGAGTTATGGTAGTTAATTTAAACATGGATATTGAAACACGTTTAGCAAATATGTATAAGACTTTGGGTGAACCCAAACTTGCAGAAGACAGAAAAGAAGTTTCGCCTGATGAATTCTGGAAAACCATGAGAATGGTAGCAACGAATAATCAAGCACTTATCAAATACCAAGCAAAATAGTATTTGAATAGTCAGCAACTTATATTGAGAGAGATTAGAGATTTATTATTTAATTAAAAATTTAATTAAAAAGAAAAAGGATTTTGATTAACCAAAACTTTATCCCCCCCTATATCAATTATTGTGCCTGAGCCGAACCTCAGGTTTTTTTTGCAATTTTTTATAAATCGACAAAAATTAATCTTCAAAAAAGTCGTAAAAGTGATAAAACTGAAAAGGATATATTGATGCCATATCAGAAAGAAACTGTGCATATTCAATAGCCATATTTTTTGAGCATTTATCGTAATTTTCAAATTCTTTGACAATTAATTTATATTTATTTTTTATTTTTACAGAAATCAGAAAAAACACAGGAGCCTCTGTCAATTCAGCAAGTTTAAATGTACCTTTTGGTAAATGAATTTTTTTATTTAAAAATTCGACATCAAATTTTTTCACATTAAAATTTTTTGAAATTCTGTCACCGGCTATAAAAACAAACTCACCATTATCAATCTTGTCTTTAATTTCAATCGCAGTATTAATCCCGATGTCTTCGACAGGATAAGTGCAAACGTGGTTATCAACAGAAATTCTATTTAAAAATTTTCTAAAAATTTCAGCCTGTTTCAAGCTCAAAAAAATCGTAATATCGTTCTTGTCTTTTTCGAGCAAAGCCCTTATTACATCAATATTTCCCAGGTGCGAAAAAATACAAATTGAACCTTTTTTATTTCGAACATTTTCTCGAAAATTTTTCATATCCGAATTTTCTTCAAAAATAATATTGTCGGGATTAAATTTTCCGGAAAAGACCTCGATTTTATCAGCTTGAGCAAAAGCATAAGACAAAATATTTCTGAAAACATTAAACAACGAAGGTTTTTGCCCAAGTGCCAAAAGGTTTTTAGCCGAAAATTTTCTTAAAGATTTTACATATAAAAAAGTCCCAAACGCAACAAAAAAAGCAATTATATTAACAACCGATTTACCAAATATTTTATACAAAAAATATGTCAGCATAAGCCTTTTTTCACCTGCAGAATATTCTTTTACCTCATACCAATTCAAAATTTTTCTCCTTTTATCAAAACGATACTGAAAAGATATGCGGTAACAATTCCGACAGCAAGAACAAAACCAAGCGAAGCAATTAATTTAAAACTCGTAAGTGACAACAAAAAAAACGAAAAAGCCGTCGTCAAACACGATATCAAAACCGCATCTTTAGATTTCTGAATTCCGCCTATTCTAAAAATCGAATAATCAAGAGTAAAGCCGAGAACTAAAAACATACCGAAAATATGAAAAATATTGACCGGAATATTCGAAACTCCCAGTGCAGATAAACTCGTCAACATACCAACCACTGAAGGCAATAACACGATTAGTGCTTTTTTGCGATAATTAAAAAATAAGTACGGTAAAAGCAAAAACAGACCAATTACGATAACCTTAAAACTTTTATTTCTATTATCTTTTAATCTTTCAGAAATCTTTTCTGCTGAATTAAATGTTTTTGCACCAAAGAGATTAATACTTTGAGGAATTTCACCATTGACAATCATAACAGTCGAATGATTATTAACTGAAAAAATCTTTAAAAAATCATATTTTTCGAAATCGGGATAAACGAATTTCGTTTGTTTCTTCGTCAAAAGTTTTCGCTTATCAAAATCAGTTAAATAATCCACATTCACGAGCTTTTCTCGGTAAAAATTTTTAATTAATTCGAAATTTTGTTTTTGCATTTTTTCAGACGGGATAAAATTTGACAAAGCTAAAACATAGTTTTTAGGAAATTGCTGTCTGATTTTTTCCTCCTGTTCAAGCAAATTCTGAACAGAATTTGCATTAGTCAAAATAAAATTTGTTTCCTTTGATATTTTCAATTCATTATTGAGCCTTTCTGCTGCTAAAAGTGTATTTGAAGGTTTATACATCGATTTCACATCATCAGAAAAATTCAATCTAAACATGCCGAAAACAATAAATATAACAAAGGCTGAACAAATAACTTTTTTGATTTTCTCGGAAAAATTCACTTCAAAAAACTTTTCCCTGCCTGCAAAATTCAAATCACCGTAAAAATTCAGCACAATAAAATATACTGCAACAAGTCCAAAAATCGTAAATACAGATATTTGTCTCAACAAAATTATATCAGAAAACAATAAAGCAAGAAAAGCTAAAATTGTTGTTACAAGGCTAATCGTAAGATTTTTTTTTAATTTTTCAAAATCCTTTTCAACAAAATAGTGCAAAGAATAATCAACACAAATTCCAATCAGCGTCGTTGAAAAAACAATTGTCAAAATATGAATTTGTCCAAATATCAATATTGAAGTCGCCCATCCAAACAAAACACCAAACAATATACTAACAACAATAGGCAATAACACTTTTAGTGTTTTAAAATAATAAAAACTTAAAGCCAATACAAAAAGAGCTGATAATATTGCGGTAAAATTAATTTCTTTTTCCGCTCTAAGACTTGTAAAATATGAATGAACCGGAGAACCGGTCAAATAAACTTTTTGACTTTCGTTTGAAAATTCATTTTGAAGTTCGACAATTTTTTGAACAGTTGAAGAATTCGAAACACCAGAACTTTTAACTTTCAAATTCAATACAGAATAATATTTTCCGCCATATTCCTTTTTGTAAAAATATTGGTTATCAGCAAGACTTTTTACAAAATCCGAAAACAACAAATACGGATCATCTTCAAGCGGTAAAAACATCACCGTAAAAGGATTGTACAAATCCTCAAATGCTTTTGTTTCAACTGTTTTAAAATCTTTTTTCAACAAAAATTTTTGTGTATCAGAAGATAAAAAATTCAAATTGCACAACTTGTAATCTTCAAAAAGTTTAGAAAAATCTTTTTTAACAGGCAAAAATTTCTCAACCTCTTTTTCAAACTCAATTTTCATATCCTCTGCCGAAATCTCATCATCTGCTTCAAAAATCACATTAATATCGGAAGAAAATTTATTTGCTAATTCAATAGTAGAATTGTTTTTAAAAAAAGCCTTCAAAAGGTCGGTTTCAGGAGCTTTTCCTTTCGCAAATCCTGCAATCACAACAAATAGAAAAATTGTTATCAATAAGATTTTTTTCAAATCAGCCACCGTATGTGAATTTTATTTTTGTAGATGAAGTAGGATTAAGCTGCCATATTTCCAAAGCTGTTAATCTGTCTTTGCAGCCGTCAATCCGTAATGCTTCAATATACTGTTTAATCTCAGGATTTTTTGTCGTCATAAATATATACCAAGAGCCGTTTTTCTCTTTATTCATGTACATATCAAAGTTTTTTTCAAGCACTGAAAAGTTCTTTTTCGAAATTGCAAGAACAACATCATTAACATAACGATTGTTTTTTGAAGAATATTCAGTTCGAGATTTTATGGGATAAGTTGTATTAAAAATAACACCTTTTCCCTTTTGGAATTCAAATGTTCCCGACGAAACAAGTACTCTTTTACCAATAAATCTTTCTTGTTTAAAATCACCATTAACAGATTTAAAATCAGGTAAATCTTTTTCAATTTGAGAAATTGGTGTCTTTTGAGCTTTCATATTAGCATTTACAGGCAAAACAACTATTAGTGTTATCAAAATTCCAAAAATAAATTTATACATTCAAAAGCTCCTTTAATTTTATGGGAGCAAAATATTCACTTTTTCCATTATCAATATTTACACGTATTTGCATTGATTTCGCTTTAAGAATCTTTTTTCCGGTCATAAAATCTACAATCTCGTATCGAATAATAATCGCAGGTTCGATTTCTTCAAGAGTAGTAACAATTTTCAACTCTTGATTAAATGTAGCCGGACTTATGAACTTAAAATCCATTTTTGCAAGAGGATACGACAATCCATCTTCCTTCATAGCAATATAATTGTAACCGATTTTGTCAAACATATCACATCTTGCAATCTCAAGATACTTAATATAATTACCATGCCAAACAATGCCCATAGGATCGTTATCAAAAAATGGTACTTTTATTGTAATTTCAGACTTGAATATTGTCATCATAAAACCTCTTATCCAATCTTGAAAACATTAGTTTTAATTATATTTCCGGAAGCACAAACTTTTCCGTCAGATTCAAATGCAAAATCAACAGACTTTGGCTCATTAACAATTTTTAATTTCACGGTTTTTTCCGGAAAAATAATATGAGAGAACTTTATTTTCTTTAAAACTTGAACTTCCATAGGAATTTTAAAAGCATCGTTTGCGAAAAACAAAACAAAATACAATTCAGCAACTCCGGGAAGTATTTTAAAACCAGTAAAATGACCTCTGAAAAAATTTGAATTTTCAGGAAAAAACATTTCATACTCTGCATAATTTTCACTTAATGATTGGCTCAAAACCAATGGGAATGTTGCATTTGTTAAAAATATTTTTTCAATCTTATCTTTATCAATTTTTCCGGAATATGTTTTATAAATTTCAGGCAAGAATCTCCATTTTTTAGGCTTTACACTACTGCTAACCACAGTGCTTTTTAACAACTTTATTAATTCTATCTGACCCTTCGTTTTAAAATATTCAATCCCCTTTGCATTCAAAACAACTGCAGCTGCAAGTTTTTCTTCAATTTTCAAACAGTAAACATCTTCTGTTAATCCGGAATGTTGTATCTGCTTTTCTACTAAAGATGGAGAAATTCGTTTTTCATTAATCTTTAAAATTCTGTCAGTACGCCCCAAAATCAACATTTTATCAGGCTCATTAAACAAAATTTCATCAGCGATTTCAACTTCATCTTCAAAAAAATAATCTGAAAATATTTTATAATTTTTTTCTTCAACTTGCTCGATTTTAACATTGGGAAATCTCGTCAAATACTTATAACGACTTGATGTACGATATGCAACCACTCCTGTTTCAGTGCTTCCATAAATTTCAATTATCTTAGAATTTTTCTCAAAGTATTTAAAAACCGCATCTTCCAGTTTTGCTCCTGCCGCAACTAAAAATTTAGGCGTTTGTGCAAAACTTGAATTATACTTTTTCATTTTTGCAAGAAAAGAAGGACTTGTAACTAAACAACTGTCTTTTTCTGTAACGTTTTCCGGATAATTTTTGTTTTTCAAATTAATTGTAAAACCACCAATTATTGGCACCATAAGACCAAATGTCATCCCAAATAAATGATGGTAAACCGTTGTTGTCGAAAAAATAAGTTCTTTTTCCTCTGCAAAAAACATTTCATTCAAATCTTCAGCTTCTCTAATCAGATTGAATAGAGATTTTTTTATTATCTTTGGATTTCCGCTTGAACCTGAAGTACAGAAATTAATCACAAAATCCTTTGGATTTTTTTCTTTTGATGAAATATCTGTTTTGGAGAACAAAGATAATTCTGATTTAAAATATCTCTCACAACAATCATCACTGCCTAAAAAAATTTTTTTTCCCGCAGAAATGGCCGCTAAAAAATTCATTATAAATTCAAAATGATTATCATCACAAATAACACAATTTTTGTCATCTTGAGCTAAAAATGCTGACGCTTTTTCTTTTACAAGAATTCTAAGGACATCATAGTTGATTACACCGTTTTCTGTAACAAAAACAGGCTTATTCTCATATAATTCTTTTTTAAACAAAATATCAAACATTACAAATTGTGCCTTTTTTTAAAACTTTTTCGAATTGGATATTCAACTACAAACATCATTCCGACAAGAAGATAAGATATAACTCCATTATACAACAGCCAAAAGTTATCCGACAAGAACATAGAAATAACTGAAATTAAAAAATTTACAAATAAAAAAATCACCCAAATATATGTCAAATTTTTGGTATAGGTTAAAACAGGCTCTTCAAGTTTCCCATCCATTTTCCTCGCAATACGCTGAATTACGGTTTCTTCTGAAAACAAAGAAACAAAAAATATCACAAAAAATAAAAAATTCATTAAAGACGGATAGATTTTTAATGATGAAACACCTGTGATTTTGAACAAGAAAATCACACTCAACGTAAAAACAACAGGAACAATAAATTTTATAAACTTAAAACTTACCATCTAAGCTAACAACTGCATTATTGCACTAACAACATCATCAAAAGTTCTTATTCCTTTAAACTCTTGAGGAGCAATCTTTTTGCCGGAATATTGCTGGAGTTTTACAGCTAAATCAACCGCATCAATACTGTCAAAATCCATATCTTTGAATAAATCCGCCTCCGGTTTAATCAAATCTTCATCAATCTCAAAATCATTTACTAAAATTTCCGTTAGTTTTTCAACTACCTGTTCTCTTGTCGGTTTATTTGCCATTTTGTCTTAACCTTATCAATTCCGCAAGCGTTCTGACAGAATAAAAATATTTTTTATTTTCTTCTTTATCATCGCCTAAAACAATATTATATTTCTTTTTTAAAGCCATACCAAGTTCTAAAGCATCAATAGAATCAAGCCCTAATCCGGTTGTAAAAAGTGCTTCATCATCCTTAATATCTTCAACAGAAATATCTTCCAAATCCAAAGATGTTATTATTAAATTTTTTATCTCTTTTTCAAGTTCCATAAAAAGATTATATCTCAAATCAATATTAAATCAAATCTTTTATAAGTCCGCAAATTTTATTTCTCAAAGAAATATCACTCATACCTGCTTCTCGTAAAAATTCAGGTACAATTTCGTCTTGGATTTTAATATCAAAAACAACAGTTTTTTTTCCGGCATCACAAAAAAATTTATTTTTTGGTAAAAATTCCGATGATAACTCAATTTTAATGGGAACAACAGATACATTGTTCTTAATAGAAATCAATGCAGCACCTTTGTGAATATTAACTTTTTCATTGTCATCAACTCTTTGTCCGGTAGGGAAAATTATAATATTAAAACCCTCATCAATTGCTGCTGACGATTGTTTTTCAAAGGCTTCTACTCCCTCATCATTAGTTATATATAATGATTTTATAATATTTTTCATAATAAAATTTTTCGCCAGCGATTGCTTAACAAGACAAACAGAATTTGGTATTAATGCTATTAAAATAACAATATCCACATAGCTTAAATGAGTTGCAACAACTACTTTATTACGAATTTCGCAAATTTCTTTAGGATAATTAACTTTAATAATTTGACAAAATTCAAGATACTTTATAAGCCAAAACCAAGTTTTTTGAATAACCGCAGAGGCTTTCTGCTTAAAGTTTTTTTGAAATTTTAAAAGAGGAAAAACAAAAAAGCTAATTATCAACGCTCCGATTGAAAAGAAAATATACCCTAAAAACAACAACATCGAACGAATTATTCTAATCATTTATCACTCTTTCAAAAGAAAAAAGTTTCGATTTAAAACACTCATTCCGGCCATCTAAAAAAGCACACAAACTTTCATATTCATCTTTTTCAACAGAGTTATTTTTGTCAAAAATACATTTAATTTTGACGCCGTTATCTGATTTTTTTCTCAAAAGCAGAGAAACACTTTTTGCATCATTATTAAAGTAATCAGCATAACAAAACAATACCTCATCAGAAATTTTAAGTTGCAAAACAGCTTCTAAAAGTCCTGAAGAAACAGTATTTTCACATGCAGAAACAGAATTGTAAGATGCGGTTATACCATTCAAAATAGAGAAAAGCCCGATAGTATTATTGTGAACAGAACCGGAAAAAACCATCGGTGAAACTTCATTATCATCAATAAATTGTTTTGTCAGTTTTGAAAGTCTGTCAAACTGCCCGTATCGAGAAGCAAAAACCAAATTTGGATTTGTTCCCTTTTTAAAACATTTATATAATGTTGAAAAAGCGATTTTATCAAGTTTAGAAAGCCGTCTTGTCGTAAGCGGCGGCAAAAAAGATAAATCATCAGAAATATCTGCACAATAATCTTCTATAAAAAATTCAAAAAAAATATTCTTCATGATAAAATTAGTGTAATAAATTTTGGTATAAAATTCAATTATGACAAAAGTTTGTATTACAAAATATAACGCAGTTTGCAATCTCGGTTTGAATATAAATGAAATAGCTCAAAATATTCAAAATTTTGACAATGAAAAACTTATCCAAGATGATTCCTTTGTAAAAGGAACAAAATTTTTTCTCGGAAAAATCGAATCAAAACTTCCTGAAATACAAGAAAAAGACTTTGATATCAGAGCTAATAAACTACTTTTGAAAAGTCTTGAAAAAATTGATTTAAATGAAACTTTTTCAAAATATTCAAAAGATAGAATTGGAGTTGTAATTGCAACAACTAATACCGGAGTTGAAGAATTTTCAAAAACAAATAAAGTCATACATTCAGAAATCGGCAATCCCGCCTTATTTCTAAAACAATATCTCGGACTAAATTCATACTGTACAGGAATTTCAACAGCATGTTCATCAGGAATAAAAACATTTTCAACAGCTCAAAAACTTCTCGAAAACGATATTTGTGATGCAGTAATAGCCGGCGGAGTAGATTCTCTTGCCAACGTTGCTATTCATGGATTTAACTCTCTTGAAATTTTATCAAAAGAAAAAACAAACCCTTTTTCAAAAAACAGAAATGGAATAAACATAGGAGAAGCTGCCGCTTTATTTGTTTTAGAAAAAGATAAAAATGGAATAGAAATTTCAGCAATAGGAGAATCATCTGACGCATATCATATTTCATCCCCTGAACCAATGGGGAAACAAGCAATTAAAGCGATGACAAATGCACTTTTAAAAGCAAATCTTAAACCTGAAAATATAGACTACATAAATCTTCATGGGACAGGAACAAAAGCAAATGACGAAATGGAAGCAAATGCTGTATTTTCAGTTTTTCAAGACAAACCAATTTGCAATTCAACAAAATCCTTAACAGGACATTGTCTTGGAGCAGCAGCTTCATTAGAAATTGCCATCTGCTGCTATTCACTTGAAAACAATATAATATTTAAACACATATACGACGGGCAATACGATGGAAATATGCCAAGAATAAATTTAGCTGAAAATACTATCGAAAAAAATATCAATATCGCCCTTTGTAATGCCTTCGGTTTTGGAGGCACAAATGCCGTAATAATTTTGGAGAAAAATTATGAATACTGATTATACAGTACAACAAATGCTACCGCATGGTTCATCAATGATTTTACTTGATGAAGTTATCGATTACGACTTTGAAAAAAACTATTTGATTTCAAAAGTTAAAATTCATGAGAAAATGCCGTTTTTTGACAAAAAAATCAATGGAATTAACCCTATTATAGGTATGGAGTTTATGGCACAAACCATAGGCTGTTTTTCTTTTTTAAAAAACAACATTACAAAACCAAAGTTAGGTTTTTTGTTGGGTTCAAGACTTTACAATAATGCAATCAAAAGTTTTGAAAACGAAAAAGAATACTATATAAAAGTAAAAGAAATATTTACTGATAATCAAATCTGTTCTTTTGATTGCCAAATTTTTGATAATAAAGATGAAGAAGTTGCCTGTGCTACAATAAACGCATATCAACCAAAGAACATCAAGGAGATACTAAAAAAATATGACTAAAAGAGTTTTAATAACAGGTTCAGGAAGAGGCATAGGAAAAGCATCAGCAATAATACTGGCAGAAGCCGGCTATGATGTTGTTTTGCACTATAATCAAAACGAAAAAGAAGCTGTTAAAACTCAAAAAGAAATTCAAGAATTTGGGAAAACACCTGAAATACTGCAATTTAACATAAAAGACAGAAAACAATGTAAAGATGTTATTTCTGCCGATATAGAAAAAAACGGTGTATATTATGGTGTCGTTTTAAATGCAGGCATAAACAAGGATAACGTTTTTCCGACAATGGAAGATGAAGATTGGGATACAGTTATAAACACAAATTTAGGTGGATTTTACAATGTATTAAAACCAATAGTAATGCCTATGATTCAAGCTCGTATAAAAGGGAGAATTATTGCATTATCTTCTGTTTCAGCAATTATCGGAAACAGAGGACAAATCAATTATTCCGCATCTAAAGCAGGTATCATCGGAGCAGTTAAATCTCTCGCTCTTGAACTTGCAAAAAGAGGTATCACCGTTAATTCAATAGCTCCCGGAGTTATTGAAACAGATATGACTAAAGATTTACCGGAAGAAGAGATAAAAAAACTTATTCCTATGAGAAGATTTGGAAAACCGGAAGAAATCGCAAGCCTTGCACTATATCTAATGAGTGAAAATGCTTCTTATATAACAGGACAAGTAATTTCCGTAAATGGAGGTCTTTGTTAATGAAAAGAGTCGTTATTACAGGAATGGCACTCATTTCATCTTTGGGAAACAGCATAAAAGATGCTTTTTTAAGACTTCAAAAATTTGAAAATTGCGTTGAATATATGAAAGCACTTGATGAATATGACAAAATGCAAACCAGACTTGCAGCACCTGTTAAAAACTTTGAAACACCAAAACATTTCACCAGAAAAATCACTCGTTCTATGGGTAAAGTAGCAATTTATTCCGTTGCTTGTGCGGAAGAAGCTTTAAAAGATGCCGGATTATTGGGAAATGAAATAATTACATCAGGTCAAACAGGAGTAAGTTTTGGCTCTTCATCAGGTTCACTTGATGCAATTATAGACTTTTATTCAATGACCGTTGATAAAGAAGTTAAAAATGTTAATTCAGGCTCGTATTTAAAAATGATGCCGCAGACAACAGCAGTAAATATCTCTGTTTATTTCAAAACGACAGGAAGATTAATCACAACCTCAACTGCATGTACATCAGGCTCAATGGGTATAGGACTTGCTTATGAAGCCATAAAAAGCGGAAAACAAACCGTTATGATAGCAGGCGGAGCAGAAGAATTTCACCCGACACAAGTTGCGGTTTTCGACACACTTTATGCAACAAGTCAAAAAAACGATACTCCGAAACTCACGCCGTCAGCCTTTGACAAAGACAGGGACGGTCTTGTTATCGGAGAAGGTGCAGCCGTCCTAATACTTGAAGAAATGGAACATGCAAAAAAACGTGGTGCAAAAATTTATGCGGAAGTTTCCGGATTTGCAACAAATACAGACGGCACACATATTACCAACCCAAATCATGAAACAATGTCAAAAGTAATGGAAATGGCACTTGAGGATGCAAATGTTTCTTCCGATAAAATCGGATACGTTAATGCTCATGGCACAGCAACAATTCAAGGAGATATTGCAGAATCTCAAGCAACATACAACGTCTTTAAAAGAAAAATCCCAATAAGTACAATTAAAAATTATACAGGACACACACTTGGTGCTTGCGGAGCAATTGAATCGGTTTTGTCAATCGAAATGATGAATAATAACTGGTTTTGTCCTAATATAAACACTATAAATATCGATGAAAATTGTGCAAAATTAGATTACATTCTTGGCGAAGGACAAACATTTTCAACCGACTACATAATGTCTAACAACTTTGCTTTTGGAGGAATTAATACATCTTTGATTTTCAAAAAATACTAATAAATAAAAATTTTTAACATGATATAATCGAAATATGAAAAAGTTTTATAAAATTTTTTTAGCAAATTTACTAATTATAATATTGATTTTAGCAGCCTTTGAAATATTTATATCAAAAAAAACTTTCGAAGGCATAACCGGTAAAAATTCAAGAATTTCTTATTCTTTATGCAAAGAAAATTTTTCAGTAAATAGTATAAAAAAGAATACAAGAAAACCATTTGGATTGGATAAAAATTATCAAAAAAGACCTATTCTTATCTACGGTTGTTCGTTTGCATACGGAGAACTTTTACCGGCAGATAAAAGTTTTGGTTATTTGTTATCAAAAAAAACAAAACGTCCCGTATATAATTTTGCAGCTCCGGCCAGAGGTTTGCAACATGCCCTTTACTTATTAGAAAATGACAGCATCATCACTCCGGAACCAGAATATATTTTTTATGTTTTTATCTCAGACCATGCCCGCAGAATGTACTTAAATTGCAACAAAATTGATGGAGTAAAATACATATATTACCATTTAAAAGATGGAAAAATGGTTCTTCAAAATAACGAATATGACTTAACTGAAAGATTTTACATCTTAAAGACTATAAAAGAAATAATATATCGTTCTTTAGCGGAAAAGTTCAATGAAGAAATATACAGGCAGACAGAACGATATTTTGCAGCAATACAAGAAGCAGCAAAAGAAAAATATCCAAATGCAAAATTTGTTATTATAGACTACGGTTTCGGGAAAGATATCATTACGGGAAAAAGAGCAAAAGAGCTTAATAAAAAAGGAATAGAAATAATCAGATTAAAAGATGATTTTGAAGATAAATTAAAATCAAAAGAATACAGAATTTCCGCAGACACAGATAAGTATAAACACCCTAACGGCAAGGCTTGGGAAATCATTACAGACTATCTTTGTAAGAAATATAATCTATAAATTTTATAAAAAATTTTTAAGATATTAAAGAAAAATATAGAATACGGCTATGTTTGTTCTATAATTGACGTGAAAAATAAAGGTTTAGGTATGAAAAACAGTAAGAAATTAAGAAATATAGCAATCATAGCCCACGTTGACCACGGTAAAACAACACTTGTAGATTGTATGCTCAAGTATGCCGGTGTTTTCCGTGAAAATCAACAGGTACAGGCTTGTGTATTAGACAGTAATGACCTCGAAAGAGAAAGAGGAATTACAATTTTATCAAAAAATATATCAATAGATTATGACGGATATAAAATCAACGTAGTAGATACCCCCGGTCACGCAGATTTCGGCGGAGAAGTTGAACGTGTACTCGGAATGGTTGACGGTGCGTTGTTGATTGTTGATGCTGCAGAAGGACCAATGCCGCAAACAAGATTTGTTTTGTCAAAAGCTTTGGAACTCGGATTAAGAGTAATCGTTGTTATTAACAAAATCGACAAACCCGCAGCAGATCCAATGGGGACTTTGGATAAGGTTTTTGACTTATTTGCAGAACTTACGGATGATGAATATTTGCTTGATTTTCCGTATATATTCTCAAGCAGTTTGAATGGTTTTGCGGTAAAAAATCCTGACGATGAACCGGAAAACATCAAACCACTTTTGGACTGCATCGTAGAAAACATCAATCCTCCTCATGCAGATAGCGAAGCAAAACTTCAATTTCACGTTACAACACTTGACTATAACGACTATGTCGGAAGAATTGCAATCGGCAGAATTGTTGGCGGTGTTTTAAAAGCAAAAGAACAAGTTTCTTTAATTACTCGTGACGGCGAAGTAAAACATGGTCAAATAACAAAATTATATACCTTCAAAGATTTAGGCAGAGAAGAAACAGATATTGCCTATGCTGGTGATATTGCAGGTGTCGTAGGATTTCCGGAGGTTCAAATAGGAGAAACAATTTCGACATTCAATGAACCTGAAGCACTTCCTTTGATTAAAATTGACGAACCGACATTACAGATGAACTTCTCTGTTAATAACAGCCCATTTGCAGGTCAAGAAGGTAAATTTGTAACCAGCCGTCAAATCAGAAAAAGACTTTATGACGAACTTGAAAAAAATGTCAGCTTGAGAGTAGAGGACACTGATTCGACAGATGTATTCAGAGTTTCAGGCAGAGGCGAACTTCACCTTGGTATTTTAATTGAAACAATGCGTCGTGAAGGCTATGAATTTCAGGTATCGAAACCGGAAGTTATTATGAAAACGATAGACGGCGTTCAATGTGAACCTTATGAAAATCTTACGGTAGATGTTCCAAACGGAGATGCAGGCTATTGTATTGAAAGACTTGCTTCAAGAAAAGGTGAAATGCTTTCAATGCACGCATCAGATACAAGAACAACTTTGGAATTTAATATTCCGTCAAGAGGTTTAATCGGATTTGGAACGGAATTTGTCAGAGCAACAGCAGGTCAAGGCATTATGAGCCATACTTTCAGTGAATATAAACCTTGGGCAGGGGATATACCAAGACAAAGAACAGGCTCGTTAATTTCCTTTGAAACAGGAGAAGCTGTTCCTTATGCACTTGCACAGTTTGAAGACAGAGGTGTATTCTTCATCACTCCGAAAACTAAAGTTTATAGAGGAATGATAGTCGGAGAATGTAACAAACCGCAAGACGTTGAAATTAACGTTTGCAAGACAAAGAAACTTACAAATATGAGAAGTGCAACGGCAGATGTCATGGTAACTTTACAGGCCCATAAACAAATGTCAATGGAAGATTGCATGGAATATATCGGCGAAGACGAACTTATGGAGGTTACTCCGGAAAACATCAGAATGAGAAAAGCTGATTTAACAAAACGTCGTTATAATCAATAGTGGCAATTGTTAACTGTTAAAGCGAAATTTCCTTAAAACGGAAATTTCGCTTTTTATTATTTACTAAAATCCATATCTCGTAATTTATAAAGAGATTCAAAATCCAAAAACATTAATTCTTCTTCATTCATTTTGTAATGGGTTTTTTCATACATCTTCTTTATTAAATTTCTTCGACAAACAGTAGCAAAGGAATCTTTTGCCTCACAAACATTTTGAAGTTCGTACTCTTTATTGTCAGGATTTAGTTTATAGGTATAATCCAGATAAATATAAGCATCCTTAGGGACTAACGAAGTTTGATAATGATAAAATATAAAATCATCATTTATTTTTCTGTTCAGAATATAGAATTTTTCAAGAATATAAAGATTTTTTCTATAACAAAAAGTAAAAGGATATCTTTCTGAACCGATAAATTTGCAGAAAAAAAGCACTATAAATATCAGACAAAAATAAAAAAGAATTCTCCTTAACTTTTTGCGGACAGAACGAACACAATTTTTGAACAAAAAACCTACAGATGAAAGAATTATCATCAACATAGTTAAATCAAATAACCATCTTATACCCTCATGCTCTGTTAAAAAGAGGAAACAACTATCATATCCCGGAGTTGCAAAAATCAAACAAAGAGAAAACAAAACAGTTGTAATAAACATGGAGAATGAAAATATAAGAAATCTCTTCATTTTTTCTTTATTTGGGACAAATTTTATAATCAAAAAAGATATAAGCAAAATTAAAAAATAGTATAAATATTTTTTTACAAAGAAATAATAAAAATAGGATTTTAAAAAGCCTTTCAAATGTGCAGAAAATGTATAGAAATCAAAACTCGTTCTAATATGCGAATCAAACCAATTTTCAAAATAGACGGTAGAAACATTGTTTAACAAAAAAATCGAAAGTAAAAACAAAAACCCAAAAAAGTATTTAAAAAAAATATTTTTATTGATTTTATTTTTGAATACACAAATATGCAAAAAACAAATAATAGGAAATGCAACAGCAAATAGAAATTTATAATATTCGTGTCCTACAGCAACACAAAGAAATAAAATTATAAAACTTGCCGTAAAAATTTTTATTTTTTTTTGTTCAATATAAAATAACTCAAGTAAATTATATAAAGCAATTCCAAAAATTGGGAGAAATATATATGCAAGGAACCAACAATCATGATAAAAGACCCAACCAAACCAGATGTTATCCATAACAGCAATAGATGAACAAAGAGCAAATAAAAGCATCAAACTTCTAAGAACAAAATTCTTTTTAGAAAAATATTTAACAAAACAATTTGATAAATTATATAAAAAAATAAAAAAGATTGGAAATAAAATAAAAACGGATGAAATCTTAATTGCATTTTGAGGGTGCATTTTAAGGGCAAAAGGAACAAATCTTTCTATAAAGATATAAACAAAAGAAAAAATATACCAAGAATGATCACTTTTTAAAAAGCTGTTAAATATTTGATTAAGAGTATTAGCAACAAAAGGAACAGGAAAATTATTACCAAAGAAAACAGTATCTTTGTCAAAAGGCATAGTTAAACTTTCACTATGCAGACAAATTGTTTGAGAACAATAATTGAAAACAAGAAAAACAATTAAACTTGTCGCAAAATAAAAAAAATATTTAAAATATTTTCTCAAAAAAAATTTATTTTCCATTTACTTACCAATATATTTTATAAAAAAATAAAACATAAAAGAGGTTATATTGCAAACCTCTTTATCATAAAAATATTTAATCCAATAAAAAAATTATTCGTGATGTTTAGCATAACATTCTTTACAATAAACTTCTTTTCCGGAAATTGGTTTAAAGGGAACTTGAGTTTGACATCCGCAATCAGAGCAAATCACATCATACATTTTTCTTTTTGCTCTTTGGCTGTTACGTCTGTTTTTACGGCATTCCGGACATCTTTTCGGCTTGTTAACAAGTCCTTTTTCTGCATAAAATTCTTGTTCGCCTGCTGTGAAAACAAATTCGCTGCCACAATCTTCGCAGATTAACTTTTCATCTTCGTACATTTGGTATTTTCTCCTCGGGTATATTTAAACTTGCACGAACTTCACCCTAAATCCATGCTTAACTCATTTTAACCTTATTTTAAAATTTTGGCAACAAAAACATTTTTCTAAAAAGTGTAAAAAATAAATATTTACATCTCAAAAAATATGTGTGATAATTAGGATATTATGTTGCAGGTTGGAGATATAAATGGCAATTATAACAGATAGATTTAACGTTAGTACAAAAGGTTTTACGGACATAGTTGATATAACATCGCAAATAGTTGAATTAACAAAAAAACATGAAATACAAAATGCGAATGTTCATATATACGTAATCGGTTCAACAGCCTCAATAACGACACTTGAATACGAGCCGGGACTATTAAGAGATTTGCCGGAAGCGCTTGAAAAATTTGCACCTGTAAACAAAGAGTATTATCACGATCAAACATGGCAAGACGGAAATGGTTATGCTCATTTACGTTCGTCATTAATCGGAACGTCAGAAAACATACCAATCGTAGATGGCACACCATTTTTAGGCACTTGGCAGCAAATTGTTCTTGTTGACTTTGATAATAAACCGAGAACAAGAACGATTTTAGTACAATTCATTTTCTAAAGTGTTATTTTTTTGATGTTTTTGAATATCTTCCAAAAGGTATTCTTCCAGACCTTTTGCAATTGATTTTGCAATACGATTTTGGAATCTGCTGTTTGTTAATTTTGAATACTCATAGGGATTTGGCATATAAGCAGTTTCTATCAATACAGAAATCGGCAAGGTAGGCCTTGTCAAAACCAGACTTGCATAATTTGTCCCATCATCACGTAAACGCAAATCGTTAACCATCCTGTTATTTATAATTGTTGCAAGTCCTTTTGCTTGTTCATTATAGTAAAAAACACTTGTTCCATGTTTTTTATAAGGATTTCCGTCAAGCATTGAATTTGCATGAATACTCAAACAAATAATAGCATTATTAATCTTTGCAATTTCAGGTCGTCTGTAAATTTCGACATATTCATCTTTTTCTCTTGTCATAATTACTTCTGCACCATGTTTTTCAAGAATTTTTTTTAATTTTAATGAAATTTGCAAGTTAATAGTTTTTTCATCTATTCCTGCACAACCGAGAGCACCCTTTTCTTCACCGCCATGACCTGCATCAACAGCAATAGTTAATCCTTTTAGAGGGTGTTTTTTGTCGATAATCGGAGTTTTTCTGAGTTTTAAAACAAAGCTATTACCATAATATTCAGCATCATATCCCCAAAGTTTGCTGTTTTGTTTTATAGTTAATGTTAAATTGTTATTTTCAAACGATTTTATGTAAATTTCATCAAAAACATTTTGCTTTTTCAAGGCAGGTTTTAAATCTTCAATACTGTTAACGTTATAGAAAGTTAAATCAAGAGAATTTTCATTTTCAACGATTTTATAAGGATTTTGAAAATCAATAAAAAATTTAAGAAAACAAAATTTATCATCTTGATAGAAATCAATATCCGAAATATCAGCAAGAGGTATTTCATCTATAAAAGATAAAATTGAAGCATGTGATTTGTTAATCCACATAGGTTCTTTTGAATCATATGAAAATAGTTTATACCAATTTCCATATTCAGATTGTATTAACAAATTCGTATTCATAGGAAGGTGCGTAATTCTTTTAGCATTATCAGACGGTTGATTTCTAATCGGAACATTATTTTTGACAATAAAGGCGAATACAATTTTTTCGTAATTTACTTGCTGAATTTTTTTTGTATTTGCGGAAGATTTATACTGTTTAGGAAGATTTTTCATCACCAATATTTCCTTTGAAAAGGATTTATTTTTTTTCTTTTCAACAAAAACAAATTTGTTTTGACCGTCAGACAAAGTTGGAACAAAACAAAACATACCGTTTTTCCAAACTTTCAAAGGATTATTATTAACAAATAATTTTGATTTTTTATCAACATTCCCGACAATAAATGTTTCTTTAGCATTTGTATAATAAGGATTTTTTTGAGGATAAATAATCTCAAGAGCCGAAACAGAAGGACTTATACCTAACAAAAAAACAATTGAAACCCAAAGTATAAAAAATCTTTTCATCATAATTAAATTATGAATTACTTTTATAGGTATTGCAAAAAAGTAAAAAAGATTAATATTAAGCCGTTGCCGAAAATTTGAAAAAATTGTATAATTAAGTGTCATTTCTTATAGGATATACCAATGGAACAAACCAATAAAGTTGATGTCATAGTTGTAGGAGCAGGACCTGCGGGAGCGGCAGCTGGGATTACGCTTGCAAGAGCAGGAAAGAAAGTAGTAATTTTGGAACGTGGTAATTTTGCAGGCAGCAAAAACATGTTTGGAGGAGCTATCTATGAATTTCCGACAATTGATTTATATCCAAAATTCAAAGAAGAAGCACCTATAGAAAGAGTGAACACAGAACATCGATATGTTTTAGCAGATGAAACAAGTTTTGTATCAATAAACTATAAGAGATTTAAAAATTCAAAGAGTTATACGGTAAATCGTGCAAAATGGGATGCATGGTGTATAGAACAAGCGGAAATGGTGGGAGCATATTTTTCACCCAAAACGACCGTTAGAGAACTTATTGTCCGAAAAGGAAAAGTTATCGGAATACGTACAGATGAAGAAGATTTTTACTCAGACATAGTCATTATTGCAGATGGTGTAAATTCTTTATTGGCAAAACAAATAGGATTAAGGAAAACCATAAAAGACAGCGATGTGGCATTAGGAGTAAAAGCAGTCGTAAAACTTCCTAAAAAAGTTCTCGAAGACAGATTAAATTTGTCAGAAGGAGAAGGCTGCATTATGGAAATAATAGGAGCACCTTTTGACGGAATGACGGCAGTAGGAATTGTTTATGCCGGAGAAGAAGTAATTTCATTGGGACTCGGAATAAATTTAGACGAAATGAAAAAACATAAAGTCACACCAAATGAAATGTTAAACAAATTAGCAGAACACCCATCTATTGCCCCATTAATAAAAGATGGAGAATTTTCAGAATATTCAGCCCACCTTATTCCGGAAGGCGGGGTAAATGCTATGCCCAAATTATTTGGTGATGGCGTTATGGTAGTGGGTGATGCGGCGATGCTTGTTAACAATGTTCACTTTGAAGGAACAAACATAGCGATGTTAAGTGGAAAAATAGCCGCAATGACAGCCATTGAAGCAATTGATTTACAAGATTTTTCAGAAGAAAGATTATCAAAATATGCAGTAAATCTAAGAAACACAGCTGCTTTCAAAGATTTAAAAACTTATAAAGATGTATTACCGACAGTTCACGCAAACAGTAATTCATTTTTAAAATTTTACCCGAGAAAGGTTAACGAATTTTTTGAAATGTTCACTCAATCAGGATTTATCCCAAGGGCATCTTTATACAGAAAATACATAAAAAAATTCATCACAGAAAGAAAACTTTCAACACTAATAAAAGATATATACAATATAATGAAATTAGGTATAAATATACTGAAGTAGGCGAAATGATACCAAAGAAAATCGAAGAAAAACTTTCAAAAGTCAAAACAAACACAAATCAAAAATCACATCTTGTACCTGATTTGGACTCTTGCAAAAAATGTACGGGTAAAGGGTGTATGTATGTATGTCCGGCAGACGTTTATTCTTGGGATGAAACGAACAATACACTTATAGTAAAGTATGAAAATTGTCTTGAATGCGGAGCATGCAAAATAGCTTGTGACATGCAAACTTTAAAATGGGAATATCCAAAATCAGATTATGGAATTACATATAAGAACAGTTAGGAAAAAGGAGTATCCGAAATGCGTGAAGAATACAGTGAAAATGTCAGACGTTGGTATGACAAAGATCCTGTTTTGTCCCGTTCAATGAAGACATTAGAGCTTTCTGATGACGAAACGCAAATCAAGGTAGCTTTAAATATAATTAAGATTATCATTGAGCATAATATTGCATACAGTGAATACTCAGGTGTAGACGACATTATCAATGCAGTTGATGAAGGTTTAGTAAATCAAGGTCACAGCAGGTGGTATGACATTGATAAAACATTGAGAACAGCAATAACAATGCTTGAGAACTCTGATATCGATGTTCAAACCGAAGTTGCAAAACAAATGGCAAAAATGGTAGTTGATAAAATCAAAGAATCTCCCGAAGATTTGGATGAAGAAGATGATGAAGATTTAGACTTTGATGACGAAGACGACGATGACGATTATCAAGAGGGTGACTACAAAAAATTATGAAGCTCTGGAAATCACAAAAAGTAGTGGGAACACTTTCAATAGCCAAACAAAATCCATTACTTGCAAAACTTTTATTAATCCGAAACATTAATACTGATGAAAAAGCTGATGATTTTTTAAACCCTGAAAAAAAAACATTTATACCGTTTTCTGTTTTTAAAGATAGTGAAAAGGTACTTGAACGAATAAACAAAGCCATTTCAACCCAAGAAAAAGTTATGATTTGGGGTGATTTTGATACAGATGGAGTCACAAGTACCGCAATTTTATTCAAAACATTAAAGACAATAGGCTGTAATGTTGACAAATACATTCCAAACCGAGAATCTGAAAATCATGGAATGAACACAAAATCTTTGGTAAAATTTATTGCCAAAGAGAAGGTTAAACTAATAATCACAGTAGATTGCGGGATATCTAATTTTGAGGAAGTCAAATTCGCAAAAAACTTCAAAACAGACGTTATAATTACTGATCACCACGAAGCTCCGGAGATTTTACCGGAATCACTTGCTATTATTAATCCAAAAGCGAAAAATTCACTGCAGGAAAACATTTCGACTTCAGACATTGAATCTTTATGCAACTTATCAGGTGCGGGAATTGCATTTAAGCTTGCATCGGAATTATTAAAAAAGTATGACCAAAACAATTTATATGAAGAACTTCTTGCAATAGCTGCAATAGGAACAATTGGAGATATTGTTCCTCTTCAAGGAGAAAATCGACATATCGTTTATTCCGGATTGAAATCGCTAAAAAACGGCGTAAACAAAGGGATAACAGCAATTCTTACAAATGCAGGTATTACAGATTTTGAAAAAATCAACTCTGAAATGATTGCTTTCACTGTTGTTCCAAGATTAAATGCCGCAGGACGATTGGAAAATGCGAATTTGTCTTTTAAATTATTCGTTTCAGAAGATGAAAAAGAACTCAAAGAAATTGCAGAAAGACTTTCAACACTCAATTCTGAGCGTCAACGACTTTGTTATGAAGCATTTGAAAGAGCAGAAAAAATTATTCAAGAAAATCCCTATCTTTATAAAAATTCAATTGTAATTTTTGACAAAGATGCTCATATCGGGATTATCGGACTTTCTGCCTCAAAAATTGTTGAAACATATACAAAACCTGCATTCGTAATAACAAAATGCGATAATATATACAGATGCTCCTGTAGGGGATTAAAAGGCATTAATATATATGAAATTCTGAATGAAAACAAAGATTTATTCTTAAGTTTTGGAGGGCATGAATTTGCAGGAGGTTTTGCTTTTGACGGAAATATTGTATCTTTTGAAAAAGTTCAAGAAGCAATTAACAACTCCGTTTTGGAACAAACAAACGGAGAAGAATTGAAAGAAATTTTACCAATAGATTTGGAAATATCTGCAAATGATATATCAACTGACACAATTGAAACTTTGAATATGCTCGAACCGTTTGGAGCAGCCAATGAAAAGCCGATTTTGGCTATAAAAAATCTTCAGATCGCAACATATAAATTTATGGGTCAAAATAAAAACCACCTAAAATTATATTGTGTTGATGAAAATGGCAAAAGTTTGGAATGCGTAAAATGGTCAGAACCGCAATTTGCAGGAGAAAATTCAGATAAAATCGATATTGCCTTCTTCCCAGAAATAAATTCTTTTAACGGAAAAACCTCTGTTCAATTACTTATAAAAGATTATATCCTTACCGATAAAAAAATCGACGAGCTTAAAACACCTAAAATTATTGACTGTAGAACACAAATAAGAAATTACGAAAAAATTCTCAACGTTATTGAATATTCAGAAGAAAAATGCGCTGCGTTTTGTGAGCTAAAAAAATCTTCAGATTTTCTGCTCTCAAAAAAATTATCACAAGAAAAAATCTTTGATTACGAAAAATTACCTCAAAACCTTGATGTACTAATATTTGTTGACATGCCTCGCTCCAAAAATATTTTAAAAAACCTTTTATCTGCGAATATAAAAGAATTTGTATTTTTGAATTATGAAAATGAAAAAATAGAAACCAAAAATGTGATTTCAAAAATTGCAGGCATGCTAAGATACGCAAAATCAACATTGAGTGGAAAAACAACGATTAGTGTTATCAGAAAAAATTCATTATATAATAATGAAATTATAAATCAAACAATAAAATTACTCTCTAAAAGTGGTTTTGGAAATATTGAAACCAACGATAAAAATGATGAAATTTCAATAGGTACAATAACACCAGTATCTTTTGAAATTTTATCAAAATCTGATGAATTTAAAATTCTTGAAACCTTAGTTGAAAAATACAACAAACATTGTGATATGATTTGCAACACAACAACTGACGAATTCAAAAAATATCTGACAAAATAAAAAAGTCGGGCAACCCCGACCTTTTCAAAAATATTGTATAAAAATTAGTTAATTTGCATACTTTTTCTGATTTGATTTTTTGTTTTTTCGATACGGTTTATTCTTCTTTCCGCATCTTTAACCGTTTGTTTTTGAATTTTTCTTTGTTCTTTTATCAATTTATATTGGTTATCAATATCAGTATATTTAGCTCTTGCATCAATTAATTGATTTCTTATATCAACTTGTGCTGAATCAAGTTCAAAAAGAGCATTTTGCATATTGTTATTTTGTCTTGTTTCAGAATTTTGAATATCTTGAACAGTTTTAGTATTAACAGCAGTAGTGGAAACAGAATACTCTGATTTATTTGCATAAGGGTGTGCTGTTGTTGATGTTGAGTTTTGAGCAACAACTGTGCTATTAACAGGTTTTACAGGATAAGTATCCGGATCGAAAATAAGCCCATCTGCAAAAGCCGGTGCTGAAAAAATCGCTGTAGCCGCTAATACAATTGTTGTTTGAAGTAAGTTTTTCATTTATATATCCTCTTAAAATTACATTCACATTCACATATTAATTGAACTACAATTTCACTAAAAACAAATCCTATATATATATTAAATTATCTTTGTATAAAAAAAATCAAATTTTTTAGAAAACAAAAAAACGGTCACCTTGTAAGTGACCGTTTTTGCTTCTTTCGATAAAATCGAATTACAATTTTTCAGCAACCATCTTAAGAGTTTCAGCTAATCTTGTTGAATAACCCATTTCGTTATCATACCAAGAAATGATTTTAACCATATTGTCGCCCATAACTCTTGTTAACAAAGCGTCAACTGTTGATGATTGTGATGAACCGATGTAATCTGATGATACGAGCGGTTCTTCAGTGTAGCAAAGAACGTGTCCGTCAGCACCTTCTTTTAATGCTGCGTTAACTTCTTCAACTGTAACTTTCTTTTCAGTTTCGAAAACAACATCAACCAAAGAAACATCCGGAGTAGGAACTCTCATAGCGAAACCGTCCAATTTACCTTTTAATTCAGGAATAACCAAAGCAACTGCTTTTGCAGCACCTGTTTTAGTAGGAACGATGTTCAAAGCACCAGCTCTTGCTCTTCTGGGGTCTTTGTGACCAGCATCCAAAATTCTTTGGTCGCCTGTGTATGAGTGAACTGTTGTCATTAAACCTTTAACAATGCCGAATTTTTCCTTGATAACTTTAGCAACCGGTGCTAAACAGTTAGTAGTACAAGAAGCCATTGAAATAACATTGTGTTTAGCTGAATCATACATATTATCGTTTACACCTAAAACGATAGTGATATCTTCGTTTGTTGCAGGAGCAGAAATGATAACCTTCTTAGCACCAGCATCGATGTGAGCGTGAGCTTTTGTTGCATCTGTAAAGAAACCAGTTGATTCAATAACAACTTCAACTCCGAGTTTAGCCCAAGGAAGTTGAGCGGGGTCTTTTTCAGCGAAGAACAAAATCTTGTGACCGTTAACGATGATACCATCTTCAACAGCTTCAACTTCACCGTCGAATTTACCCATAACTGAGTCATACTTAAAAATACGAGCTGCATCTGCAGGTTTCAAACCGGGGTCATTGATTGCTACATAATCAAGTTCAGTAAAGATACCTTCTCTGATAGCTGCTCTTAATGTGTTACGTCCGATTCTTCCGAATCCGTTTATTGCTACTTTTACCATGTTTAAATCTCCTATTAAACTTACCTTGGTGTTTTCGTGTAAGTTATACACTAAAGAAATATTTTAATCAAGTGGTAGTAATCTTTTTTTAAATAAAATTGTTACAAAATTATAATAAAAATCATAGTTTTTTGAGAAAAAATCATATATAATTGAGAAAAGAGGATTAGAATTTGGGACTTTTTGGAAATTTTTTCAGCACATCAAACGAACCAACATTTGGAACATCAGCAAGCCGAGAAAATTTAAAGCAGCAGTTGGCATTAAATTTAAAGCGACGTGGTTTTACGGAAATGGAGGTTAACGAAGTTCTTGACGTAATAACGCTTGCGGAAGCTGACATTAAGATAGCAGAGGACAGTTTAAATCACGTTAACATAAATAATCCTGACCCGACACGTTCTATGCACGCAGCAATTGAAGACATTCGCAGATATCAGAAAGAATTAGCCTATAACTTGCGTAAAAAGATTATTGATATTATGAAACGCAAACAATCAATGAGAAGATTATAGTTTTGAGGTAGGCATTTTTTATTTTGAAAACTAAATTATTTGTGGTTAAAAGTAATAATTTGAGTTTAAAAAAAATGATACCTTCAATTAAAAATATATTTAAGAATAAGATTTTATAATTTTATATCTATATGAAAACGAATATATAAAATTTGTATGAATTTGCATATAAAATTCGAATAGATTATAATATATCCGAAAGGATTTTAAATGAAGTATTTTGGTTGCAATTATTTGGAACATGGGTTATCTTTTGAACTTAATCGTTTGGATGATTGTTGCATTTTCCACCATGATAATCTTGGAGCCCCAACTATAATAGAAAATTATAATGGGGAACCTATTGATTGGGACCAACTTTTCAAAATAAAAAAAGAAAAAACAGAAGCTCAAAAAAAAATCGGATTGAAAGAATGCAAGGGTTGTTGTTTTCTGTACGAAAAAGAAGAGTCTGACGAAAGATATATTTCAGAAATTGCCTTTTCCGCAATAAAACTTTGTAATGCAAAATGTGTTTATTGTGGAGATATAAACAGAATTCATAAAAAGTATTATGATGTATATCCTATAATGGTTGATTTGGTTGAAAAAGGATATTTCAAGGTAACTGATACAGGGCTTGTTATATTTCAAGGTGGAGAACCAACCATTATGAATCATTTTGATGATTTAATTGACTTATTTAATAAGCAAAATGCAAATATAAAGGTTAATACTTCAGCAATAAGGTATAGTAAAATTCTTTCAGACGGTATAGAAAATGGAAAAATACAAACTTGTATCTCTCTCGACTCCGGTTGCAGGGAAACTTATAAAAAAATAAAATGTGTAGATAGATTTGATATTGTTGTTGATACAATAGAAAAATATGCAAAAGCTGAAAAAAAATCATCAAAAAGCAAATTAATGATAAAGTATCTTATTATTCCGGGATATAATGATACAATTGAAGAAATGGATTTGTTCTTTGACAAAATGAAAGAATTAGACATTAAAAATATTGTAATTGACGTAGAGGCAAATTATACAGCAAAAAATCAGCAAAAGAACGTGTCACCTCATATACACTACCTTATGGATTATGCAAAAGCAATAGCAAAAAAAGAAAATATTGCTCATGAAGAATTTTCCTATGCTTATTATGTAAGAAAAGAAAGACAAATTCCATATTCTGAAGAGTTAATGTCAGATAAAAATATGCTTATAAAAACAGTAAATAAATATAGAGAAGAAAACAGTCACAAAAATTTTCAATATGCAACACCTGTTCAATATTTTATCGATTAAAATAAGACAGAAAAATATAAAAACGAGGATTTATTTATGAAATTCAAATGTTGTCAACATTTATTTCACAGTTTAAACTTGATGTTATCTCACATACAAAATTGTAATGAACTGCATGGAGGCGAGTATTTCTATTCATATGAAGAGCAAAAAGCAGCTCCAAAATGTGAAGAAATAATGAAAATAAGAAATCAACTTATTGAAAACTGCAAAAAAGGAATATATCCAAAAGGCTGCGAAGGTTGTCCTCAGTTTATAGAACAGGAATGGAATGAAAATCAACAAATTACCAAATTAAGTATTTTTCACTGGGTACATTGTAATTGTGAATGTGAATACTGTTTTCAGGCTATGCACAGAGAATCTTTTACGGACAAGGTACAAAAATCTGCATATTATGATGCTTATCCTATAATAAAAGAATTACATGAAAAAGAGTATTTAGCACCGGCTAAAGATTTTCGATTTGAAATTGGTGGAGGAGAAATAGCATTATTAGAAGAATTTCCTCAAATAATGGAAGTAATGCTTGAACATGGTTTTTATTTTGCATATATTATGTCTTCAGGGATTAAATATTCAGAAACAGTACAGAAAATGTTGCAAAATCCGAATGTTGTTTTTTCTGTAACAATATCTGCCGGTTCAAGGGAGGTATTCAAACGAATAAAAAAACGAGATAAATTTGAGCAAGTAAAGGAAAATTTGGTAAGATACATACAAAATGCTCCTGATAAGAATAAAATTGTTGTTCGATATATAATCGATGAAGGATATAATGATACAGAAAAAGACATTAAAGATTGGATAGAAACTTGCGAAGAAATAGGAGCACGTTGTATTGATATTAGTATAGATTTTTGTCGTGGTTTTCAAAATAAAAAAGGTCAGCCATATAACAAACGGTTAAAAGAGCTTGTAGATTATTATCTTCAAGAATGTAAAAAACGAAATACGGATCAATATAAATTTTATTATACAATAGATGCAACAACTAAACTTATATTGGACAGAGGATATTACTAATTGTTTTATATGAGCAAATCTAACATCCAAAGAAAAAATATAACAATTGTGAAAAACTAACAAAGAGTTAAATTTTTTCATAAAGTCAAATTAAAAAAAGTCAAATACGATATTAAATTATAATAGCTTCTGACAAAAAGGCACAGGTTGGGTTTTAACCAACAACAAGCAAAATACAAAACAGCAATCCAAAAATTTTTCATTTCTTTGGTTTAAAAACATAAACCTTACACAAATCATCTTTAAGCAT
>JBJEGN010000125.1:0-25363 GCA_051875105.1 Candidatus Gastranaerophilaceae bacterium
TTTCGGAAAGAATGCAGTCGATTTTTTATTCGGCTGTTTTTTTACAGCCCCTTTTGCTATTCGGTATTTGATTCTGTATTTTCAATTTCTTTTCGTTTAGCCGCGATTAACTCTTTGCCTAAATCGCTTTCTGCGAACTCTCTAATGTCTGGCAGTAGAAATTCTGCAACAGAATCTATTATTTCCTGAGGGATATAGTAGCTCACTGATATCACTCATTCCCGATAGCTGTTTATTTGTCACCTCCTACTGTTAGAAATTTTGAATATCCAGTTTTATTTTTCATCGTGTTTTCCTTTCAGTTTATATGTTTTGCCTTTTGGCAACCATACAATACCGCAAAGGATATGCTAAGTCAACTACAATATTTTCAAAGCAAAAAAGTGGGTTTGGGCTTCTGCCCATAAGTTAGGTGTTCGGTGGAACGCCGAACGCTCTGCTTGCCTCATGGTTTTTGCAATAACACCAATGTTCCTTGTAATCATTGAGGATTGTTGGAGTAATAACACTCGTCCTAACAGATGCGTTTTTTAATAACAGTGAAATAAATCCGACAGGCACTGCCGGACGGTGTTTTTCTGACTGTTTCGGCTTGCCGATAACAGTCTTTTAACCTGCATCTTTATCGACCTTGCAAATAATGGCTATTTGGGGTAGTTTTTCTTCATTATCGCGTTCTCATTATCTTCTCAAAAGACGCTCACAAATCGCCTACAATCGAGATTTATTATCAGCTCGATTACTTATCCGAAAAATAGAAAAATTTTCAAAAAGCCCTTTTCTATTGTTATTATATAATTTTTCATACCAAGGGTAGCCCAATTTTTATGGAAGGCATTTCTATTGTTTGCGTGCAGTCTAATGCTCCCGGTGGGCACATCAAATGCACCCTATATATGATTCATTCTGTAAGAATTTTTACAGCCAACTTAAATCCAATTTCAAATGCTTGTGCCTCAATCAGTGAAGCGTACTCTGTGAAGCAATCAACATTTTTTTCAAATACAATCAGGTCATCATCCTTTAGGGAAGAAGATAGCGTTTCGTGATGCCGAGCAATTAACTCAATCAGCTTTTTCTCTTCGTTAGTAACAATTCTATCTTCATTAGGTCTAATGTTTCCATACCATAATTCTTGTAGTGTTGTCATAAATAATCAACTCCTTTGCAGTACAAACACATACTACGAAATCCGTGATAAGTCCAGTAACAATTGTATTAATTTTGATTTTTACAATAACTAACAAATAAATTTTTATAACTTTGTGCACAAAGTATCTTTTATTAAAAATGATTTTATGTTATACTGTTTTTGCAATAGAGAGGTGATAGTGTGAATCCAATCATTAAATGGCCTGGCGGCAAGTCTAGAGAAATCGAAAAAATTAAACCATTAATTCCTGAATATGATAGATATGTAGAACCATTCTTTGGGGGCGGAGCACTGTTTTTTAACCTTTCACCTAAATCTGCCGCAATTAATGATATATCTGAATCTTTAATCCAATATTATAAACTGATTAAAGATCAAGATAAGCAGCTATATGATCTATTGATTTGCTATAATAATAGTTTCAATAATATCGTATCTGTTTGCAGCAAAGAAACAAATGAACTATTACATATCTTTTTTAAACTGAAAGAAGGTATTATCCAAAAAGAAGAGTTAAGTTCAACATTAGAAGATTTAATATCAAGCATGTCCGATAAGATAAATTCTGGATTTAGTGAAAAATTGCTTTTAAATAAAGATGAATTTGATTCTTATATTCATCAAATGGTTGAGGATAAGTTTGTAAGAACAGTTGCAAACTATAACAAAAAGCCTTTCACAACTGAAGATTTATGTGAGAATCTAATTACCGGCTTCACTAGTGGCTATTATATGTATTTTCGTAAAGTATTTAATGATATTAGCCTTGGAAGAATAACTGACCAATCTATACAATATCAAGCCGCAAATTTTTATTTTATTAGAGAATACTGTTATGGTTCAATGTTTAGATATAATTCTAAAGGCGAATTTAATATTCCATATGGTGGCATGTCATATAACAGAAAAAATATGAAATCAAAAATTGATAATATGTTTAATAGAGAAATTGATACATTGTTCTCAAATACAGATATACATTGTTCGGATTTTGAGGATTTCTTCAATAATGTTAATCTTACTGAGAAAGATTTTATGTTCTTAGATCCACCTTATGATACTGATTTTTCTGATTACGAAGGAAAGGATTTTACAAAAACTGATCAAGAACGTTTAGCGTATGCATTAAAGAAAACTTTAGCAAAGTTTATACTCGTAATTAAAAATACTGATTTTATAAGTAGTTTATATGAAAAAGATTTCAACATATTAAGTTTTGATAAACAATATTCATATAATGTTAGAAGTCGAAATAATAGAGATGTGGAACATTTAATAATAACAAATCTCCCAGTGTGAAACTGGGAGATTTGTTATTATTAGCGTGATTTGAAAATACAATTTTCATAAGATATTAAATTAGATGGAAAATTTCGATGACAATTCAGATTTCTACAACGCTGTTCGTACATTGCTTCGTTTGGTCTGGTTTGCGACCTGCTAAGATCATATTCAGAAAGAATAAAAGCATTTTTTACCCTTTCTTTAAAGTCGGATAATGAAATTTCTCCTTCAACTTCTAAAATGGTCTGTAAAAAGGCAATTAAATTTTCTTCTGTTATTTCTCTACTCAAAAACTCACCTCCTGACTAATTCTCGTGTTTGCTGCTTCAAAATATTCATTCTCAATTTCACAGCCAATAAATTTTCTGTTATTCCTTAACGCTGCGACCCCTGTAGATCCTACGCCCATGAATGGATCCAAAACAACATCACCTTCATTTGAGGCAATTTTTAAAATGTGTTCTAAAAGCTTTACCGGCTTTTGAGCTGGATGTTTTGGGTTAGATAATCTTTCTGGGCGCATACATATAGGGCTTTCAAAGAAATTGTGCATTTCATTCTGTTTTGAAAAGTTCCATTTGTGGCCTTTATTCCACATACATGCTATCATTTCACAACTGTTTAGAAATCCGTTTTTAAATATCTTTGGAGCGGGATTTGTTTTGTGCCATACAAAGAATTGAAATGTATCAAATTCCTTGTCAAAAGCCTCATGCCATTTCCCTATCAAATTGTAGCTTGTAAAAACAAATATGTTTCCATCGGGTTTAAGTATTCTTTTGAAATTATCTATAAAATTTGCGGGTTCGATAGGAGTTAAATCCCATTCACCTAAGTCATTATTCAACGCACTTCGACCAGGAAGATTTATGTTTCCGGTAGAGTATTGAGCGATGTTGTATGGCGGATCAGTTAATATTAAATCAATACTATTATCTGGTATTTTGTTTAAATAATCTAAACAATCGCCTTGAATTAAAGTGTATTTTTTTGATTTGATTTTTTCTACTTTATATTGTGCCATAGTTTTAGGATATGCAATTTCTAATCATTTCAGTTATTCTTTGGTTTAAATCAATTTCTTCTAAAGCTTCTTTGTATATTTGTTCAAAATCTTCAAAAGAAATACCATCAGGTAAAATCTTTTCCCAGAAATTCTTACCTATTAAGAACATCTCCGGAAAAGCCATATGCTTCTTCACTGCACCGGTCCAAGTATTTCCTTCACCATCTTTGTTATATAGTGTGCCAAAATATGCTTTGCAATTTTCAATTCCCATATCAACATAAATTGTAAGGAGCTTTTCAACATTTGATGGTGCGTTTGAACTGTCAAGATCTCCGCCAGCTTTTAGTTCTAATACATTCCAATTTTCTCCATCGAAAAACGCTAGATCAACTGGCTTTGTATGTATTGTATTTGTCATATACTCAGCAGATAAAGGAAGTAAGTTTTCTTTTATGCTATTTTGAGTTACACCACTTTCAATTCTGTTTCTTCCCCTACCAGAAGCAACATTGTTTGCTCTAAAAGCAGAAATTCTTCCTCGTAAATCTCCGTTATGTGTATCAACATCTGTAACAACTATTTGTCCATTAACTGGTGCTACAATATGGTGATCAAGATTTCTTGGATTTACAATAGCAGGAACATTTTCTTCACCGAATTTTAATATCGCTATTCTTTTCGCACAAGACTCAATAGCAAATCCGCTTTTTGATTCAAAACTACTTACAAATACCATACTGGCTGTAATATTTTCATCCATTTGACTTAAAAGGAAATTATTCACTTTTCTCTTATAATTACTTTCAAAATCACTCTCAATATTGTTAGTCAATCTTGAGAATTCTTCTACAACTATTGATTTGATTACATCTCTCATAATTATCACCTCATATATTAAATATAACACATATTGACGTGTTGGTAAAGATAGAATTATTATCAATACGATTTATGTGACTTATATTTGTTATGGTTGAGTTTTTCGGATTATCCAACAAGTTCGAGTATACAAACATGTTACATTTTAGAGAGGATTAGTGCATTAAAAAGAGGTAACAGATTTATCCATTACCTCTTTTGTTCTTACTACCTATCGGATACTCGCATGATACTCTGAAAACATGATTACAAACAATAGCTATCCTATATTAATGATGATAATACCAAGTGTATCGAGTTTTTGATGTTCTATCAACAAAATGATTATAATTGTGCGAATATAAAATTTCTAAATGGCCTAAAGATTTATCGTTCTTCATCAATTCCAAATAATAATTTGATGCATCTTCATCCTTGAAACCTTTAATAAGACTTAAATATTTTATGACTACATCTTTGTTATAATTATCATACAAGTCAATCAAAGATTCTTTTGTTTGTAATGCATTTGTAAATCGTAGCCTGTCTGTTTCTGATGCATTTTTGTACTCTTTGTTTTCAATCATCATTTCGACAAATTGCGAATTATTAGACATTAATGTTTTAGTGCTATTTGAAAGATTTTTTTCAAAGAATAATTTTACATAAACTGTGTATAATTTATCAAGTTTGCTCGTTTCCAATATAAATGTTTTTTCGTCAGCAATCTTTGCTAATACATAATATCTATATTTTCCAAGTTCAAACATTTTATTGTAGACCAAAGCTGGAATTGATTGGATATAATCCATATTGCAAAGATTAGAAATAACAATTTCGGGCACGCTTTTTAATTTCCATGTGTATTGTGCATATGCTTTTTGCAAATAATTATCAAACTTTTTGGTTGATATAAGACTTTTAATGTGTTTTTCAAATTCTGAATTTGACACCTTTGTTGTTGCCATATATTTTATTTGCTCTTGTACTTTGGAAAAATCATAAGCATCACTCATCTGGGAACGGATAGTGCTTCTTCTAACATGGGAAATTCTGTAATATTGAATATTATCAAAATTCAATCGTTCAAACAACGCTCTTTTTATATTTATATCATTTATTGAAGACACAAACTCTAATATCATATATGTTAGGTTCTGAGAAGAAACTCCATTGTTTAGATATTGAGCTATGTATTCTATATTTGAATCATTAATTTGTTCTTTGTCAATAAAGTTCAATGCTAACTCTTTATTAGGAATAAATCCAAGCTCCTCTTTTGAAATTATAATATTATTCCCAAAGAATAACGCGTTATAGTTTAATGCTAATTCAATATCTCTTGTTATTAAATGATTCCTTATTTGTAGTAAAATTATTTCAGAATACTTTTTGCTGTTTTCATCATAAAAATCGATATCGTTAATAAAGCTAATTATTTTTTCATTATAAAAATCAATCATATTAATATTTGTTGAACAAGCATTAACAATATATGCGTCTACATGATCTGCTTCAAATATCTGTTGGCATACCCTTTCAGACAAACCAGATGTAACATTATTTTTGTCAAGTTCGTCAATAGTGTTATATGAAATACTGTTGTTTTCAGCAAAGAGATTAATAATGTCAATATAATCACTTTGAATTTTTGAAAAGTTGTTATTTATCAATATGATTTTTTCTAATTCTGTAAAAATTTGCTGTGTGGTTTTCATATAATCGAACATAAATAGGGTTAGGGTTTCATTATCGGTTTCGCCTAAAACATCATATACATTGCGATAGAATTCTACACATTTACTTTGAACATCGGAATTAGTATAGTTGTCTATTAATATAAGATGTAGCATATCTACAAAGTCTATGGTAAACTCTGTTGAATTATAATCAATAAAAGAAAATAATTCTACTTTGCCCTTTAATCTATTTATTTCGTTTCTCGTAATTAAAGGGGTTTTATCTGAATACAGTATTTCAAATTTTCCTATTAAATCCAAAAAGTGGTTAATAATTTCACGTCTAAATATAATTATTCCTTGAGGAGAGGATTTATCTATAACCAATTTACATACTTTGTTAATTTCTAATTGATTATCTAAAAAATTATTTTCTATTATATTAATTAGTATTTTTGATGTGCTTGATATAGATTCTTCGTCATAAGGTAATTCGTTAGAAAGCGTTCCCCAAACCATGTCGGAATAATGGTTCAAACTATACTCCATAAGTTTGTTGCTATTAAATATACATTTTGGACAGCGTAATCCTAAATCGCGCAATCTCTCATATGAATCGTCTATTATATTTGGATTTGAAATTATTATATTATTAACCAAATCTTCAAAATGCTCCATATTAGAAACATCTGTATTATATAGCAAAATGCTTATGAGCTGGTTTTCTTCTACAGTGTGTAGGTAGCTGTCTTTTGGGAAATTATAAAAATACTGCTTATAATCAAAATCCAAAAGGTTAACTTTTATTAAATTTAACAATTCTGATGAGAAATCATCCGAAATTTTAATATCTTTTTTAAAAAATAATCGGAAATATCGTTTGATGATATTTGATGGTTTTTTACATATAAATTTATTATTCCATCAAATCCAATTTTTTCTATTTTTGAGTATTCTTTTTCAAAAGCTACATTAATATAAGCCGAGGCTATACATTTTGGCATGGATACTTTATCGGCCTTGAATTTGTGTCGTAAATTAATATAGGTTGATATCGCAGCATTAAGACGATTTTTTAGTTCTCTAATATCTAAATTTTTGCCACGTTTTAGCCATTCAAATTCAGGAATTATTTTATCCGCAGAAAAAACAGGGATATTGTTAGAAATGAAGGATTCCTTATTGTCTTCTAACAACTTTTTCATTATAACATCATAATTGTCAATATGTATTTGTTTTAGGTTCAATGTGTAATCAAATACTTTTGGATATAGATAGTTTGTTTCAATTTCTAACTCTAACTGATTACCTTCATCTCTAGTGTCACTTCTTTTTTTAATATTTTGTAACTTGTGTGAATTTAACTCCTTGTTTAACTCCGTTTCGGTTTTTACATTTACTATAAAAGTTATTCTATTTCTATTTTTTAAATGTAATTTTTCATCCAAAAAATTTGAAAAGCAACGCATTTTTTCGAGTTTGTATTGTTTTTTTGCTGTTGGGACATAATATCGGCGTAGCTCTCTTATGAATTTTAGAACATTTTCATTTTCTGTTCTATCAAGATCTTCAATTATAACTATGTAATGCTTAAAATGATACTTGCAAATATAAGATTTGTAAATATCCATAATTTCATGCTCGTCTATTTCTCGGGTGCCTGCTGATTGTTTTGATGAAAACACTATGTCTGCGGCATATAGTAAAAACACTCCGATGAATAAAGCAGCAACGAAAAATGTAATACCATAATTTATATGATTATTTTCAAACCAATTGTCTGTTATTATTTTCGATGTAATATTATCATATAAAGGTAACCAGAATACACCTAATGCTATTAAAGCAAACATACAATATGATAATAAAGATTGGAACCAACTTTGCAAACAGATTTTTATCAGTCCATAGTTTTTGCTGATTCGCTTTCCAATATATTTCCCTTTGCTTTTGCTAATTTGGCATCCAAGCTGATAAATAAAAGAACGGTGTAAATCGATAGAACTTTGTGTGTTTTTATCGTACCATAAGTTAATATAACAAAACTTGGTTGTTATATTACTATATTGAGTTTCGAGATATTTTACTAAACTAGATTTACCTCCACCAAAATTTGAGGTGATGGCAATAGTTTGAGCTCCTTTATTTATAGCATCTTTGATTTCTAAAGCATGTTGTTCAATACCAATCTTATCTTCTTCATCAGAATATATTGGCATATTTATAAAGGTAGTGCAATTTTCAACTCTTGAAATTGTTTTTGTTTTTTTTAGATTCTTTACTACTATTTGATGATCTTTTATTTATTTTCATTATTACCATCCTAATTATTTTTGTAATTCTATTTTACAACATAATTATATTCTATTCAACATTTTTCGTGTTAAAACATGATGTTCAATAACCATGAAATTTTAGATTAATGATTTATTTATTTGAAACATGAAAAACTAGTCAAAAAATGTTGCAAATTGGGAAGCAGTTCAGCATGATGTAACAAAAGTATTTCCCAATGGCGAGGTTATTTATAATAATTTTTTACATAAGGACTGGTGCAGATTTTGCATCAGCCTTTTGCTATGATAGTACTCAAACTTGTACGATAAAAACATAATTTTCAAAATGACTTGCAAAATGGTATTCGTTATGGTTATATACACTTGAGGTGATAGAATGAATACTGTAATTTATGCACGATACTCAAGTGATAATCAGCGTGAGGAGTCCATTGAAGGTCAGCTTCGTGAGTGTAAAGAATTTGCTGAACGCAATGGAATGACTATCGTTGGTGAATACATAGATAGGGCAAAATCAGCAACAACTGCTAATCGACCTGAATTTCAAAGAATGATCGCAGATAGCAAACGAAGTGGGTTTGAGGTTGTGTTGGTTTGGAAGCTTGACAGGTTTGCTCGTAACCGTTATGACTCTGCTAATTATAAGGCACAGCTTCGCAAGAACGGAGTTAAGGTTGTTTCTGCAACTGAGTCAATTAGTGAAGGTGCCGAGGGTGTGCTTTTAGAGTCTGTACTTGAAGGTATGGCTGAATATTATTCCAAAGAACTCGGCGAAAAGACCTTACGCGGTATGACCGAGAATGCTCTAAAGTGCAAGTACAACGGTGGCTCAAAGCCGTTGGGTTATATAATTGATGAAGAAAAGCATTATCAAATTGATCCTGATTACGCACCGATAATTAAAGAGATTTTCAACATGTATGCCGAGGGCGTTACACTAAAGGAAATGGAAATCATTTTGAAAAACAAAGGTGTTGTAAATCAAAAAGGTAAGATGATAGGTCATACAACCTTGGCTAATATTTTGAGGAGCAGAAAATATATCGGCGAGTACAAATTTAAGGATGTTGTTATTCCGAACGGAATACCTACCATAATCAGTGATGAGCTGTTCAACAAGGTTCAGCGAATGTTGGATGTTAACGCAACTCACGGTGGCAAGTATTACTCCACCGAGGACTATATTTTGTCAACAAAACTATTCTGCGGTAAATGCGGGGCAATGATGACCGGCGAAAGCGGTACGGCACGAAGCGGTGTGGTGTACAGATATTACAAATGCAACAATTCTCGCAAGCATTTATGCGACAAGAAAACCATCAAGAAGGATTACATAGAAAATATTGTTCTCAACGAAATATCTGCAATGCTCAGCAGTGATGAAAATATTGAGCGAATGGTTGATGCTGTTATGAAAGCGCAATCAAAGGAAAGCTCTTACCTTAGCCACCTGCAAAACGAACTCGCTGAAATTGACAAAGGAATTGACAATCTTCTCAATGCAATTCAAATGGGAATTGTAACATCGTCCACGAAGAAAAGACTTGAAGAGCTGGAAGCAAAACGCAGTGAATTAGAAACTGACATAGGTATTGAAACGATAGCTCACAAGCCTTTGGACAGAACAGATGTTAAGACCTACTTTGAAAGCTATCGCAAATATGATTTAACAAAGCAGGACCACAAGCGAAAGTTAATTAACAGCTTTGTTGAAAGAATTATATTGTATGATGACAGGTTAATCATTACCTTTTTCAACGATGATAAAAACGTTGAGATTTCACTTGATACGATTGAAAAAATAGGAAAAGGAACAATATCGGAAGCACTATCCCTAACCGAAGACATAGGGGAGCCAAAAAATTCCGTTCACGATAGTGGGCGGAATTTTCACTTATTCACTATTAACTGTTCACTCTTCACTGGGGAGAACTTTCGTGAACGGAATTTTAGGTAAGAAGTAAGAGGGAATAGTGAAGAGGTGATTTGAGAAAGTTGGTTTGGAAGCTTGACAGCTTTGTTGAAAGAATTATATTTTATTATGATATACAAATACTGCGGATTTAATAATGTTAAAACAATTTGATTTTCGTTACATATTGCAATGGTTTATATGTTGCGGTAATTGTTCAACGACGTGGCAAGGTGCTGTAAAAAAACGGTCCAAACAGAAGCTGGGACTCACTATTTTGTGAATCCCGGTTTTTTATTTTGGCTGTTTTTGTAAGCTCGTTATGTTATTTTAATTAAATTCGTTTTTTCTTTTGCGGGCTACACCGATTACTGTAATTGCACTGCCGCAGGAAAGGATAAATGCAAGCCATATTACAACTGCGCTATCGCTTCCTGTTTTTGGAGAAATCAAGCTTTCGTCCTTCTTTGACGAATCGGTTGTATTGTTTTGCGTTTGCGAATTATCAACCGCCTTTGCGTTTACGGTAAATTTTTCAGTCGCTGTTCCGCTTTGCGATACAATTCCTATTGTATGCTCGCCCGGCGAAAGAGTAGCTACATATTCAGACTTTAAGGCTACAATCGTACTACCCTGCGTAACTGTATAGTTCTGCGACGCAACCGTTACACCGTCAAGCTCAACTCGGATAAAATCGCTCATTGCCGCATTTGAACGGAAGCTGAGCTCCTTGTTTTCACCCTGCGTTAAGCTCTGTCCCTCGCCGTCAATAATTTCAGGCGGAAGCTTTGCGATTAGCGTATCGGTATACTTGATTACCTTTTCGCAGTTTTCATCATCAAAGCATATACCGCAATCAGGGCAATACCAATACTCAATATTTCCAAATTCGGCAGAACTCGGCTCCTTGGCTGAAGCCTTCTCGATATTGTGATTATCGCTGTCAATTTCACCGTATTCTTCGTCGCAATTCTTACAGATAGCCTTACTTACGCAGGTAGCTGTACCGCCTGTGTGACCTAACGGATTAGTATCTTTTTGAGCAACGATTACTTTGTTGCAAGCTGTACAATGCGAGCCTTCTGTTTTACCCTTTTCGGTACAGGTTGCAGGTATACCGTCATCAACTACTACGGTTTTATGATTTGTCGGGTCAAGCTCACCGTAAGCGGTATAGGTTTCCGTACAGGTTGAGCATTTATATGTTACCGAGCCTTTTTCAACGCAGTTTGCGGTTGTTGATGACACTTCAACGGTGAAGCTATGGTCAACATTATCCTTACTGCCCACATCTGTTACGGTATCGGTTTTACCGCATCCACCGTCGCAGGTAGCCGTTTTTGTTCCGTCCGTTATGCAGGTTGCATCGTTATTAGAAATGTAATTTGTAAAGCTATGATTTTCTTCGCCTTTTCTTTCTGTTGTATGCGCACAGGTTGCGGCATACCAATGCTTATCATCATCATAAGACAGGGTTGTTGCATAAGTATGATCCGCATAATCTCCGTATTCTTCACCGCAATTATCACATACTGCCTTTGCAGAGCAGGTAGCAGTTCCGCCTGTATGACCGCCTAACGAGTCAATATCCATTTGCGCAACGATTACTTTGTTGCAAGCCGTACAATGCGAACCTTCTGTTTTGCCCTTTTCGGTACAGGTTGCAGGTATACCGTCATCAACTACAACTGTCTTATGATTTGTTGAATCGATTTCACCATAAGGAGTATTACATCTTGAGCATATCTTTTTATCAACACAGTTTGCTACGCCGCCTGTGTGACCGCCTAACGAGTCAATATCCATTTGCGCAACGATTACTTTGTTACAAGCCGTACAATGTGAGCCTTCTGTCTTGCCCTTTTCGGTACAGGTTGCAGGTATACCGTCATCAACTACAACAGTTTTATGATTTGTCGGGTCAAGCTCACCGTAAGCGGTGTTACATCTTGAGCATACCTTTTTATCAACACAGTTTGCCACACCGCCTGTATGACCGCCTAACGAGTCAATATCCATTTGCACAACGATTACTTTGTTGCAAGCCGTACAATGCGAGCCTTCTGTTTTACCCTTTTCGGTACAGGTTGCAGGTATACCGTCATCAACTACTACGGTTTTATGATTTGTCGGGTCAAGCTCACCGTAAGCGGTATAGGTTTCCGTACAGGTTGAGCATTTATATGTTACCGAGCCTTTTTCAACGCAGTTTGCGGTTGTTGATGACACTTCAACGGTGAAGCTATGGTCAACATTATCCTTACTGCCCACATCTGTTACGGTATCGGTTTTACCGCATCCACCGTCGCAGGTAGCCGTTTTTGTTCCGTCCGTTATGCAGGTTGCATCGTTATTAGAAATGTAATTTGTAAAGCTATGATTTTCTTCGCCTTTTCTTTCTGTTGTATGCGCACAGGTTGCGGCATACCAATGCTTATCATCATCATAAGACAGGGTTGTTGCATAAGTATGATCCGCATAATCTCCGTATTCTTCATCGCAATAATCACACCTTGCCTTTTCGGTACAAGTGGCAGTTCCGCCTGTGTGATTACCGTTACAATTAAAAATTATTGTTTTACCGTCGAATTGTTCCTTCCAGGATACATTGTTCCACTCTTCTTCTGTACCTCTAAATCTAACCTTTGTTAAGCTTGTGCAATTATCAAATGCAGTAGTACCAATACTTGTTACACTATTTGAGATTGTAATTCTTGTTAAGCTTGTACAGTTATAAAACGCATAATTACCAATGCTTGTTACACCATTTGGGATAGATATATTTGTTAAGCCGGTACAGGAGTAAAATGCATTTTTGCCAATACTTGTTACACTATCAGGTATTGTAACACTTGTTAAGCTTTTACAGTTATAAAATACATATGCGCCAATTTCTGTTAAATCATCAGGCATTGTAACACTTTTTAAGTTTATACAGTTATTAAATGCAGAATCGCCAATATCGGTTACACTATCCGGGATTGTTATATTTGTTAAGCCTATACAAAAAGAAAACGCACTTGCACCGATACTTGTTACACTATTTGGAATTGTTATATTTGTTAAGCCTTTACAATAAGAAAAAGCACTTGCGCCGATACTTGTTACACTATTTGAGATTGTAACACTTGTTAAGCTTGTACAGTAATAAAATACATACGTGCCAATCTTTGTTACACCATCGGGTATTGTAACACTTGCTAAGGCTGAACAGTTATAAAACGCATAATTATCAATGCTTGTTACACTATTTGGGATAGATATATTTGTTAAGCCGGAACAGGAGAAAAATGCATTTTTGCCAATACTTGTTACACTATCAGGTATTGTAACACTTGTTAAGCTTGAACAGGATTCAAATGCCCTGCCACCAATGCTTGTTACACCATTTTCAATAATCACGGTTCTTATATTACTGTTATTGTAAAACGGCGACCTATTATCACTATAATAATTATACATTGCGCCCGTACCCGATATTGTCAGAGTACCCTCGGAATTCAAAGTCCAAGTTACACTACTACCGCAGGTACCTGTTGTTTCGTCCTCGGCAAATAATGTCATACTGCCAAAGGGAATAAGTGTCAGCACCATTGCCAATGCAAGAATGATGCTTATTAGTTTTTTTGAACGCTTCATAAAATCTTCCTTTCGTTTTTGTGGATTTGCCTATCCGATATTTCACAATAATAATATCATATTATAAGCTGAAAAATTTATACCTTGCGTGAAATGTACGATTTGCGGCGTGAAATACATTTGATAGTAATTGATTTGTAACATTTAATGTGTTATACTACAAAAGGGTTACAATTATGCAGGCAAAAGGCGGCGAAAAAATGAGAATAGCAATTTGTGATGACGATAGATATTGCCTTCAGACTACGAAGGAGCATATAGAAAAATGGTTAAAGGGAAATTGCGTTGACGCGGAAATTTTATTATTCAATAACGCAGATAATTTAATTAACGCCTGTTGCAAGACACCTATCGACATAATATTTTTAGATATCATTATGCCAATGCTAACCGGTATGGACGCCGCAAAGGAGCTGCGCAATATTGACAAAACGGCAAAAATAGTTTTTCTGACATCTTCTCCGGAATTTGCGCTTGAGTCATATTCCGTTAAGGCGAGTAATTATATCTTAAAGCCGGTGACCTTTGATAAAATCGGCAATGCTCTTGAGGATATTATCAGCAGAATAAACACAGAAGAGAAATACCTGCTTGCCAAAACCGAAAACGGATATCAAAAGATATCTCATAAGAGCATTGAATTTTTGGAGGCTCAAAATAAAAAGGTTATTATTTACTTAAGAAACGACACGGAGCTTGAAATTTCAGAGCCGTTTAACGAGGTTGAGAAAAAGCTTACTACAAATGACGGCTTCTTCAAATGTCACAGAAGCTACATCGTTTATCTTCCGAGCATCGACATTTTTAATTCAAAGGAAATAACCACTAAATCCAAAAGAAAAATTTTTGTTTCACGAAGCTATGCAAAGAATCTTCACGAGGCTTATTTCTCAAATATGTTTGATAATAAATAGGAGAAAACTATGCTTGAAACCGTTACCCTTGTTATACACTACATAACGATAACTTTATTTGGAATATTTGTTTCTGCTGCATTTTTAGGCATACGTATGAGCCGCAAAAATATCGCCGTATTGCTTGGATTTTCCTGCGCTGTCGGTGCGGCTTCCACTTTTGTGCTTGTCTTTTTCGGAGAAACATTAAGCACGCAGTTATATCCGCTTACCGTTCATCTGCCGCTGATTATTTTCTTAACCTTGGTTTTCAAAAAGCCATTTGTTTCAACCTGTCTTTCGGTATTTACTGCTTATATGTGCTGTCAAATAAGCAGATGGATAGGCTTGGTTGCGCTTGAAATCAGCGACAAAATGTGGATATACTATACAGTAAGAATTGCAGTAACGATTATTGTGTTTGTAATTCTTGTTCATTTCTTTGCAAACGCCGAATCCCAGCTGATTAACAAGCCTGTTAAATCAATTTTAATTCTTGCAATTATGCCGACAACATATTATTTGTATGACTATGCAACCGGCGTTTACACCTCCCTGATGTATTCGGGAAATGCAACTACCTCCGAATTTTTGGCATTTATGCTGTCAATAGTTTATCTGTTATTCATCTTGATATATTTCAACCAAGTCGAGAAAAAGCAGGAGGCGGAGCAAAAAGCAAGAATCCTTGATATGCAAATGGAAAACACCGTCAAGGATATTCAAACTCTAAAGGAATCCGAGCAAAAAATCAGGATTATAAAACACGATATGCGCCATTTTATGACTACCGTTTTGGGATATATCAACAATGACGAAACTGAAAAGGCGAAGGAATATATCGGCGGTGTATTGGAATACATTGATTCAAGCAACAAGCAAAAATATTGCAACAACGAGATTGTAAATATAATCATTTCGTCTTATGAAAGCCAAATTCAAAAGGAAAATATTGAATTTGAGTACAACATTCAAATTCCGGATAAGCTTGAAATATCCGATATTTCTTTAACCTCAATTCTTTCCAACACCCTTGAAAATGCGATTAAGGCTGTTTCAAAAAAGCAGGACAATAAAAAAATCATTCTCGATATGAGAATGAACGATACAAAGCTTTTATACGAATTAAAAAACACGTATGATATTGAGCCTTTAATAATTGACGGCATACCGCGAAGCAACAAGCACGGTCACGGGTACGGAACACAAAGCATCAGATATGTAACAGAAAAGCTAAACGGCAACTATCAATTTTTCATCAAGGATAATTATTTTATTGTCAGAATTATACTATAATAAAAGCCACGACTCCTATTCGGAATCGTGGCTTTTATTAAGGTCTGCCGTGATTTTGTCCCATACCGTCAGGTGCGCTGCCGCCGTTCATTCGTCCGGTGCCGTTGCCGCCCATTTGACCGGGATTGTTTTCCGAGCCGTCGTTTGTAGTAACATCGCCGCCGGTATTGGAATACGTTCCGTCACAATCAAGTGCGGTATTTCCGTTTCCGTTGCAGGTCAAAATCAATGTGCCGCCGCTGATTGTTAAAGCGTTGTTGGAGTCAATGCAGTCACCGTCGGATACAATGACAAAATTGCCGCCGTTGATTGTAACAAAGCATTCGCCTGAAGAAGAGAACTGCTCTGAACCGGGCTTTCCTCCGCCGAAGCCTGAGCTGTCATTACCGCCTGCCGCGTTTATTCCGTCGTCCGAGGCGGTAATATCAAAGGTTCCGTTATCAATAGTAACGGACAAGCCTTCAATTCCCTCATAACAGTAAGGAATAGAGTAAGTTCCGTTTTGGATTGTAACAGCAGCATCCGAATGAATTGCATCATCGCCGCTTTTCAGTTCAAATTCACCGTCTTTGATAAGAATATCACCGCTTGAATGAATGGAATCGTCTGCTGTTTCCATTACGAACTGTCCGCCTGCAATATAGATAAATCCAAGACTTGTATCATCTGTATTCTCTGCGTTTATTCCGTCCTTACCGGAGTCAATAGTATAACTGCCGTTTGCTATACGAACGCTGTCTTTTCCCGATATTGCGTGACTTGCAGAAGTAATGATGTAATTTCCGCACGTAAGCATAAGGTCATCTTTAGAAACAATACCGTGACCGACAGTTGCAGTAATTGTCAGATTTCCTGCACCGTTCAGAGTTAAATCCGATTTTGAAAAAACAACTGCGTCAATATTATTATCATCAATAGCGATATATTCTCCGTCGTTAGTAAGAGTATTCTCCGTACCCGATGCAGTAGTGATAAAGACTTTATCGGCACTGCGCACATAGATTGCCGCGGAGGTTGAATTTGTGATTTGAGCACCGCTTAGTACCAACTGAATTTTATCTGTATCTTCTGCGTCGACTATAATCATTCCGTTATTCAGCGTGCCTGAAAGGATATATGTTCCCTCGTCCGTAATCGTGACGGTGCTGTCGGAAACAGTAACCGATGCGCTGTCGGCTAAAGCGCTGCTGTCGGACAGAGTAATATGCGTGCTATTCTCCTCATCATAGCCTATTTCCATATCCCTGTCGGTAAACATATCGGATGATACTTCTATAGTTGTTTCCGATTCGGTATTTTCATTTTCGGTATTTTCGTTATTTTCCGCAATACTGCACGCCGTAAACGAAACGAGCAATAAAGCAGACAGAAGTAAAACAGTTATTTTCTTTTTCATACATAAGCCTCCATTATAATTCATTAGCCGCAGTCTCCTGATTTGAAATTGAAATTTCAAGATTGCCGTTTCTGCATCTGAGCCTGTCAATCATTTCTTTTTCAACATCATTATTCTTTAACGTCAGATTGTAAGTAAGTCTGAACAGACTGCCCATATTGGTTGTTTTTACAAAAGTCAATTCATGGGAAGAAGTGTATTCTTCTAAAATCGGTTCAAAAACAGTTGTTGTATCTGTGTCAAATAATCCTCTAAATAATTCAGCTAACATATAAAATTCTCCTTTGTTCTTTATTATTTTTAATCATATCACGGTATGCCAAACCGTATTTTGAAAATGATGTTCGATATATACCGAGTATGTTAAGCTCATGGCATATCCAAAGAGGCATACCGCCTGAAGTTTTAATCTCCATAAGCGTTTGCCCTTTTTCAAGCAAAGGTATTCCGTAAACCTCGCTGCCAAGTGAAAAATCACTTGTACGGTAAAGGATATTTTCGTCAAATGTAACTCTGAAATCCCCTCCGTCCAAAGCATAAAACGCTTCTCTTTCATAAGAAAGAAATACAGACGGATACAAATTTTCATAATAAGAACGGAAATATTCTATCTCTTGCGCAATCTGAGAATGAACAGGAATAGGATAATTATACCGAAAACAGTTCATTGCCTGCATTTGCGAAAGAGTAAGCCTCCGTTTATACACTACAGACTTATATTTCTTTTTAAGCTCGATAAAAACAGGGTCGTTTGATGTTTTTGTTTGACCTTAGTATAATCACCCAACCTTAATCAAACTTAAAGGATAACCTTAACTCAACTTAAAATTTGCATTTATTTCGGATTACACAAAAAAAGACGCTACCTTTTTGATAGCGTCCGTTAAAAATATTCACTTTTTACTCTGTCAGGCAGGTAAGTTGGCGGTAGTCAAAACCATATTGTTTCGACTACCGACAACTTAAGGAAACTGTAATTAAAAGCGATTTTTCATCCTGCGTAGTTGCTGTTATTTTGCCTTTATGTGCACTCACGATTGCAGCTGCAATAGCAAGTCCGAGTCCGTAACCTCCCGTTTGAGAATTACGTGATTTATCCGTTCTGTAAAAACGGTCAAATAAACGTGTCAGGCTTTCTTTTGAAACATATTCGGCTGTATTAAATACGCTCAAATATATCGTGTTTTTCTGCTTTTTCAAGGTGACTTCAATTCTGCCGCCGTCATTGGAATATTTTACGGCGTTGTCAAGAAAAATAGTAAGCAGCTTGCGTATTGATTTTTCATCGCCCGTCATTGAAATCATAGGCTCGATTTGTTCAGACAAAGTCAGATTATGCGTTTTTGCCGGGGCTTTGAAGGCTTCAACCGTTTCTGCCGTCAAATCCGAAAGCGGAAATTCTATTTTTTCGATTTTAGGCTGTTCTTCTATTCCGGAGAGCATAATCAAATCATTTGTCAGCTGTGCCAATCGTTTTGTCTGTGACTGAATATCTTTCAGCCATTCATTTTCGCCGATATCCATTTCAAGCACCTCGGCGTCTGCGTCAATAATTGTAAGCGGTGTTTTCAGTTCATGCCCTGCATCGGTAATAAATTGTTTTTGCTTTTTATAGTTTTCCGAAAAAGGTTTAACAATTTTTCCCGACAATATAATAATCAAAAGCAGTACGGCTGACAGTCCTGCAACGCAAACCCCTGCACCTGTAATAAGAAATGAGCGAAATGACCTCATTTCACGCCCATAATCTACAAAAACAATATGCGTTTCATTCCCTGCACTATATGCAATATAACGGTAATCGTCAACAAACCCTTTGGTTTTGCCGCCGTTATAAACTATCTCGGCAAAATCAATGGCGCTTTCAGTATCTACAGCCGCAATTTTACCTGTATTTACCGATACAACCGAGCTGTCCTCTGCAAGAAATACAGAGAAATATCTCAGCTCGTATGGCAGTTCCGGAGAAAAGCGCGACTCATCTCTTTTATGCTCGCCCATTGGTTTTGTACGTTCATCTATCGGAAAAACGCCGTCATTCTCCTCCAATATTTCCAATATCCTGTCAGCGTCAGTTACAATCTCCCTGTAATTCAACGCTCCTACCACTCCGAAAATTACGGTTAATACAAGCAACAAGGACAGCATAGAAACGGCAATCAGCTTAATGCGAAGCTTATGTATCATACAATTTCCTCCAATGTATATCCGGCATTTCTCATAGCCTTAATCTGAATGTCTGCATTAAGAGCGGAAAGCTTTTTGCGCAGATAAGAAATATATACCCACACAACATTGATTTCTGCCTCGCTGTCATATCCCCAAATTTTCTCCATAAAACGCTCGGAGGAAATCAGATTTTTAGGATTGCTCATCAGCATTTCCATCATTTGAAATTCCTTGTTTGCAAGGCGGTAACTTCCGCTCGGTGTTGAAAGCTCATAGGAAGCTCTGTCAAGAGTAACATTTCCCATTTTTAGCTGCGAATTTGTTTGAACGGTTTGTGTGCGTGTCATTGCTCTGATACGAGCCAGCAGCTCCCTTGAATTAAACGGCTTTGTGAGATAATCGTTTGCACCTGCGTCAAGTCCGAGCACCTTGTCGTCAACCTCTGATTTTGCCGTAAGCAGCAATACGGGAATCAAATTCCCTTTTCTGCGTATTTCTTTCAGCACGGTAATTCCGTCTACCTTCGGCATCATAATATCTAAAATAACGCCGTCGTAATTATCGGCTTCCAGATACTCCAATGCAGCCTGTCCGTCATAAACAGCGTCTACCGAATAATTATTTCTCTCCAAAATGACTTTCAGCGCTTTGGAAAGTGCCGCTTCATCTTCTGCCATTAATAATCTCATAATTAAATATCCCCCGACTGTACTGATTTAACATTAGAAACTATACAACCGTCAGCTTAAATGAACTTAAAAATCTAAATTTATACAGTGAATTTTATTTGAGTTCATCAGTATGCTTTTTATTGTATCAAATCCATAATAAAAAATCAATCAATGCGTCGTCTAAACTGTTTCCTAATCGGTAAATGAAAAAGAAACCCGAATGTATCACCAATAATGGCAAAGTTCGGATTTCTCTTCATTGGCAGAGGTATAAGGATTCGAACCTTAAATGACGGAGTCAGAACCGCGCAATGCTTCATAAGAAATACCCATTTCAAGCACGTTTCAAGGCTCCCGTGTCTCTCAAATGTCTCTGTGAATTTTGTTGCATTTCTTAACACGAAATTATAGTAGCTTTTACAGCCCCATAGTAGCACAATAATTAGACCGGAGGTAGCCCAATTATTTATGCTATAACAATTAAAAAGATGATTTTTTGAATACACCCAATTTTTTACGACTCATATTTTTAACATTTTACCGTCATTAACAAATCCCGATAAAATACGATTAGCGGTTTCCGATGAAACATTCAGTAAACCTCTCAAATCATCATTTATAATATTCTCATTGCTATCAAGAAAATCTGAAATAATGCTCCAACGTTTTTATTTATTCTTCTTATAGCAGGCTTAATGCGTTGCGATACCTCCAAAAGAGCTTCTTCAATGGCAAAGAGCTTAAATTCAATAAAAGCAGTTGACTATGCTGTGTCATTTGAAGTATTGATTGCTCTATAACACTCGTCCTGCCTGTCGCGAATAATTGATGCAACTCATCTAGATGCTCATAATTTTCGTAAGCAATTTTTACCTCTGTAATATCTTTGAGTGGTGCTATTACTCTTTTGCCGTAAACACGGCAGTAACCTGGTCGAAGCTCAAAGTATTCTGCTCAACGGCAAGTGAGGAATAGATTGTGTTAATTCTATTTGTCCGCCTTAAAGTCGGATTACTTAACAAACTATAAGTTATATAATTATACCATCACTCAAAAATAATTTAACAAAAGAATAAAAAACTAAATTTGTTTTTCTTACAGATAGTTAGGTCTGTATCCGCATACTATTTCATATACTCCTGTGCAAAATATTCACCTTGTCTTGAATTAAAGTTTGCAATTGACAAAAGGCTAGAATTTCTAAACAATCTCCCAAACAAACACAGCATCATCACTCAATTCTATATCTTCCGGCTGAATAGATTTTGGAGCAAGAAGTGGCATTGAATCATTAGTTGGTGCTGAATTAAAAAGAAATCCTGTTGTACCGCCAATGTCATTACTGTGATATCTCGTTGGCGATAATATACTTATTTCATTCCAATTATAGTTCACCGTAATAAGATTGCCTAATTTACCACCGGCAGATTCGCAAAGAATCTCCGCCCTTCTTTTTGCATTCGCACCGACAGATTTAAGCAATTCATCCTTAACTGCCTCTTCATCTTTAACAGTAAATATGATATTTAATCTCGGCTCTGCGACACAATCCGTAATAGTTTCAACAGCCTTAGAAAGCTTTTCACTATCAAAATCAAATGCGAGCCTCATTCGGTTAACACAAGTAAAGCCTGTTTTAACCATTTCGTTTATGCCCTTAAAATTCTTTTTATATCCTGTTGCAACATTCACTCTGAAATCTGAAGTTTTAAGATCATCTTTTTCAAAACCTATATTAATAAGTGCATTAGAAAGGTTGTTGATTTTATCTGACGCTTCTTCTACAGCCTTTTCATACTTTTTATTAGTTGCATCAATAGTTAAATTTATTATTACATAATCAGGTTTTGCAGTTATATTACCAATACCCTTGACTGTTATTTTTCTATCCATTTCTCCATCCTCCATTATTATATTATTTTTATTTATATTTTTTGTGATACCGCACCACAGCGAGGGCAAAAAGGTGACTTATCAGTATCATAAAAATGCCCATTAACACATTTCACTAAATTCATATTATTAATCCTTGTATTTTAATCATTACTCTCTTCAAGCAGAACAATAGCTTTTTTATATTTTTCCACTCGATTCAAATCTTTATCTGTAACAACATCAAGCCTTGTTAAATCACTATTGTGTTTTAAATCAGCGAGTTTTACTGCTTTTGCTATTGAATTTTTGGATATATGAACAATATAGTCAATATAAGTTGTGTTTTTGTCGTGTGTCATTAATGATATTACCTCTATAATTGCGTCACTAAAACCCATTAATGACAAATCATCTAATGTATAATCCGTATCCTCAACAACATCATGTAGCAATGCAACTATCGTTTTGTCTTCGTCACTCATCTGCTCTGCAAGATGAAACGGATGATAGACATAAGGCATACCCGATTTATCAACCTGATTTTTATGTGCTTCAAAGGATAACTTCAAAGCCTTTTTAGTCATTTCTGTGTAAATCATTGATGCAATTCCTTTATTTGCTTTTAATTATTTTTTCTTCATCCTCATCATATTTAATATCGTACACATCATATTGAGCATCAAAATATCTTGCCATCCAGCTTCCGTCCACAATCCATTTGTGATTATTTGTATCTCTTCTATACCACATACCATTTTCAAAAAGGACAACAGTATTACCCATTTCAAATAAATAACACTTTTTTACGCTCATAAATTTTCTCCATATACAATTTATTTATCTATAATTTGACACGCATATTATGAAAAAATATTTTGATGATTGATTGCATTTAAGACGAATTTTTTTCAATATGCTTTGGTTTCGTAATAAAGAAATATTACATATTATCAAAATCCATCTCCGTTATCTTATTTCTGCCAGAGACGCATTTTTGTATGCCACATCATCGGTAACCTCTTTAATTACCTTAATTTCCATTGGAAACTGAACAATTGCATTTTCATCGCTAAGCTCTATTTCTGCAATTGCTTTATCATTCCAAAACGGATAAATATCAATTTCAAAATACTGATTATTATATGTAAGGCAATATCTGTCCTTTCTTATTTGACGTTTTGTTGTATCGGCGTTCATAAGTAATGACAAATATTCCTCTTGCGATAATCTTTTCTCTATTTCAATTCGCTTTATATCCGAAACTTTTTTCTTTATTGTTTGGAAATAAATATAATTTCCGTTTTCTCCTCTTTGACGAACTCTAACTTCGTCATCATTTGAAGAGGTTAAATAGGTCTGTATAATTTCAACTTTATGACAATTCGGAATACTTTCGAGCCATTTTGTATCAGGATATTCAATTAGGTATTTTCTTTCAATTTCAAAAGGTTCAGGCTCTCCGAGAAATGAAGAAATCTCGGCAACAAGTCTTTTCATTTTATTTTCAAAATCAGTTGAATTATCAATAACTCTGAAATGAGGATGACCTGTCCAGGCAGAAATAAATTTATCATCCATTTCTGCCGCTTCTTCAACTGTTTCGGTTCTTGCACTATTATTTTCAGTTGTATAAAATTTTTCAGCACCCTTGGCAGCGGTTACAAGATGAAAAACAGCATCATAGTTATCACGAAGTTCAACCTCGTTGATACCAACTGAATTAGCAATAGATAAGAATTCCGAGTTCGTCATATATACCTTATTGTCAATTACACCTCTATCACAAACGATAAGAACTTTGTCGGTATTCATTGACATAGCGGCTTGTTCAAATACCTTTTCTTTTGAAATCTGCAAAGACATCAAGCATTTTTGAAATTCTAAATTTGTTTTGCAGGTCCACGGGGTAATTCCTGCTGTAATAAGCTCGGTTGCCGTTTCCGGAACAAACAAAACAGTGTATCCCATTTGTATAAATGCTTTTTGTATCCAGCTCATCGCTGTTGATTTTCCGCCGCAAGGTCCGCCGGTAATAACAATTTTTGTAATCTCCATATTCTTTTCTTCTTTCTTCCTGTGAAAATATTTATCTAAAATGCTTCTTCTGATAGCGCACGTCTGATTTTTATGCCCCTAAATTATCCTCAAAAGCACTTAAATATACGGGTTCTTTTCGTTAGCATTCTTGTTCCATTTATATTTGAACATCATATCCTGCTCACTCACGGAATATTTTTGAATTTTTGCAATATCAACATGTGAATGCTCAGATATTGATTTAAGCGTTTCAACTAATAATTCTCCTCCGCCGTATCTTGTTAACTTAAATATTTCTTTTACAACATCATTAGGCATTTCCTCGTTCTTTTTATAAGTCCATACCCATTCGGCTTCGTCCCATATTTTCGTTATCTCGGAAACCAAAAATGTTTGATGCTCAACATAGTATGAGTTTTCCAAAGGAAGTATAGGAGTTTTTAAATTGAAATAATTTTTATTAAGATAATTCTCATCGGTTAAAATCGGGATATGATCGTGCTTCAGCATCATAAGTTCAAGCATAAATAAGGATTTTGATTCGGGCACGGAAAAACCGATATGCTGTAATCGTCTTTCATATTCATCTGAATAATCTTTATTATGGGTTGTTTTGTAAAATGCAACCAACTGCCCCGTCATAAGCGAATCAAATTTATTTCCGATATTGTTTGAGGCGATATCTGCTTTATTCTTTTGAATTTCTTCGTTTGACTCTTTGCTCATTTCGGAAAGTATAACGTTCTTTTTACTGCTTTCTTCAACAGGATTTTTGCCGTCAGATTTTTTCTTTTTGTCCCTTGTGCATATATTTATAAAAATAGAACAGAGGAAAATAGTTAAACCAATGAAACCAACTATTTTATTGTTGTCCAAAAAAGCACCGTTGAATATAACAATTCCCAAACCGATAACTATTAAAATTGCACAAATTTTATCAAGCTTTTTCATAGTAATTCTCCTAATGATTTATAGTAAAAAGTATTTATTTTTCCATAAGCTAAATAGAGAAACTATCAATTCATCAAATGTTTCAATTAGCGATAGCGATTCATCACAAATTTTTACCACACATTTAAGATTTTCAGTATCATCAATAAAGGAAAAATCTTTTTCTGTGTTATTTACATCCTTGCACACAGGGGCTGTAAAAAAACAGCCGAAATGAAAATCCGGGATTCACTTTTTTGTGAGT
>JBJEGN010000126.1:0-5895 GCA_051875105.1 Candidatus Gastranaerophilaceae bacterium
AATCCAAACAATAAAAAAATATTTATAAAATACAAACTAACGCAACATTTCTTTGTCCGCAAAGAAACGTTGCACAAAGAAACTCTCTCGCTGATTTTCGCTTGTTATTTGTTTGTAATTTTTCGTTTGCTAAAATTTCAAAACTCGGACTTCGTCCTCAAACATTGAAAATTTTTAACGCAAACTTCAAAAACAACAAATACTCACTCCAATATGCTCGATTTATTTTTTATAAATTATCCGTAATTTTACTGGATCACCATATCGCTCACTGTCTTGGATCTGCTCGCTTCTCGTGATGACGACTTTCTTTCCGAGAGAAAAGAAAAAGAACGTGTACCCCAGCGAATTTGCGTATGGTGGAAGTAGCAAAAAACAGAGCGAATGAAAGCAATTGCGAAATGAGTGGCTGTTTTTTCAGAAAAATCTAAATAAAAAATATTTTTTGAGTGAAAAACAATTTTTTTAACAGATGATATTTTAGTAAAAATATTTTCAGATTTTCAATTAGCTGTTATAATTATATTCAATATAAGGATTTTTATTTTGACGATTGAGTTTAAATTGCCAAAAATTTCATTTATAGTAACTTGTTTTAATAAGGCACTTTTTATTGAAGAATGTCTGACTTCTATAAAGGAGCAATCTTACGAAAACAGGGAAATTATTGTAGTTGATGATAAATCTTCAGATAACAGTGTTGAAATCGTTGAAAAATTTATTGCACAAAATCCCGATATAAAAATCACTTTGATAAAAAATGAAGTTAATAAAGGACAGCTTTCATCTTTTGTTGAGGGGGTAAAGGCTGCGGATGGCGAGTTTGTAACGCTTACAGACGGTGATGATATTCTTTTCAAAGAATTTGCAACTGCTCATATAAAAACCCATCTTACAACAGCCGTTGCGATGACTTCTGCAAGACAAATTGAAATTGATGAAAATGGAGTTGTTCACTCATTTGTATCTTCAGACTGTCCGTTTTTAAAAGGCTGTGACTTCAAGGAAAATATACATTTTTCACCTGATATGTTCTCTACCGATTTTGAAAAAAAGGATTTTGAAGTTAAATATTTAAGCAATAAAAAATATTGTTTTGCAACGTGGCATTGGTCGCCGTCAACTTCTGCCGTAATCAGAAAGTCAGTCTGCGAGTTTCTTTTCAAATTGAAAAAATCGTCCGAGATTAAAATTACAGCAGATAAATTTATTTTTTCATTTGCACACTTAATCGGTTCAAGTGCCTTAATTGATGCACCTTTATATGCTTACAGACGGCATGGTGCAAATTATTCTAAAGCCTTGAAAGTTACAGGCAGTGATAAATATTTAAAGAGAAGAACTCAAAAAAATTATATAAGAAATAATGTTCTAATCCGCAGTGTTATGTGGAAATTTATAGCAGAAAACAAAAAATATTTTAGAGAAAAATTTAACCGTTCGGGATATTACGGCATTTTGATGAAAATCATTTTTTCGATTGATTTATCTACATTCAGAAGTGTCTTAAAATCATTGTGGGTATAGTTTGCCCAAAAAGATTTTTAGACGTTAGAGGATTATTATGCTTCAAGAAGCCACAAAAATATTAAATTCCGCATTTCATAACAGTTTTATAAGACGATTGAGTCTTTATTTGCACGATTGTGTCAGAGAAGAAGTTAAAAGCTCAACATTTAGGAATTTAAAACAGGATAAAGACAATAAGTGGATTTTCTTGACAGATTCTCATCTGGCTGGAGAAGGCAATAAAAAAAGCAAAAAAAGTTCTCCCATGCAGGAGCAGCTGTTTTCGGAATTTAACTCGGCATTATATCTTGACGGCAGCAACAGTAATATTGTTGAACTTATGATTCAATCGGAAAACGGTCAAAAAGATAAATATTTAATATACGGATATTTATTTTTGGCGGGAAAAAACAGCAAAAGTCGTAAATATAACGAATATCTGACTCCTCTTTTGTATATGCCATGCAAACTCGAACGTGACGGAATGAATATTAAATGCAGTTTGCAAGATGAAGTTTTGTCAGTAAATACAGGTGCCTTGACAGCGTTAATGGCAAAAAGCGATGATGAAGAAGAAACAGAGCAAATGCTTGAAGGCATTTTGGACGTTGTCCCGCCGCTTCCTCTGACAGAAGAAGGTTTACAAATTTTTATAACAACTTTGAAATCTTTAGTTCCTGATATTGAAGTAAAATTAAATCACGAAGATGATGTCTATGAAGATTCTACAGGGATTTTTTCAGGCTCAGGAAGTAGCAGTGATGACAGCGATGAAGATGACGAAAATTCTTCTAAAACAAAAATTAAAAATAAAATCGAAAAAGTTGCGGTAACAAACCAAAGTGCATTGATTTTGACCAAAAGACCCGACGTGACGGCAGGTGTTCTGCACGAATTAACACAAATGTCAGAAATGCCGAGTGGTATGTTCAGAGAAACGGTTTTGAATATTATAAACGAAGAATTTATGACCGGCAAAAGCATTTTACCGGAAAGGATGATTGAAGCAGATAAAAATATTTCATCATTTTGTCCTGTAACTCCACTACCGTTAAGTGATTCGCAGGAAGATGTTTTAAAAAATCTTGAAAGGAATTCTCTTGTGTCTGTTTCTGGTCCTCCGGGAACAGGTAAGTCACAAACCATTGTAAACCTTGTTTCACATTTAGTTGCAAATGGCAAAACCGTTTTGGTAGCTTCCAGAATGGATAAGGCAACAGATGTTGTTGCGGACAGATTGAATGCTTTGGGAGCACCATATCTTGCAATTCGTGCAGGCAGAATGAATTACCAAAAAGAATTATCGAACAAATTGCAGAATTTGATTTCTAATAAAATTGACCTCGATACAGGTTATGAAGAAGCGATGCTCACAACAGTTGATGACATGCGGGCTTTGTTTGCAAAATTAAATGACAGAAAACAACGTTGCGATAAAATCATTAATCTTGAAGAACAATGGACTGAAATTTCTAAAGAACAAGCAGAACTTCTTGAAGAAAAACCTGTTTTTATAAGAAAAAAATTGAGCGTTACCGACGTTGAAAACGTCAAACTTTTACTTGATAAAATCGAAAAAGAACTTGAAAAACCGAGCTTTTTCGGAAAATTCAAACTTTCATCAAGAAGTTTTAAACTTCGTAAAATATTAAAATTGGTAGAATTTGAACCCGATTGGGAGAATATTGCACAGATAAGAAAAGAATTAAAAGGCAGCGAGCTTGCGGCAAAAGCAGCTAAAATCGAGGCTGATATTTATAAAACCGGAAATATTACTGAACTTACGGACGAAATTCATTCTCTCCAAAATAAACAGAAAAAACTTGCCGTAAATATTTTGAAAAACGTCAGACGTGAAGCTTTGAGGGGACTTTTGCGTGACAGGGTAAAACGTCAACGTTTGTACGTTCACACAAAGGCTCTCGTTGAACGAAAGAAAAATCTTCAAAACAGATTACTTGAGGGCGAAGATTTTAGACCGTTGCTTGAAGCTTTTCCGTGCCAATGCGTCACAACTTATGCGGTTTCAGGGTCTTTACCGATGAAACCCGGGCTTTTCGACGTTGCAATTATAGATGAGGCTTCTCAATGTGATATTGCAAGCTGTATCCCGATTTTATTCCGTGCAAAAAAAGCGGTTATTGTCGGAGATGACAAACAGCTTCCTCATTTGTCATTCCTTGAAAATGCAAAAGAACAGTCATTTTTAAGCCAATATGATATTCCTGATAAATATCGTTTGATGTGGAGATTTAGGACAAATTCAATGTATGATTTAGCAGGCTATTATTGCATGTCGCCTGTTTTACTTGATGAACATTTTAGAAGTTTACCTCCGATAATTGATTTTAGTAATAAAGAATTTTATGGCGGCGGACTTCGCATAATGTCGAGAAATGACGATAGCAGAAAGGTTTTGGAGCTTTGTCGTGTGCCGTCAGGAAAAGTTGATGGAGATGCAACGAGAAATATCCCGGAAATCGAAGCTATTATTGAAAAAATGCACGAAATTATTATTCGTGACGAAGCAAATCGTGACAAAAATTATAAACCTGTTTCAATAGGAGTTATTTCTCCTTTCAGAAGTCAAGTCGAGGCTATAAAGAAATCTTTGATGAAAGCCTTTTCTGATGCAACATTACAACGACATCAGGTTGATGTCGGAACGGCTCATACTTTTCAAGGTGATGAACGAGACATAATCATTATGTCGTGGGCGATTGCGGATAACAGTTTTCCGCAAAGTTTAACCTTCTTGCAAAAACCGAATTTGTTCAACGTTGCAATCACAAGAGCGAAAAAACAATGTATTTCTTTCTTGTCAAAAGATCCCGATACCTTGCCGGCAGGGCTTTTGAGAGATTATATAGAATATATTAAAACTTATGAAGAAAGAAGAAATCTCGTTGAAACAAACGGCTACATCAGCACATTTAATAATGATTTTGAGCGAGAACTCGCAGAATGTTTGGAAAAACGAGAATATGTAGTTAAAGGCGGATTTGAATCGGCAGGTTTAAAATGCGATATGCTTGTTGAAAATAAAGACGGAAAATCAGTCGTTATCGAATGTGACGGCATGCCCGATGAAAGCCCGTCACACATTTCACCGATTAAAAAACAATTAATTTTAGAGCGTTCAGGCTTGACGGTTCTTCGAATTTCTTATCGTGACTGGTTAAGGGCAAAAGAGGCTTGTCTTTCAAGAATTGCAACAAGTTTGTAGTTTGAAATTTGTAAATATGATATAAAAAAATAAAAATAGAAAAACAAAAGGGGTTATTACCCCTTTCTTAGCTATATTAACCTTCTTCATTCTTATCTTTTTTAAGAAAAGCAACAAAGAACGGTGCTGTCAGTGCGGTCATGATACCGCTTGGTATAATCAAACCGGCCAAATCACCTGATTCTTCATGTTTTTTATTAATTTCTTCATTATAATTTTTAAATTGTACAGAGCCGACTTTATTATCATCTTTGTCATAAACACTCAATACGCAATTTTCGTCCATAACAACATAATCGCCGTATTTATTGCTTATTTCATTAAATTTTGTTCCTGATAGGATAGTCATATTTGTTTTTAAAACATCATCTTTATTTTTAAAAATATTACCTTTTAAATCAAATTGATTTTTTATTTCTTTTGTATAATGATACTCATCATTAAAGCTCAAGACATCATTAAGATTTAAAATATCTTTAGAGTCATAGACTCTATCTTTAGAGTAAAAATTAATTGTTCCGTCATCATTAATTTCTACATATTTATAATCTCTAAAACCTGAAGTCATATCACCTTCACATATACGAGATGCCGTACAAGCAATAGTTACAGGCTTTTTATTCGTTAAATTTTCTGTATCGGAAACAGCTTCAACTTCTTGTGAATACGATGTTTGAGGAATAATTTCTTTTTGCTCAACTGCTTTAGCAGGAATTGTGGCAGCTTTCGTGCCGGCAACTACACTTGCAGCAAGCATTACACCAAGTGCTGCGTTCCTTAATGCCTGTCCTGCTTTAGAAGAACAATGTTCTTTAAGCTGCGGTCTTGCTTCTGCTTGCGGTTTAGCTTTTTGTGTCCTTTTTGCATCTGATACATTTGTGTTTAAATTAACATTGTTCATTTAAATGTTTTTCATAAATTTTTACCTTTTTAAACCCTTTCTCTATCTACCCACCAAATTATATATCGGATAGCCCCCCCCCCTTGAGGTTTTTTCATGAGAATTTTACATTTTTTTACAATTTGTTAAAAAAAATATATAGGTTGGGTTAAAACCAACAGAAAAATATTTATAAAATTACAAACTAACGCAACATTTCTTTGTCCGCAAAGAAACGTTGCACAAAGAAACTCTCTCGCTGATTTCCGCTCGTTATTTG
>JBJEGN010000127.1:0-25089 GCA_051875105.1 Candidatus Gastranaerophilaceae bacterium
ATAATGATAAGAAAGACATTTGGGAGTTTGATAATTTTTTGTCTTTAATAAACAAAACGGTTAGCAGCAGAATTATAGAAAATGTGACATCGGAAGCATATTGTTTATAGAACAATGAACACATCAATAAAGGGAAGGACGTGGCGAATAGTAAATTTGCCAAAAGAATGGGAACCTTATTCTTGAATATTTTAAAAGTTAAAAAGGGGAATAAAAATAGCGATAGAATGCCTGCCGAAAAGTTAATTGAGCATATTGCCCTTTCGTTAACTCCAAAATTTGAATAGATTAATTTCCCTAAAACCAGGAAAATTGGAGGGCTGCATTGAGCATAATCCAAAGGACCAAACAGTTCGAAGTAATTTTTGTTTATAATATTGTTTATCAAACATACTTCGTCATAATGGAAATCTGTATGATAATACCAGATGTAAATTCTTAAAATACAGCCACAGATTATGATTAGAAACAAAATGGTGAGAAAAACAACATTTTTGATATCAATTTTTTGTTTTGTCATCATATCTCCAGAATTTACGGAACTAATTATAACACAAAGCAAATGTTATTTTTATTCTGAAGTAATTTCACATTTTGTAAGTGTTCCGTAGAATGTATCAACTTGATATATTATCCTGCAATTTCCATTTTTTATCCATTTGTTAATTTTTTTTGTATGCCAAATTGTTCTTTTAGGATTATCATAAAACCAAAAGAAAGCATAATCACCTTTTTTAGGAGTTATTCTTTTTTCTAAAAAGTCCCATATTTCAACTCTCATATTTTCTTTGAATTTATCATTAATATCATAGGTATCGAAGGCCGCAGGCATACCATATCCGATGATATAATCTCCATTTTTTATATCTGTTTTGGATAAAGTATCAACAAAAATTTTATTATTATCCCAATTGTGAAATATTGAAAAATCGAAATTTGATAAATTTGACAGGTAGATATTTTTTGAAATATTTAAACAATAAAAAACTAAACAGATATAAATGATTCCAAAAGAATATTTTAAACAATAACTTTTTTTATTTATGCCGGGTAATGAGAATATTTCAAAGAAATAAGACGAAAGTAATACGAAAAAAGGTAGTAAATATAGATTAACTCTTTCCGGAACAAACGGATATAATTTGAAAAAACCGAGAATGAAACCGAAAACAAAAGGGGAACAAAGGATATAGAATAAATCCTTGTTTTTTTTCCATAAAAACAAAGAGGAGCAAGCAGTTAAAAAAGAGAAAATGTAAAAGTAATAGTCGTTCTCTTCTGTAAAAAAACAAATAAAATTCTTAAAAAAGTCGATATTAATACTTAGAGCTTGATTTCGAGCTTCCCAATCAAACCAGAATAATTGCAGAAATTTGTTATTCATTGTTTGCAGACAATTAACAAAGAAGAACCAAACCATAACAGAAGCAAAGGGAATAATGAATATCAAAAAAGGTTTCAAATTTTGTTTTATAGTTTTTTCTTTAAAACTTTTGAATATAAAAAATAGAGCATATGAAAATATTAAAAATCCTGCTGTATAGGAGCAAAATACACAAAATATGCAGAATAATGATAAGAAAAACATTTGGATGTTTGATAATTTTTTGTCTTTAATGAATAAAACAATTAATAATATAATCAGAGAAAATAAAATATCAGTAACATACTGTTTAAAAAACATTCCGTACATGGAAAAAGAATGCGAAAAAGTAAAAATTAAAGATGCAAAAAGTATAGAAAATTTATTTTTAAATATTTTAAAAGAAGCAAAGGTGAAGAGGAAAAATGATAAAATGCTTGCAGAAAGGCTGATTGAACATAAAGCTCTTTCATTAACTCCAAAAACAGAATAGACTAACTTTCCTATGATTAGGAAGATTGGTGGGCAGCATTGTTGAAGATCAAGTGAAGAAAACAGCCCCAAATAATTTCTGCTCATTATATTTAAAAGCAGGTAAGATTCATCACAGTAAAAATCAGTATGAAGCAGCCAGATGTATGTTTTTATAATGCATCCGCAAATTATGATAAGAAACAGAATGGTGAGAAAAACAACATTTTTGATATCAATTTTTTGTTTTGTCATTATGCCTCCCTATACATACAGGATTTATAGAGAAAATTATATCATAAAGTAAATGCAATTTTTTACTTAGATTTAACTGACTTAATTTCACATTTTGTAAGCGTTCCGTAGTCACTAAAGATTTCGTAAATGATTTCACATTTATTATCTTTTAACCAACTGATAATTTCGTCAGATAATTTATCCTTAATCGGCGACCAAATAAAGAATTTATCACCATTTTGTAAATGAATTTGGTTTTCAAAGAAAAACAAAGTCGAGTATTGTTTGTTTTTATTAATTATATTTTTTCTGTCGTATAAAACCGTAGATTCATTTTCGTAGCCAATAATGGAGTCATTTTGATTTATGTCTGAACCGTTTAATAATTCTGTGAAAATTTTTCCGTTGTGCCAATAATGAAAATCAGAGCAGTCAAAATTTTTAAAGGATTTAATGCAAAATTTTAAGGAATCCATTAAAAATATAAGAGAAAAGATTATAAAAACAAACTGTATAAAATATTTTAAAAAATAATTCTTTATTTTATCGAACGGAATATAATCGATATTACAGCAAATAATTAATATGAAAAATGGTATCAAATAAAGGCTGACCCTTTCAGGTGCAAACGGATATAATTGAAAGACACCCAAAATTAGAGCAAATATGAAAGGCGAAAACAAGAGATTAAACTTTTTCAAAATATAAAAAGCCGTAAAGAAAAGGAAGACAAGAAGAAAATAAGCATTTTTATAATCTGTTTGAACATTTGTTCGAAACGGAAAAAGCGGAAATAAAAAATAAGACTGAATTTGTTCTATGGAATTTGGATAAAATGTTGCGAATATATAAGGACTTTCGTTGTTCCAAAAGTATTGAAGCTTTTCGCTGTTTATTGTTGCTAAGCAATTGGTGAAAAAATACCAAATCATAACAGATGCAAAAGGAATAATGAAAATCAAAAACGATTTAAAATCTTGTTTTATAGTTTTTTCTTTAAAACTTTTGAACATAAAAAATAGAGCATATAAAAATATCAAAAATCCTGCTGTATAGGAACAAAACACACAAAATATGCAGAATAATGATAAGAAAAACATTTGGAAGTTTGATAATTTTTTGTCTTTAATAAACAAAACGGTTAGCAGCAGAATTATTGAAAACATAACATCTGAAGCATATTGTTTGAAGAACATAGAATATAAAAGTAATGGAAAAGATGAAGTGAATAATAGAGTTGCAAAAAATATGGAGAGTTTACGTTTAAAGATTTTAAAAGCTAAGCAAAGGAAAAGGAATAAAGAAACAATACCTGCCGAAAAGTTAATTGAGCATATGGCTCTTTCGTTAAGACCAAAATTTGAATAGATTAATTTGCCTAAAATTAGGAAAATCGGAGGACAACATTGATATTTATCAAGAGGGAGGAAGAAATCAAGATAGTTTTTATTAAGAATGTTAATCATTAAGAAAGTTTCATCACAATAAAAATCAGTATGATTATACCAGATGAAAGTTCTCAAAATACAACCGTAAGCGATGATGAGAAATACAATTGTTAGAAAAACAATATTTTTAATATTTGTTTTGTTCTTTGTCACTATTAACTCCTAAAATACAAGGGTATTATATCATGAAAGAAACATTTCTTTTTTCAAAATCAAAGAACTTCACATTTTGTAAATTTTCCGTAATAACCGTCAATTTGGTAGATAATTTTGCAATTATTTTTGTTGTTAATCCATTCAACAACGTGTTGATATTGAGAATCAGGAATTTTTCTTATGAAAAAGTAAATATCATCGCCTTTTTTAATTTCCTTGGGCGGAAATCCGTTGTAAACGTATAAAATATTATTTTTATTTAATTTGTGATTATAGTCGTAGATATCAAAAACACAATAACTGATACTATCCCCTAATATGTAATCATTATCTGTGATATCGGATTTGACTAAAACCTCAGTGAATTGTTTTGTAACAGCCCAATATAATACTTCTGTATCTAATAAATCTTTATTTGCGAGTTTTATAACAGAAGGTATTTTTAAAGTTTGAAAAAGTACAATAATAAGTATTATTGATAGAGTATATTGTTTTATGGAAAAGTTTAATAAGTCAAATTTGCAGTATTCAAAAGGATAAGAAATCAACAAAATGAATAATGGAATTAAATACAAACTGATTCTTTGCGGAGCAAACGGATAAAAATGAAAAAATCCTAAAAAAGCCCCTAAAACAAATGGCATTACTAATACGTAGAGTAGAGATTTGTCCTTTTGAAATAATTTATAAATTGAAAAAACTAACAAAAACAGTATTAAATAAACATCGTGTGAACCGTTTCCGGAAAAGAATACAATTAAAGTTTTTAGCTGAGAAAATGATTGAGGATAAAAAATTTCAGTCTGCGTATTTCCGCTCCAAAAACTTTGTAAAAAGACATTGTTTATGTTTGGTAAACAATTTATGTAAAAGAAAACAACCATTGTTGAAAGATATGGAATAAGAAAAAATAGTGAATTCCTTGTGTTTTGCCAAAAATATTTTTTATCAAGATATTTTATAATCCAATACAAAATCAAAACAAATATGATAAAAATTGCTGTGTATGAAGCAAATGATATAAAAATAGCCAATAGCGACAGTAAAAACAAATGTGAATTTGTTAATTTTTTATTCTTTAAATATAAGAATAGTAATATTAAAACTATCGAAAATAAAACGTCTGAAGCGTATTGTTTGAAATATAGAAAAAAGCCGCAAATTTTTTTTTCCGAGAAAACAAATAAAAACATTGAAAACAGTATAGAAAGTTTGTTTTTGAAAATTTTTGCTGACAGAAAATAAAAAGTAAGTATAGAAAGTATCGAAGCCGAAAAGTTTATAAAGGTTAAGGCTCTCTCGTTTAAACCGAAGAAATTGTAAATAATTTTACTGGAAATTAAAAAAAAAGGCGGACAGCATTGACCGTAATTTAAGGGTAGAAATAATTCAAACCATTTTCTTTCAGTTATATTTTTGACAAGACAAGCTTCATCACAGAAAAAACCTGTATGGAAAAAGTAATTATGATAACGACCAACTATACCGTAAAAGATTATAATTGTTAATAAAGTCAAAAATAAAATATTTGAAATATTGATACTTTTTATCTTCATGATTATTCTGTACAAAAATTTATCATAAAAAACAAACAAATGAAAGCTTTATGGTATAATTCTTTTAAGATGATAAAGGGGGAAAAATGGATAAAGAAAACGTTTTGTATCTTGATTTGAAAGATGGCAGAGTAATAATAGAAATGTTTCCGGAAAAAGCACCAAACCATGTTGCAAGGATAAAGGAACTTGTTAGAAACGGTTTTTATGACGGATTATTTTTTCACAGAGTGATAGAGGATTTTATGGCACAAACCGGCGATCCTAACGGTAACGGTACAGGTGGCAGCGGAGTCAAACTTAAGGCGGAATTTAATGATATGCCCCATAAAAGAGGAACAGTTTCAATGGCAAGAGTTCAACATCCTGATAGTGGCGACAGTCAATTTTTTATTTGTTTTAAAGATTGTTCTTGGCTTGACGGTCAGTATACTGTTTGGGGACAAGTTACCGATGGTATGGAATTTGTAGATAATATAAAAAAAGGTAGTCCGATATATAATGGTGAAGTTGACGAACCTGACTGTATTGTTAAATTAACAGTTGCTTCTGATGCAGAATAAAATTCAATTACTTTTAAATAACAAAAAGCAGGTTTTTTACGGCCTGCTTTTTAAATTTTTTATGGAATAAAAGACTAAACGATTTCTTTAATCCAGCCTTCCGGAGCTTCAAGTCTGCCCATTTGAATACCTGTTAAAGTATCATAAAGTTTTTTCGTAATGTTTCCTAAACCATCTGCACCTTCAGGGAATACAACTTCTTCACCATGATTTACAACTTTTGCAACAGGAGAAAGAACAGCTGCTGTACCGCATAAAGCACATTCTTTGAAGTTTTTAATTTCTTCATAGGGAATAACTCTTTCTTCAACTTCAAGTCCGAGATAATGTTGAGCAACATACATTAAAGAACGTCTTGTTATTGAAGGCAAAATAGTTTTTGATTTTGGAGTAACAACTTTGTTATCTTTTGTTATGAAGAGAATATTTGCACCGCCGGTTTCTTCAACATTTGTTCTTGTTGCCGAATCGAGGTACATGTTTTCACTGTAACCTTGATTGTGAGCATCAACTATGGCATGTAAACTCATAGCGTAATTCAAACCGGCTTTAACGTGACCGGTTCCGAGCGGAGCCGCTCTGTCAAAATCGGGAACTCTGATTGTAATACCTTTTGCACCGCCCTTGAAATATGCACCAACAGGAGTTACAAATACTCTGAATTGGTATTCATCGGCAGGTTTTACACCAATAACAGGATTGCTTCCGAACATGTAAGGTCTGATGTATAAAGTTGCCCCGGTACCGTATGGCGGAACATAATCCACATTAGCTTTAACTGTTTCTACGACAGCATCAATGAATTTTTCTTTAGGAAAAGCAGGCATCTCAAGTCTTTCGCAAGATTGTGCCATTCTTTCTGCATTCAAATCGGGACGGAAACAAACAATTTTTCCGTCAACAGTTGTATAAGCTTTTAATCCTTCAAAACAGGTTTGTGCATATTGTAAAACACCTGCACATTCGCTCATTGTTACGGTAGCATCTTCTGTGAGCATGCCCGTATCCCATTTTCCGTCTTTAAAATTCGATACAAAACGATAGTCGGTTTTTATGTAGCCGAAGCCTATTTTTTCCCAATCGATATCTTTTTTCATAAAATCTCCAGTCCATAAATTATTTTCTGACAAAATTATACAACGATTTTGTTAAATTTGCTCAAAATTTATAATTATACGAACTTAAAAAAACTTAAAAAAGCAAATTGATAAAAATCAATGGTAATAAGAAAAAGACAAAAGACTTTACAAACGGTTGAAAAGTGTATAAAATAAAGAAAAGATAAAATAATAATGAAAGATATTGACTATGAATGAAGTTATTGCAAAAAGGTTATGGATACTATTTATCATTGTGATTGTAGGATTTTTTGTTTCTCATTTCCTCAATGCGAAACCTTATGATGAAAAATATGCTCCAAAGATTGAGGCAGCAAAAAGTTTGTTAACAGATGATTATTCAAAGGCTGTGCTTGATAGTTTGGTAAAATATAATACAGACAGAACGCCGATGGATGAAACTCTTGTTGATAAATTTCCGGAGAATTATTGTCCACAAGTTCCGTTAAAAGAAGGCGATGTAATGATTAATGGCGGTATTTCAAGTGATTTATCGTTAACATTCAAGGTTGCAGAAACAGTTGGTCCAAATGGGGAGATTATTGGTTTTGACCCGAATGTAAAAATCATTGATAAAATCAACAAGGAAATTGAAGAAAGCGGTTTTAAAAATATCAAGACATACGCAGTTGGTCTTTGGAACAAAAATTGTTATAAAGATTTGTATGTCAGAGATGATATTGATGCTTCTTTGGTAATGAGAAGAAGTGACAGTTCTTATATTCCTGCAACGTTGGTTACTCTTGATAAATTCATTGTTAAAGAGAATATTAATAAAATTGACTTTATCACATTGGACGTAGAAGGTGCAGAATTGGAAGCTTTAAAAGGTGCTGAAACAATCTTGTTTACGCAAAAGCCTAATTTAGCAATTTCAATTCATCACAAAGCTACGGATGCGTTTGAGATTATAGAGTATTTGAACGGTTTGAATTGCGGTTATAAATTCTGGATTGGTTATCACGGACCTTATTCAAAATCTGATGTAAACGTTATTTTGTATGCAACAGCAAAATAAAAATCGACTTAAAATTTAGAATTAAAAAGCCTGACTCAATGGTCAGGCTTTTTTGTTATTCAGAAAAATATTTTTTGTCTTTTAGTTCGTCGGGCATGAATTGCTGTTTAATATCTGGGTAATCGTGAGTATAGATGTAATCTTTTCCAAATCCGTATTTTTCAGCATCTTTGTAATGAGCATCTCTAAGGTGTATAGGAGGAGGATAATTTTTCCCATGCAAGATATCGGAAATTGCTGCATCTATGGCACAAATAGCTCTGTTTGATTTTGGTGCAGAAGCGACATATTCAACAGCTTGAGCAAGTGGTATTCGAGCTTCCGGCATTCCGAGGAGTTCTGCGGCGTGGTGAGCATTTATTGCAACATTCAGAGCATTGGAATCTGCATTTCCGACATCTTCTGCCGCACAGACAATTAATCTTCTTGCGATAAATCTTGGATCTTCTCCTGCTGTCAGCATTTTAGCGAGCCAATATATTGCAGCATTTTTATCTGAGCCTCTTAAACTTTTTTGAAATGCAGAGGCCATGTCATAATGGTCGTTTTGAGAGTATTTTATTAGAGATGTTTGTGCAAGTTCTGATAATCTTTGAGTGGTTAAAATTCTTATTCCGTCTTTGATTTCTGAGGCAAAAAACAAATCTTCGAGTAGATTTAATGCTGCTCTTGCATCACCTCGAGCAAAATTTACGATAAAATCAGGAATTTCTCGTTGGATTTTTGCATCTGAATAATTTTCTTTAAGATAGTGAAGTCCTTTTGCAATAATACTTTGAATATTTTCGTCATCAAGAGCTGATAAACGCATAACCCGTACTCTTGAAAGTAAAGCAGGAATAACCTGAAAAGATGGATTTTCAGTTGTTGAGCCCATCAGATAAAATGTACCATTTTCAACATGTGGCAATAGTGCATCTTGTTGAGTTTTTGAGTATCTGTGAATTTCATCAAGGAAAAGGATTGTCTTTTTTCCGTACAAAAGATTTTCTTTTGATTTTTCGACAACTTCTTTAATATCCTTAACTCCGGATGTGACGGCACTTAATTCTATAAAGTTTGCATTTACTTTGTCCGCTAAAAGTCTTGCAAGTGTTGTTTTACCGCAGCCCGGAGGTCCCCAAAAAAGAACAGAAAACAATCTGCCGGAGTTTAGTAAACCAAATAAAGCAGAATTTTTTGACATTACTTCATTCTGACCGAGGTATTCATCTAAAGTTTTTGGACGTAATATTTCTGCAAGCGGAACTTGTTTATTCATATCTTTTAAGTTTTCAAATAAATCCATTGTTACAAAATACCTCTTTCTTTAATAATATTATATTATATATATAAAAATTCGGGAGTATTTCGAGTAATTTATGAAAAATAAAATTATAATAATTTTTTCAATTTTATTTGCAGTAGCTGCATTTTTATTGTTACCCAATAATAAAAAATCTGAAAATGAGGTTGTTTTTTGGACTTTGCAGCTTGGAACATTTGATAAATACATTAATAAAGTCATAACTGATTTTGAGGAGCAAAATCCTGAAATAAGAATAAAGTGGGTAGATGTTCCGTATTCAGAGGGAGAAAAAAGGACTCTCGCTGCATTATTGACTGATAACCCGCCTGATTTGATTAATCTTACTCCTGATTTTTCAGCTATGGCGGCAAGAAAAAACACTCTTTTTGAAATTCCTAAAGAAGTTATGAATATTTTTCCTGAAGATACGCTTGCTGCTGTTTCATATAACGGCAAAATTTTTGCAATACCTTTTTATTTAACATCAGCTGTGACGTATGCAAATTCAGAGTTGATGAAGAAAGCCGGTATAGAAACTGTTCCAAAAAATTATCGAGATATGTATTTATTGGCGGAAAAGATTAAGTCTAAAACAGGCTGTTATGTTGATATGCCAACTGTCAGTGAGAATGATACCTTCTGGAAAATTTTAAATAAAAACCAACTTGATGTTATGACCGACCTTCAATCAAATAATGCTAAGCAAATTTTTGAAGAATATAAAAATCTTTATCAAAACAATTTGATACCAAAAGAATCTATCACTCAAAGTCACAGAGAAGCTCTTGAAAAGTATATGTCCGGTCAAGTTGTATTTCTCCAGGCTGGTGCAAATTTTTTAAATATTATCAAAGAAAATGCACCTTTGATTTATGAGGAAACAATCATTTCTGAGCAATTAACCGGAAAAACAGGAAAATATGATTTTTCGCTTATGAATTTAATTATTCCTAAAAAATCTAAAAACAGTGATGCTGCGTTGAAATTCGCATTATTCTTGACTAATGAAGCTAATCAACTTGAATTTGCAAAACTTACATCTGTTTTACCTGCAAATAAATTCGCTTTGAAAAATGAATATTTCAATTCTGATTTAACAAAAGAGGATTTGGCAAGAAAAATAAGTGCTAAGCAGATAAACAATTTGTCATCGGGAATAAAAAATTACAGACAAAAGAAAAATATTATTACACTTTTAAATACTTCTATTGTGAAAATTATGACAAATACTGCGAATATTGATGATGAATTAGCTGAACTTGTTAAAAAAATTGATAAGTTTAATGAATAACTTTTATAAAAATGTTTTTTGAAGTAAAATGGTTACATGAGGAAGTTTGAATTTTCGATATTAGATAAGTATATTTTGAGGCAAATCACCGAGATATTTGTATTCGGTGTCTTAATATTTACATCAATCATTTTTGCTTCCGATACATTTATAACGTTGATTAAACAAATTTCTGCGTACGGAATGCCCGTTAAAATAGCATTTATGCTGATTTTATTGAACTTGCCTACAGTTATGGTGATGACGATTCCTATAAGTGTCCTTTTTGCAACTGTTATGACTGTGAATAGAATGTGTCTTGCTTCTGAAATTACTGTTTTGCGGGCATGTGGAGTCAGCATTGGAAGAATTGCGAAACCGATATTTTTATTTGCATTAATTGCAACATTAGTTACTTTTTTAATTAATGAAACGGTTGTTCCAATGACAACACAGCAGTCGAGATATCTTGCTATGTGGTCGATTACCCAAAGACATATTCCAAAAGGAAAGAAAAATTTTACATTAAAAGAACTACAAAACGGTATTCAATTAAAAAGAATGTTTTATGTTCAAAATTGTGAAGATAAACAATTTCATGATGTTTCTATATTAGATGTGTCAGACCCTTCGACTATTCAAATTATACAAGCCAAAACAGGAAGTTCAGCAGAAAAAGGCTGGCTTTTTAAAGATGCTTCTGTTTATACAATTTCTCCGCAAGGTAAAACTTTGAGTACGTCTTGGTTTGAAGAAACAGTTGTTGATTTTGGTTCGGAAATAAATCATGCACTTTTTTCAGGGGATAAAGGGCAGACAAATAACTTCTTTTCTCTGTCTAAACTTTTGATAAAGGATAGAACTGAAGAAAATCCTAAAAATAAACTTTCTGAAAAAGACAGACTTTTAAGTACCATAAGTTTATGGGATAAAACAGCATTCCCTCTTACGTCTGTCGTATTGGTTTTATTGGGAGTACCTCTTGCTATAACACCACCGAGAGTCAGATATAATAGGGGATTTTTGTTTAGTATACTTATTATATTTTTCTACTATTTGGTAAGGGCTTTTTCTATTTCTTTTGGACAATCAGGTGTTTTAATACCTGTTTTGGCTGCTTGGTTACCTAATATTGTAATTGCAACTATAGGTTTATGGTTGTATTACCAACGCGCATACAAAATATAATTAAAAAGTTTTTAAACTTTCCATTTGTTTTTCAATTTATTGATTGTTCCATCTGCTTTCATTCGAGAAATAACCGCATCAATGTTAGATTTCAAATCTTTAGCTTCAGGAGTGTTTTGCATAGCTATACCATAAGGTTCAACCGATAATTTAAACGGTAAAATTTTGTAGCCGGAATTATCCATAAGAAAACCATGCAACAATGTATTGTCAGAAATTATCGCATCACCTTTTCCGCTTTTAAAGGCTTGAAAAGCTTCCATTCGAGTCTTGTAGCCTATTAAAATTGAGGTTGGTGCATATTTCTTTGGAGTTTTTTCTGATGTTGAATTGAGTTTTACTATAACTTTTTTATTATTTAAGTCTTTTACTTTCTCAATTTTACTGTTTTCCGGAACAAGTATTGCTTGATTTGAAGTAAAATACGGTTCTGAAAAATTGACTAAAATTTGTCTTTGAGGGGTGATTGTTGTTGCGGCAATAAGAAAATCAACCTTGCCGGTTGCGACTGATAAAATTGAATCGTAGCTGTTGATTTCGACAAAATCTATTGCTTTTTCGCTGCCTAATATCTCTTTTGCAATTCTTTTTGCAACATCTATGTCAAAACCGTCAGGTTGACCTGCTGAATTTTTAAATCCAAATGGTTTTGCATCTAAAGTTACACCGACAATGAACTTTCCTCGAGATTGAGCAAGTTCCAAAATATCTTGCGGTTGTTCTGATTTTGGTTCTATTGTGCAGCCTGTTACTATAAATATTAATGCTAAAAATAATATTGCGAATAGTTTTTTCATATTGTCACCTCAACAAGATTGTATTATAAAAAATTTTTTAAATAAACTATATGAATAATATGACTTTGAAAATAAAAAATGTATAATATATGTATGAAAAAGATTTTTTCTTTGTTAATAATTGTTATTTTGACGACCGGTGCCGGATATGAGGGTGCTTTACCTAATCTTGAAGATGGTTTGGGCTATAAGATTAAATCTAAAAAGGTAAAATATTCTCCGGTTATGACGACTGAAAAAGACATTAAACTTGAGCCTGTTCCAAGAGAAAATAAGGAGTACGTTGATATTATCATCAAAAAAAGCAGGACAGCTGAATATATAAAAGATATTCAACCAGTCATCGACTTGCTCGAAAAATTTAAAACATACGTTGAAGATGATAAAAATGTTCAGATGTTTAATGCTATTGCAAGTAATTATATTGACCATGCAAATTATATTCAAAGAAAATATGCAAATCGTCCTGAAAGACATTATACTTCTTATCGTGCAATTGTTATGCTTGCTGAAAATGCAAGAAGTTCTGCTATGCTCCGTTCTGAAGGTGTAATTTATACAAAATATTTACCTTATGCAAATGAAGGACAAAAATATGACAAAACCAGCATAAAATCTGACGGTGAAGCTTTAGTGAAAAAAATTTATGAAACTTTGTATGTTTTGAAGAACCTTGACTAATTCTATTCGGGTAATGTCTTTTTTATAAAAATCCTCTATCTTCAATATAAGAAAAGAGGAATGATTATGACGAACAAAGTTTGTTTGGCAATATTTGTTATTGCTGTTTTTACGATAAATAATGTATGTGCAAATGAAAATTTGGCTCCATACGAAATTAGAAATCTTAATCGTGCTGAAGCTATGGTTTTGGGACAAAATAACTATAATATGCCAATTGAAACGAGAGTTGCATTGACTGAGCAACAACTGTTTGGAAGTATTCAATCAGGAACTCTTAATGACAGAATAAGTATGGTAAATCGTGTTTTGAATAATTCTCAAAAACAACAAATGCAAAATTATAGAATGAAAAATCGCTTGATGAATGCTGTTAGAAATCTTACGACTGGTTATATGACAGGATTTACTCCTCCTGTATATAATAATTATTCAAACTATTCTAATTATCCTAACTATTCTAATTATCCTAACTACCCAAATAACAGATATTATAATACCTATACAAGTCAAATCCCGCAGCCGATTTACGACTACGGGAATAGAAATTTCATTACTCAAACTCGAGTTATCATTGATGATTAGTCAAATACATAAGGAAGTAATGATGCTTCTCTTGCTCTTTTAACTGCTCTTGCAAGCAATCTTTGGTGCTTAGCACAATTACCTGTTATTCTTCTCGGAAGGATTTTTCCTGCTTCCGTTAAGTATTTTCTGAGTTTTTGAGCATCTTTATAATCGATAACTTCAACTTTGTCTGCACAAAAACTGCAGCTTTTTCTTTTCTTTTTGTCTTGTTGTTCTCTTGCCATTTTAAATATTCCTTTACTTTCTATCCGTTAAAAGGGGATTTCTTCTTCGCCAATTAAATCATCCGAGAAATCTTCTTCGGCGAATTTTGCTATCTTCTTCGGTTTATCCGTTGCTCCGGATTCACCTGCTTTTTCAAATGACGATAACATAAGTTCCATTACTCTCTTTTCATTACCGTCTTCATCTTTTACAGCTCCGATTTGAAGTCTGCCCTCTACAACAACTTTATCAGCCTTTGCAAGAACTCGTTCTGTTTCTTCTGCTGCTTTTCCCATGGAAATTACTCTAACTAACAAATTATCGTTATCTTGTACTTGTAATACAAACGTCGTTATTGCTACGTTATTTTGAGTAAATCTTTTTTCGGGTGCTCGGAATACCGTACCGGAAAATACTGCTCTGCAAACCGTCATTTCCGCCTACGCTTTTACTTTTGAAAGTTCCATAAACATCATTCTGAGAATGTTGTCATTTAATTTCAATTGTCTGTTGAATTCTGTTACTGATTTTTCTTCTAATTCAACTTTTAAAACTGCCATGTACGCATCTCTGAATCCTTTGATGTCGTATGCAAGTTTCTTGCGACCCATAAGGTCTGTGTCTGCTACTTTACCTTTTAAACCTTCTACTGATTCTGCGATTTTTGATACAACTGTTTGTACTTCTTCTGAATCAATGTTTGGTTTAATCATCAATAATAATTCGTATGTTTTCAATTTCTTTCTCCTTGAAAATTAGTAATTCTCGGAAAAATACTATCATGAACATATTTTGATTTCAAATATATTTTATAAAAATTCACAAATCTATGATAATCTGTTTATCAAATATTTCACAGCACCTCTGTTTTCTGTAAAAACTTCTCCTGCAAAAGATGAAACTTTCTCAAGTTCTGTTATGTCGGAGAACCAGATATCAAGTGTTTTGAAAAACTCGTCTGTATTTTTTGCAACGACTGCTGCTCCTTTATCGGTCAAGATTTTGTATATGTCTTTGAAATTTGCGACATTAGGGCCTGATATTACCGGTTTATTCCAAATGTTTGCTTCTAAAGGATTATGTCCTCCCGGACCAAAGAAACTTCCACCTATATATGCTGCAGTACAGAACGAAAAGAATTTTGAAAGTTCTCCCATTGTATCTCCTAAAATAACATCAAATTCGTCAAAATTAGCATTTTCACTAACTCTGCCACACTTGAATTTGTATTTTTTTATTAAATCATATACTGCATCAAATCTTTGGGGGTGTCGTGGAGCTATTAGCATTTTAACTTCCGGATGATGCTCTTTTATTTTTTTATAAGCATCTAATGCAATTTCATCTTCGCCGGCATGTGTACTTGCTGCTATAAACACCGGATAATGTACCTTAAATCTTGCTCTTAATGCACATTGTTCTTCATAGGACATGTTTCTTGTAATATCAAATTTTAAATTACCCATAAATTCAACTTTGTCTTCCGGAGCTCCGATATCTTTGATACGTTGTGCATCTGCCTTTGTTTGCATAAGAATTTTTTCATACAGTTCAAGAACTGGCTTGAAAATAAATGAAAATTTCATATATCCTTCATAAGAGTGCGGAGATATTCTTCCGTTTGCAATATAAACTTTTATACCTCGTTTTTTTGCCTCATATACAAATGCCGGCCATATTTCAGTTTCTGCAATAACAATTTTATTAGGTGTATATTTATTAAAAAACGCATTTACTGCAAAAAATGAATCGAACGGAAAATATGTAATGTCATCCGCTATATCCTTAAATATTTTTAATGCAATTTCATGTCCGGTTTTGGTTGTGTTTGTTATAATTACTTTTGTTTCAGGAAATTTTTGTTTATAGGTCTTAACTGTATCTGCTATCGCATTTGTTTCCCCTACTGAAACAGCATGAAATACTGTTGTATTTTGTCCTTTGAAATCTGATTTGTATAATCCGCATTTTGTCAAAAAACCAGCTCTGAATTTTGGTGTTAATATCAATGCTATTAATATTATTGGTGATAAAACAATCACAGCTGCTATAAACAGTATTTCATAAAGTATAAACATTATTTTTTCCTATTTTTTCTTCCGCAACAATTTTTGTATTTTTTACCGCTTCCGCAAGGACAAAAATTATCTGCATCTATTACATCTTCAATCTCGACAGGATTTTCTGTTATTTCATCAGTACTTTTTGTCAAAACTTCATCTTCTGCCGGATTGACTATTTGAATGCCGAATTTTGAGCGGAATATGTGCCTTACCGTATCGCTTTGGATTTCGTACATCATTTTATTGAACAAGTCATAAGCTTCTTTTTTGTATTCTATCAATGGATCTTTTTGTCCGTACGCTCTTAATCCTATTCCATCTCGTAACATATCGATGTTATGTAAGTGATCAATCCATTTTGCATCAATTACTCTTAAAAGAATATCTCTTTCCATTGAACGCATTACGTTATCGCTTTCAAACGGTACCTGAGGTACAAAATCACTCTCGTATTTCGATATTATGTCGTTGTAAAAGGTTATAATTTGAAGTTCATGCTTTTTATATGCATCAACGAGTTTATCTCTGAATTTTTCATAAACATTTTCAAATCTTAAACCCATAACATCTTGGACCGAAACTTCTTCTGAAAGCTGGGGTGCTAAAGAAATTAACTCTCTGATAAGTGTTTTTATATCTTCTTTATCATATTCCGACGGATCCATGCCCGGAGCAATATAGCTTTTAAGAAGTCTGTCGAGTTCACATTCTATCATATAAATAATGTCATCATAAAGGTTTTCACCTTTGAGAACACGATTTCTTTGAGCATAAAATTTTTCTCTCTGCATATTCATTACATCATCATATTCAAGAACGTGTTTTCTTATATCAAAGTGATACGTTTCGACTTTCTTTTGCGAAGATTGAATTTGCCTTGTGATAAGAGGGGATTCGATAGCCATATCATCATCAGCATTAATCATGTTCATGATTTTGATAACTTGTTCTCCGCCAAAAATTCTCATCAAATTATCTTCGAGAGAAAGGAAGAACCTTGTTGAACCGGGGTCACCCTGACGAGCAGCACGTCCTCTGAGTTGGTTATCAATACGTCTTGATTCATGGCGTTCTGTTCCGATAACGTGTAAGCCGCCAAGCTCTACAACTTTTTTATGTTCCTCATCTGTAATACTTTTTGCCTTTTTAATGGCTTCATTTTTCAACGTTTCATACTGAGGATTATCGGAGGTAATATTTTTGTTTTTTAATTCTTCATAAGCCATGTACTCAGGGTTTCCGCCTAAGAGAATGTCGGTTCCTCGACCTGCCATGTTAGTTGCTATTGTTACCGCTCCCAATCTGCCTGCTTGTGCTATGATAAAGGCTTCTTTTTCGTGGTGTTTAGCATTCAAAATATTGTGCTTTATTCCTTTTTTCTTGAGTAAATTTGATATGTATTCTGATTTTTCAATACTGATTGTTCCGACAAGAACAGGTCTTCCTATTTTATTCATTTCTATGATTTCATCGCAAACAGCCTGATATTTTCTAACTTCTGTTTTGTAAATTACGTCAGGAAGGTTAATTCTTATATCTGTTTTATTTGTTGGAATTACTGTTACAGGCAAATTATAAATTTTACCGAATTCAGCTTCTTCCGTTAAAGCTGTACCTGTCATGCCCGCCAATTTTGGGTACAATCTGAATAAATTTTGGAAGGTTATGGATGCTAAAGTTTGAGTTTCATCTTGAATTTTAAGATTTTCCTTAGCTTCAACCGCTTGGTGAAGTCCGTCTGACCAACGACGACCATCCATCAATCGTCCGGTAAACTCATCTACAATCATAACTTCGCCATTTTTTATAACGTAGTCTATGTCGATTTTGTACAATTCTTTCGCTTTTAAGGCTTGAAGCAGATGATGTGCATATTGTGTTGAAACATCAAACAAATCTTTTATGTTCAAAAGTTCTTGAGCTTTGTCGATACCATCTTCCGTTAAGATAATATTTTTATTTTTTTCATCTATTTCATAATCTTTAACAGCTTCAAGTTGCGGTGCAATTTTAGCCATTGTTCTATACAATTCTGCTGATTTATCAAGTCTGCCGCTTATAATTAACGGGGTTCTTGCTTCGTCAATCAAAATACTGTCAACCTCATCGATTATTGCATAATTGAAAGGTCTTTGTACTTGTTGTTCTTCACTTCCTGCCATATTATCACGAAGAAAATCGAAACCGAATTCGTTATTAGTTCCGTAAGTAATATCACAAGCATAAGCTTGTTTTTTTACTTCAAAATCATCATACATGCTTCTGTCTGCAAGAACGACCCCGACTGTTAAACCTAAAAACTTATAAATTTTCCCCATCCAGTCGCTGTCACGTTTTGCAAGATAGTCGTTAACTGTTACAATGTGCACACCTTTACCGGTAAGTGCATTCAAATATGCAGGAAGGGTTGCAACCAATGTTTTACCTTCACCTGTTCTCATCTCGGCAATATGACCTTCGTGTAAAAACATTCCGCCGATTAACTGGACATCAAAATGTCTCATATTTAAAATTCTTTTTCCGGCTTCTCTTACAACTGCAAATGCATACGGTAAAATTTTGTCTAATGCTTGTTTTTCTAATTTCTTATCTTCTTTTGGGTCAGAAGACGTATGTCTTTTTGCTAATTGTTCTTTGAATTCTTGCGTTTTTGCTTTGAGTTCTTCATCTGTAAGTTTTGCCATTTCAGGTTCAAGTGAATTTATAAAATCAACTGTTGGCATAAACTTTTTTATTTTCTTTTCGTTAGGATCACCTAATAACTTTAATAATAAACCAATCATGTATTGTACCTCTTATAAAAACAGTTTATCATAAATATGAATAATGTTATTATTCTGTTAAGATAGTAACAAGTTAATTTAAAAAAAAGGAGTTTTATGTTTGACTTTTATGATAAATATTATTTGTTAGCGGAAATTTTTAGAGCGATTGTAACTTCAATTTGGTTTAGTTTTTGTGTCCGAGTAATCTTCTTGATGATTTTTTTGAAGGCTGCAGATTTGATTATTTCAAAAATCCATGCGAGAGTTGATAAAAAAGCTACCTCTACGGAAGCAAGAAGACAAATAACTACAATTTTCGAATTTATCAAAAATTTTGTATTTTTTGCAATAACTACAATGTTTATTTTAGCTTTTTTAGGCAAAATCGGAATTGACATAAAACCGTTTCTTGCAACTGCAGGAGTTGCCGGTTTAGCAGTTGGTTTTGCTTCTAAAAGATTTATCGAGGATTTGATTCAAGGGTTAATTATTATAACTTCCGGTCAAGTTAGAATTGGTGATTATGTTGAAATTGCCGGGAAAACAGGTACTGTTGAAAAAATTGATATGAAAATGGTTACTCTTCGTGCCACTAACGGTAATGTGCATTTTATAAGAAACGGTTTGATTGAGATAATTACCAATTACACAAGAGATTATTCGATTGCTCTTTTTGATATCGGGGTTGGTTATGATGAAAATCCGGATAATGTTATGAACGTTTTGAAAGATATTTTTTATAACGAACTTAAAAAAAATGAACAATTTAGTAAAAAAATCCTTTCTGATATTGATGTTCAAGGTTTGACCGAGTTTGGAGATTCAAGTGTTACTATCAGATGTATTATAAAAACTTTGCCTAAAGAACAATGGGCGGTTCAAAGAGAGTTTAATAAACTTGTTTTGAACAGATTTAAAAAAGAAAATATTGAAATACCTTACCCATACAGAACAATTGTTTATAAAAAAGAAAATTCTGACTAATACTATTTTATAAAATAGTATTTTTATAAATATAAGAATTCATAACATTAAAAATGGGGAGTTCTCTTAAATATCTTTTCTGTTTCTTGAAAAATTATATTCTAAAATATTTTTAATTATTGGAAAAGAAAGAGAACTTCTCATTGATTTATACAAAAAATTTGATACTGTTATCATTAAAGATGAAAAATATTTTTTCTGAACTTCTTTTCTTTCGTTTTTATGAAAATCTTTATTTTTTGGATTAGAAGATGCTCCTTCTCCATTCACGAATATTGTTATCGGCATATCGAGATATGAGCAACTTGCTTTGAATTTTACCAATGCTCTTATTACCCAGTCATAATCAGCTACTATACGATATTTTGTGTCGAAAACACCAATTTTTTCAAATAATTTTTTTGAAGCAAAAATTGTTGGGTGAAACAGCATTCCACCGCATAAATAAATGTAATTTACATTGTTCTGCCTGCGATTATTTAATTTTCCTGTTGATTTTTCAAGGAATATTAAATCTCCGTAATACAATGCCTTTCCTTCTGTCATTTTGTTTGCGGCAAACTTTAAGACATTTTCATGCAAAAATACGTCATCTGCATTTAAAAATATTATATAATCGCCTGAAGCATTTGCAATACCTTTATTCATCGCATCGTATATTCCTTTGTCTTTTTCAGAAACTATTTTTGCAATTTTATCCTGATATTTATTTACGATTTCAAGCGTCTTATCAGTCGATGCTCCGTCAATTATAATGTATTCAAAGTCTTCAAATGTTTGGTTAACTACACTTTGAATTGTTTTTTCGATAACTTCTTCCGAATTATAGCAAACTGTTATGACTGATATTTTCATTTAAAAATCCTTTTTTGCCAATTATATCACAATATTTAACAGAATTTTAAAATGTTTTTGTTTTTATATTTTAATTTTCTTCTTTGTGATTTTATCCTAATGTCGGCTCTTCATTTAGTTTTATAAAGTTCTTCCAAAATTCATAATCATATTTTTTAAAAGCATGACATAAAAACGGTAAATTATTGCCATTCATCTCATAAAGTCTTTGAGGCTGATTTTCAAAAGCAAATTTCGATGCCGTTTCTGCCGTTGGAAAATTAAAGTCAGGAACAATCTTTTTTGCATATTTTGCAATATAAAAATCTTCGTTCAATTTCGTTCCGTATCTTGATGGAATTATATATTGTGAGAGATATTTGCAGATATTCACAGGTATGTTCAATAGATTTGAAATTATTTTGTGCTTTCTGTTTTCTTCTGCAATTGCTGAATATGACTGGATAAAAAAAGGCTTTTCAAATAATTTAATATGTTTTTTTACGTTGCGAAGTGACATTCCGCCGTTACCGACTTCTTTGAGCATTTTTGATTTTTCATCAGCTTTTTCAAAACCTTCAAACCAAGGTGCACCAATGTAGTCATAACCTTGTTTACACCATTTTTTAAGTTCGTCTTTAAATACCCAACCATCCGGTTGGTAAATCAAAATATATTCAAAATCCTCAAAACGCTTATAAAAATTAACGTCTAAACATAAACGGCTATACGATTTTACACTTTTAAAATTTTTATCTTCAAATCGTTCAAATCGATTAGTTAAAAACTTATATTCCGACACATCAAGACTTTGGGGACAAACTACAATCGTTGGATGTTCTCCAAGAATTTTTTTGCACTGTATTAAAGATGATTTTTCATCTTTTGTCGGATATTTGGAATATATTGGTATAACTACCGCAACTTTTTCTGTCATAATGAGCAATACCAGTCGTAAGTGTCTTTTATGCCTTGTCTTAAATCAATTTTAGGACTCCAACCGAGTAATTTTATTTTTGTTGCATCCATTAATTTTCTCGGAGTTCCGTTTGGTTTTGTTTTGTCGTATGTTATTTTTCCTTTAAATCCTACAATATCTTTTACTATATCAAATAACTCTTTAAGTTGAATATCTGTTCCGTCGGTTACGTTTACAAGTTCTCCGATTTCATCAGCTTCTTTGTTATCCATCAAATAGAACGAAGCATCCGCTAAATCATCTGATGACATCATTTCTCTATATACCGAACCATCACCCCAAAGAACAACATGGTCTTTATAAGCACCTAATTTATTTAATACTTCTTCTATTTCTGTATTGTTATTGTAATCAAAACTGTCATCAAGTCCGTTTCCGAGTTTATAACGTTTTAAATCTTTTTTTATTGCATCAAAATCGCTGTTTGCAAGTAATTTAGCAAGATGAAATCTTCTCATAATCATTGGTAAAAGATGTGCTGTTTCCATATTGAAGTTATCACCAATTCCGTATTGATTTGTCGGCATTAGTGAAATGAAATTTGTTCCATATTGTTTATTGTAGTAATAACAAAGTTTTATTGCTGCAATTTTAGCAAGTGCATAAGCTTCATTTGTTTTTTCAAGAGGGGCGGATAAAAGACAATCTTCTGCCATTTTGTCCGGAACTATTCTCGGATAAATGCAGCTTGAACCTAAATTTAACAACTTTTTCGTTCCAAATTTGTATGCTGCGTGAATGACATTTGTTGATATCATCAAATTTTGATAGATAAAATCTGCCGGATAGGTTGAATTTGCCATAATGCCACCGACTTTTGCTGCTGCTAAAAGTACATAATCAGGTTTTTCTTCTTCGAAAAATTTTTCAACAGCTGCTTGATTAATCAAATTCAACTCTTTTGAAGAACGAGTCACAATATTTGTAAATCCTTCTTTTTGAAAACGTCTTAATAAGGCAGAGCCTACTAATCCGTTGTGTCCTGCTATATATACTTTTGCTTTTCTGTCTAACATTTTACGCCTCGTGTGATTCCGTTACTTCATATCCTTCTGAAAGTAAAAATTTTGCCTTTTTAGCTTCTTCCCTGTCGTTTTCTATCATTTCTTTTACGAGCATTTTTAAGTCATATTTTGGTTCCCAGCCAAGTTCCTTACGTGCTTTTGAAGAATCTCCGAGAAGTAAGTCAACTTCTGTAGGTCTGAAATATCTTGGATCAACTTCAATAATTACTTTTCCGGTAGCCTTGTTTATGCCTTTTTCATCAACACCTTCGCCTTGAAATTCAATGTCCATTCCAACTTCTTTGAATGCCATTTTGCAAAAATCACGAATAGTTGTTGTTACGCCTGTTGCTAAAACGTAATCTTTTGGTTCATCTTGCTGCAAAATTCTCCACATGCCTTCGACATAGTCTTTTGCATGTCCCCAATCTCTTTTAGAACTTAAGTTTCCAAGGTAAAGCTTTTCATCAAGTCCCTCTTTTATTCTGCAAGCTGCACGAGTAATTTTCCTTGTTACAAACGTTTCGCCTCTGCGTGGACTTTCGTGATTAAACAAAATTCCGTTGCATGCAAAAATATTATAGCCTTCTCGATAGTTTACGCAAATCCAGTAAGCATAAAGCTTCGCACAAGCATACGGTGAACGTGGGTAAAATGGCGTTGTTTCTTTTTGCGGGGTTTCCTGTACAAGTCCAAATAGTTCACTTGTTGAGGCTTGATAAAATTTGGTCTTCTTCTCTAATCCCAAAATTCTTATTGCATCTAAAAGCCTTAATGTTCCTATTCCATCTGCGTTTGCTGTGTATTCCGGTGAATCAAAGGAAACTTTTACATGAGATTGTGCTGCTAAATTGTAAATTTCATCAGGTTTTATTTCTTGTATTAATCTTATTAAATTTGAACTGTCTGTTAAATCTCCATAATGAAGTTTGAATTTTGATTTAGTGTTGTGAATGTCTTGGTAAATATGGTCTATCCTCTGTGTATTAAATGATGATGAACGACGTTTCATTCCATGAACTTCGTATCCTTTTTCAAGCAAAAGTTCTGCTAAATATGAACCGTCTTGACCTGTTATACCTGTTATTAAAGCAACTTTTCCCATTTGTTCCCTCATTATTTATCTGTTTTTAAGATTTTAGCATGTTTTTGAAAAATGTTTTATTAATTAACATTTGTTGCAAAATTGAGCGAATATTTTTCTGAGTATCTTTCAAATTCTTTTGTAAAGTTTTCATCTTCGCCTGTTTTGATATCGTTCAAATATTTGTGCATGTCGAGTTGGGACGATTGGATTTGAATTACACAAGCGGCAATATTTGAACAATGATCCGATACTCTTTGATAACAATTTAATATGTCTGAAAGCATAAATCCGAGTTCAATTGTGCAAGTCCCTTCTTGTAATCTTTTTATATGTCTGTTTTTGATTTCAAGAACAATTCCGTCTATGACCTGTTCCAACGGTTCAACTTTTGTCGCAAGAGCTACACCGCCGGTTTCAAATGACTCAATGGTGATTTCCATAATTTCATGAATTGCATTTCCAAGTACATTTAACTCTTTTTTTGCATCTTCTGAAAAACGAACATTCTTTTCGTGCATTTCTTTTGCTACATAAGCAATACTGACTGCGTGATCGCCAATCCTTTCAAAATCTCCGATTGTATGAAGCAGTTTGGAAACTTCATTATTATCTTGTTCTGAAAGTTCTTTTCCTGAAAGCTTTACCAAAAATGTTCCGAGTTTATCTTCATAATTATCTAATTTCGTTTCTGAATTAAATATATTTTGAGCTTTTGTTGCACTGTAATTTTTAAGTAAATTTATTGATTCAAAGAAAATATCTTCCGTTAAATCAGCCATAGACGTTGCATGATGTGAACATTCCGAAACAGCAAACGTCGGTGAAAGTAAAATTCTTTCATCAATAAACACATCAGATTTCTTTTCTTTTTTGTCTTGTTGTTTGTCTTTTATAACTTTATTTGCAATGGCTTCAAGCTGTTTTGCAAAAGGAATAAGAATAACAGTCGTCAAAACATTGAAAACCGTATGAGCAAAAGCTATTCCGACAGGATTTATAACTTTGTCTATCAAATTTGCATGTAATAAATAATTGCCAATGTAAAACAATGGCAAACAAACTGCCACACCTAAAAGGTTAAATGATATATGAACAACCGCAACTCTCTTTGCATTCGTAGAAACTCCAACACTCGAAATCAAAGCTGTTACACAAGTTCCAATGTTTTGTCCCATAATAATCGGAACAGCCATTCCGTATGAAACACTTCCCGTTAAGGATAATGCTTGCAAAATACCGACTGAAGCTGCGGAACTTTGGATAATTCCTGTAAACAAAGCACCTACAACTACACCTAATAACGGATTTGTAAATGCTGTTAATATTCCTGCAAATTCCGGCATATCAGCTAATGGACTCATAGCATTGGTCATTAACTCCATTCCGAACATTAGTATTGCAAAACCGACTAAAATAGCACCCGTGCT
>JBJEGN010000128.1:0-5799 GCA_051875105.1 Candidatus Gastranaerophilaceae bacterium
AAAATCGGAACGACAGGATTTGAACCTGCGACCCCTACCACCCCAAGGTAGTGCGCTACCAAGCTGCGCTACGTCCCGATTTCAAAATGATACTTATCTAAAAAAGAAAATATCAACTTGCAAAATCATTATATCAATAAAATTTTTAATTTCCACTATTTTTTTTACAGTTTTAAAACTTAGCCACTATAAGGATTTCAACAAATTTTACATAAAAAAACAAAGCATGCTTTCAGAAAATAGTATTACAATCGGTGTTTGTCGTATAATTGTTATATAAAGAATTAAAGAGGAATCCGAAATGGAAGTATTAACAGGAAATCAAATAAGAGAAGCTTTTATAAACTTTTTTAAAGACAAACATCAGCATACAGTAGTAGAAAGTTCATCACTAATACCAAACAACCCGACTGTATTATTAACAACAGCAGGTATGCTTCAATTTGTACCATATTATTTGGGTTTGGAAAAACCGCCCTTCAATCCGCCAAGAGCAACAAGTTGCCAAAAATGTGCCAGAGCGGGAGGAAAAGATTCTGACATCGAAAATGTAGGCAGAACACCACGACACCATACGTTTTTTGAAATGTTAGGAAACTTCGCATTCGGAGATTACTATAAAAAAGAAATAATACCTTGGAGTTGGGATTTTGTAACAAACTACTTACATTTAGACCCTGCACGCCTTTGGATAACAATTTATGAAAATGATGACGAATCTTTCAAAATTTGGACGGAAGATGTAGGAGTAGCACCTGAGCGAGTAATAAGAAAAGGCAAAAAAGATAATTTCTGGGGACCCCCGGGAGCAACCGGTTCTTGCGGTCCTTGCTCTGAAATTCACTACGACTTAGGCGAAGACCTCAAATGTTCAGACGATTGCGGTATAGCTACTTGCGAATGTGACAGATGGGTCGAAATTTGGAACCTGGTATTTACAGAACTTTTCCAAGATGAAGAAGGCAATCAATCTCCTCTTGAAAAAAAGAACGTTGATACAGGTATGGGACTTGAAAGAATAGCTATGGTCGTTCAAGGGAAGCGTTCGACATTTGATACGGATTTACTGATGCCGATAGTCAACAAAGTTTGTGAAATAACTGGTGCAAAATACAAAGATAACGAGAAAACGGATGTTTCCATCAGAATTATAACTGACCACGCAAGATGCGTAACATTTATGATAAATGATGGTGTTATCCCCGGAAATGAAGGCAGAAGCTATGTTCTCAGAATGATTTTGCGTCGTGCTTTAAGACATGGAAAAATTCTTGGAACAGAATTACCATTTTTGTATAAAATCGTTGATACTGTTATAGAAAATTATAAAGGAGCTTATCCCGATTTAGAAAAGAATGCAGAAAAAATCAAATCAACTATCAAAAAAGAAGAAGAACGTTTCAAAGTAACTTTAGATAGAGGATATAAACTCCTTGAAGATTTGATGTCAAAAGGCGAAGAAATTAACGGAGAAGATGCTTTTAAACTATACGATACATTTGGTTTCCCTCTTGAATTAACAGTTGAAATTGCAGCAGAAAAGGGCATACACGTTGATACAGAAGGCTTTAATGCAGCGATGAAAGAACAAAAGGAACGAGCAAAAGCAGCAACTCAAAAAATCAGTTTAACCGATGATTTGGTATACGTAAATATAGAAAACAAATACGGAGCAACAAACTTTATAGGATACGAAGAAAAAGAATGTAATGATGCCAAAATCGTTGAAACAGTTGATGTTGAAGGAGGTTTTACAGATATAATTCTCGATAAAACACCTTTTTATGCAGAATGCGGTGGACAAGTCGGAGATACAGGTATAATCGAAAGCGAAAATTTAAAAGCAGTTGTTTTAAACACCTTTAAAGTAAACCATTTATCTGTTCACAGAGTTAAAATCATCAACGGAGAAGCCATTATCGGTGACACAGTTAACGCAAAAATAGACAAAGAACGTCGTCAAGACATAACAATTCACCACTCAAATGCTCACCTATTACAAGCAGCACTTGTCAAGATTTTAGGTGATGAAGTAAAACAAGCAGGCTCACAGGTTGAGGAAACAAGAACTCGTTTCGACTTTTCATTCTCAAGAGCTATGACTCCGGAAGAAATCACAAAAGTTGAAAACCTCATGAACAAATGGATTAAAGAAAACCAAAAACAAATAACAAAAGTTATGGATGTTCAAGAAGCAATAAAAGCAGGAGCAACGGCACTTTTCGGAGAAAAGTACGAAGATAAAGTCAGAATGGTATCAATTGGAAATGTTTCAAAAGAACTGTGCGGTGGTACACACGTTGGTTCCACCGGTGAAATAAGACTTACCAAAATCGTATCAGAATCAGCAATTGCAGCAGGAACAAGACGTATAGAAGCAGTTTGCGGTGATGCGGCAGTTAAATATTTAACAGAAAAAGCAGATGAAGTTGACAAACTTGCACACTTATTCAAAATTCCACACACTGAACTTGTCGAAAAAATCGAAAAGATTTCAGAGGAAAATAAAACTTTACAAGCGGAAGTTAACAAATTGAAAGAAGAAGCAGCACTTTCTAAAATTCAATCATTTATAAGCAAAGCAGATGAAATAAAAGACGGAAAACTCTTTGTAAGTAAGATAGATGCACTTCCGACAATGTTTATGAAACCAGCAATCGAAAAATTAAGTTCGAAACTCGGAAATTCAATTATTGTATTCACATCAATTCAAAACAATAATCAAATATCGATTTGTGTAAAAGTTTCAGATAATTTTGTAAAATCAGGAATAAATGCAGGCAATATAGTTAAGGAAATTGCTGAAGCAACCGGTGGTAGAGGCGGAGGAAAACCAAACTTTGCACAAGGTGGCGGAAAAGATGCAACAAATCTTGACGAAATACTTTTAAAGATAAAAGATGAAATCAAAAACAAATTAAATTAATAGTAAAAAAATGTTAAGCGGAAATTTTGTATATACAAAATTTCCGCTTTTGTAAAAGGTAAAATAATTATGGAAAATTTTATAAAGAAAATTAAAAATCATAATTTATTAGAAATATTTTTAATAACTTTGATAATTGTTTTATGCAATTTATTTTGGGGTACGGAATCCTTTCAAATATTTTCAGACAGAGGCAGAGAATTCGTTTTGGCACAAGGAATTTTAGAAGGATTTGTTCCGTTTAAAGATATTTTATTTTTATACTCTCCATTAGCATACTATATCAATGCGATATTTTTATTCGTATTTGGTTCTTCAATTAATGCATTAATGATTGCCTCAACACTATGCAGTTCGATTTTTGCCATTTTTTATTTTCTTTTAACAAAAGAATTTATAAATAAAAATTTATCTTTTTTGATAACACTATTAGTTGTTTTCGGCTGTATCAGCAGCTGTACAATCTTTAAATATTTACTTCCTTATTCATTTTCTATGGTTTATGGTGTTTCAGCAAGTGTAATTGCTATATTTTGTCTTGTAAAATATCTCAAGAATAATATTTTCAAATTTGCATATTTAGCAGAATTTTTTGCGGGATTTGCATTTGCATTAAAACTTGAATTTTTACCATTTTTATTAATTTCTTACGTTTTTATTATTACAGACGAGAATTTTCAAATTAAAGATAAAATCAAATTAATTTTAACGTCTACATCAATACCTATAATTACATTTATGCTTCCAATAATTCAGGGAGTGACTATCAATGATTATACAAACTACATAAAATTTTTCTCACAGTTTTCTAATACAGAAGGAATGCAAAGCTATTACATTTCTATGGGTAGTGTTTTAAGTTTTTCAAATATTCAATCTTACATAAGTGGATTTATTGGCATTTTGTTAATTTTTATTCTGACATATATAACCTTCAAAATGTATAAAAAATTCAGAAACAAATTAATTTTGGTAATAATGGGCATTGTCACTTTTGGGATTATTTTTGCTGCATCTTCAATCTATAGCCACACAATTCTACTACCTATTGTCATATTGGTTTTGTATGCTATAAAATTCAAAGAAATAAATTCAGACAGAGCAGAATTATTAATTATTTTATCTTCGTTAGCTTTGAGTATAAGATGCTTTTTTATGATGAAAATGAGCTTACATGGGGTATATTCTCTACCTTTGATAATAATTGCACTGTACATACTAACAAATAAATTTAATTCATTAAAAATAACAAAAGAAGAACAAAACACTATTTATTATTTTACTATTTCAATTTATTTAGCATTTTTCATTTCTATGAATTTCGTATCAGCTACAACATGCAATACTCCGATTTCATCAAGTAAAGGCAGTATTTTGCTACCAAAAGACCAAGCTGAAATAATAAATAGCACAATAAAATACATAGGAAACAATACACAAAAAACTGATAAAATATTGGTTTTACCGGAAGGACAAATTATTAACTTTATGACAGACAGAAAATGTGATTTAAAATTACATATGCTCGACAGGCTTTATTATGAAGGCTTAGGAGAAGAAAATGCTCTTTCTTTACTGCAAAATTCAAATAATGATTACATAATCATAGCTAAAGGATTTAACCTTTCAACATTTGGAAAACATTTTCTTTATGAAGAGCAAAATGAAATAACTAAATATATAACTCAAAATTACTCACAAATTAAATATTTTGGAAATAACAACCACAAAATCTTTATCTTAAAAAAGATTTAACAATTTATCCACACAAAAAGACGGACATATCCATGCCCGTCTTTCAAGTATTTTGAAGAAACTATTTAGCCATAGCTTTTCTAACTTCTGACTTATATTTTTCTACGTTAGGTTGAAGAACTTCCGGCATAGCAGTTTCCCAAGGAGTCAACAAACCGAGTTCACGTCTTAAAATATTACCGGTGTAAATTGTTTCAAAATGTTTTAACTCAACAAATTGAGCAATACTTTCCAAAGTCAAATCGTCAAGAATAATTCTTGAAACAGGATGTTGAGCAGAATATGCAGCAACAACGCCTTCAAGGATTGCATTTGTAACTTTATCATCATTTTCATAATTTACAAAAGTGAAGAAAGAATCTGTATTTTCTTCGTCCAAATCAGCTTCTGCATTGTAATGAAGATATCCGGGTCCAACGTTAGTGTCTGTTGAAATTCTTGCTTTTAAACTTTCATTTTTAAGCTGTTTTTCCCAAAGAGTCGTTCCCATAAATGCATCTGAAAAATATTCAACGAAATGTTTTCTTTTACCATTTTTGTAAGCATTAACATTAAATGTCGCAAGTTGCAAAGCAAGGTTATCGGAAACATTTTCAGCCAAGAAAGCATCTTGAGCAGCCAATGAAGCTTCTAACATCTTTTTAACATCTTCTTTTGCAACACCGGCAAATGCGAGTGCAAAAATAGTTGCATCATCAAATATCGAAAAACGACCGCCAACATCGTCATGAACAAATCCTGAAAGTGAAATTTTACCTTCATCAACGATTTTTCTGAGTTTACTTTTTTCTGGTGAAACATCAGTCATAGCAACAAATCTATCTGCAACATTGTCTGTTTTAAAAGTATGACGAAGAATTTCATCAACTTTATTGTAAGCAGTTGTAGTTTCCATTGTTCCCCCTGATTTAGAAACAACCATAAACTTTGTTCTTGCGAGATTTAACGGTTCAATAAATCTATTAAAACTTACAGGGTCAACAGATGAAAAGAAATGAACATTTTTAATTCCAAGTAAAGTCATCATTGACTCAGTAGTGTGTCTTGAGCCTCCAATACCAAGTATTGCCAACTCATCAAAACCGCCTTCTTTCGCTTTTTGAGCCATTTCAAACAAA
>JBJEGN010000129.1:0-5781 GCA_051875105.1 Candidatus Gastranaerophilaceae bacterium
AAACCTATACTAAGAGTGTAGATTTGTAAGTGAAAGTGCAAGGTTTTGAAGAGAGGAATAATATTTTTATTATTGCTGACAACAACTACGGTACCTGTTTTTGCAGAAGATATGGCAGAAATATCGCAAGAGCAAACAGAGGGCTTTAAATGCGATTTAAGAATGCGTGGTTATGAATTTACAAACGACGGGCTTTCAGAAGCAATTGTAAAGCAAGACACAGAAGCTGTAGAACTTTTTGTAAAAGCTGATATCAATATTAATTTGTCTGATAACGAGGGTTATACGGCACTTGACAGGGCAATTGAATCGCACAATGAAACGACGGTAGCACTTATTTGTAATGCAGGTGGTGAAACGAAAGCAAACCTTCAAAAGACGGAAGAAAAAAACATTTCAAAACCGGAAGAAACCGTTAAAATTGAAACAAAAACTGAAACCGCAACAACAACGGAAGATGAAGTCGTCTTGAACGGTTTTTGCAAAGCTGTTAATGACGGAAATTACGAAGAAGTTGAAAAAACAATAGAAAATACAGCAGATTTAGATGTTTTGACGGAAGAGGGACTTGCACCAATCCACTATGCAGTATTCAACGATGATATCAAAATGATTGAAATTTTGCTTGCAGGCGGAGCGGATATAAATAACCGAACAAACGACGGCTTGACAGCGTTGGACATTACTGTTTTGAACGGACAAAAAGCAATTGCGAAGAAACTTTTGGAAAACGGTGGGGCGATGAGTGAGCAAGTTGCGGAAGAACTTCGTAAATTTGGCTGCCATATGAAATATGATGTAAACTTTGACTTATATGATGCAAGTTTTGAAGATATTTTTTCAACAATGGATAAAATTCAAAAGCAAATAGATGCAAATGGAAACTCTTAAAGAACGTTTTGAAAAAGGTAATTTAACCAAAGTCATTATGGGTTTGGGAAATACTTTTGTTGAGCAAATAACGGCATTAGGAGCAATTTGCTCCCTTGCAAAGGCGGATATTTTTGATTTAACTCCGGATAAAAAAGTTTTTGATGCAATAAAAAGAGGAATTTTGTCACAAGGGCTAAATCCCAATGATTATTTATATTGCGTAAGTTTTTCGTTTGGAGAAGATGTTCATGGCACGAAGGCAGATATTAACGAGGAAAAATGCAATTGTTGCGGAAAGTGTGAAAAATTATGTCCATACGGTGCAATAAGCGATTGTAAAGTTTCAAAAGAAAAATGTATCGGCTGCGGAAAATGTACTGTTGGTAATGAATGCGGTGCGATAAATTATTACAAAGAAATAAAAAATCCCATAGAGGAATTAAAAAAGTTATCTGAATATAAGATTGATATGGTTGAACTTCACGTAAACGGGTTTGATAAAAAGAGTATTTTGGAAGAAGTCAAAAAAATAAAAAATGCTTTTCCTAATATTATGATTGGGCTTTGTATGACTTATGAAAAGCGTGATTTGACGGAAGTTAAAGAAATAATAAGAGAAACAGAGAAAATAATTTTTCCGCAAAAATTAATTTTTCAAGCAGACGGAAAGGCTATGAGCGGAATAAATAATGATATCAATTCTTCTTTAAAATCCGTAAAATTTGCAAAAGAATTAGCAGGTGAAAATGCGTATATAATTTTGTCCGGAGGTTGTAATGAAAGGACGAAAGAGCTTGTAAAATCAGAAAATGCAAAAATTTCCGGAATAGGATATGGTTCATATATACGAATTTTAACGGCACCATTTGTGCAAAATTCTGAATTTTGGTGTAATATAGGTATTATAGAAGAAGCAGTTGAGCGATTAAATTTTTTCGGAAAAGCATGAAATGATAAATACTGTAAAAAACATTTTACTGAAATATACGGCATTGACACCTGAAACAACTATAATTGTTGGCTTTTCAGGAGGCTGGGATTCAATGTGTTTACTACATATTGTAAAAAAAATTTCAGAAGAAACCGGAATAAACGTAGTTGCAGCACATTTAAACCATGCTTGGCGAGGCGAAGAATCAGATGATGAAGAAGCAAATGCACAGAGATTTTGTGCAGAATATGATATAAAATTCAGAGCCGAAAGAATAGATGACGGTGTTAAGCAAACCGAAGCAGCTGCAAGAGAGCAAAGATACGAATTTTTCAAAAGAACTTATGATTATAATAAGGCGAATGTGCTTTTGACAGCACATACCAAAACCGATAATGCGGAAACGGTTTTATACAGAATTGCAAAAGGCACGGGCTTAAATGGGCTTGAAGGTATTAGAGAATACCGCAGATTTAATGATATGAATATTGTTCGTCCGTTGTTGTCTTTTTCGAGAAAAGAAATTGAAGAATATTGTTTTGAAAACGAATTTATGCCGAATAACGATTCAAGCAATCAAGACACAAGATATGCGAGAAACAACATAAGACATAACATTATGCCGAGATTAAGAGAAATCAATCCGAATGTTGAAAATTCGCTCATAAATCTTGCAGAAATTGCAATCGGCAATAACAAAATTATCAATGAACTTATGGAAAATATAGAGGGTCAAATTTCCACAGGCGACAAATGGCTTACGCAGAATTTCTTGAGATTAAATTCTGCAATAAGAAGACATTTCGTTTATAATTTGCTTTTGAAGTACGATATCGAACCGAGTTTTACGAAAGTTCAAGAGGTTTTGAACTTTATAGCAGACAATAATATTTCAAAGACGGGAAAAACCTTGTCTTTAACGGCAGATTTAACGCTTTTCACTTCTCATAAATTTACTTATGTATTGAATGAAAAAGAAAACGGCGAAAAATCTTACAGAGAAGTTTTGATAACAGGAGTCGGCGATTATCCTTTTGAAAAGGGTGAAAGCCTTATCATTACCAAGTATGACAAACACGTTGAATATTATCCGAAAAAGACGGCGAGATTTATTTTTGCAGATATGTCAAAAACAGAATATCCGTTGGTCTTGAGAACAAGACGTGATGGTGATATTATTCAACCGTTAGGAATGAGCGGAAAAATGAAATTGAAAAAATATTTCATTAATAAAAACATTCCTGTTTATCAAAGAGATAAAATACTTCTTTTATGTCAAGGAGCGGAAGTTCTTTGGGTAATAGGAGTCGGAATGAGTGAAAAACTCAGAGTCACGGACATAGCAACACACAAAATAGAATTAAATACGGAGATATAAATTATGGTAGATATTGATTTTCTTAATATGCCCGATAGGGATATAAGGGAATTACAGGTTTTGTTTTCAGAAGAAGAAATCGAAAAAAGAACTCAAGAACTTGCAGATTTGATTGACGAAGAATTCCCGCAAGATGAACCGTTGTATGTAATCAGCGTTTTGAAAGGTTCAGTGCCTTTCTGCTGTGACCTCATCAAAAAGATGAAAACGCCTATTCAGCTTGAATTTATAAAGGTTTCAAGCTATGGTAACGAATTTAAATCAACAGGTGATGTAACCGTTATCGATTCAAAAATCCCGAATTTGAATGACCAAAACGTTTTAATCGTTGATGACATTTGTGATACAGGTCATACGGCAAAAAAATTGCTTGATATTTTCAACAACGACTACAACATTAAAAAATTGAAATTTGTTACATTGATGAACAAAAAATGCAACAGAGTTGTTGATGTAGAACCTGATTTTTACGGTTTTGATATCGACGATAAATTCCTCGTCGGATACGGCTTGGACTACATCGGATTTTACAGAAACCTTCCGTTCGTAGGCTGGTTCCCGAACTAATCAACAATAGAATTTTACCAAGAATAACAAACTCGAAAAATCGGGTTTGTTTTTTTATGCGAAAAAAGATTTGACAAATTTATAAAAAAGTTTTATTATTGCCCCAGACCCCCGAGGGGTGTCAGAATTGGTTAAAGTAAATATAAAAAATCAAAATACAATATATCAGTGGGTAGTATTAATAACAGAAAGGAAAGAATTATGAAGAAAATTCTAACATTTTTTTTGGTAGCAGGAGCATTGTTGTTCACGATTAATACGGCGACAGCAGCTTGTAAAACAGCTTGTGACTGCGGCTGCAAATGCAAGTGCGAAAAAGTTTGCACAAAAGACTGCAAATGCGGATGTCAAGATAAATGCAACTGCAAGGAAGATTGCAACTGCAAAAAATGCGATTGTGACAAAACTTGCACAAAAGACTGTACTTGCGGCTGTCAAGACAAATGCAACTGCAAACAAGATTGCAACTGCGAAAAATGCGATTGTGCAAAAGACAACTGCAAATGCGGTACAGACAAAAAACAAAATATCAAAAATAAAAATCACAAGAAAAACAGAAAAAACAAATAAAAATAACGGCTTTCCCCTTTACTAAAAAGGGGAAAGTTTTTTAACTTGGAGAAAAAATGCACGCAGATAAGGAAAAAATCACGAGGTTATTAAAGACCGTAAGAGGTCAAATCGACGGTTTGATAAAAATGGTTGAAGATGACCGATATTGCATTGATATAAGCACGCAGATTTTAGCGAGCCAATCGATTTTGCGAAAGGTAAACGGTGAAATTTTGAAAGGTCATTTCACACACTGTATCAAACAAGCCATTGAAAACGGCGATAAAGACAATGCCGATAAAAAAACAACGGAACTTGTTGTTCTATTGGATAAACTTTTGAAATAGAAATTAATTATCCTGTTTAAATTTATCGGGAATGTATTTTTGCCAATCTTTGTCGAGTTTTTTGATAAATCTGTGAGCATCAATTACGTCGTCGGAAGAAATCGGCTCAGGCAAATTTTTAATTTGCAAAGCGAGTTTTTCGTCATCTTTTTCTTTGAAAGCGATTGATGCAACTCCCAAAATAGCGACTCCAAAAGATTTTTGACAATTCGGACAAACGACTTGCAAGACGAATAAACCTTCTTCTTCCCGAAGAATATAAACAGAGTTTTCATCAAAATCATGCCCGCAATTTGAGCAGCATAAGTCCGCAAAAAGTTTTTGAATATTTAATTTGTTCATAAATCCCTCTTTTTAATAACATTATACTTATAAAGTTTTAAAAGGCACTAAAAAAGAAAAAATTTTCAAAAATCGGTAGAAACGATAAAAAATCAGTTAGAAATAATAAAAAAGTGGCATTATAAGAATACAAACAGAATATGTGGAGGTAATGCCATGGAACTCACTGGATTATTAAATTTGGTAATTTTCGGTATGATTCTTTATATTGGTTTTATTTCGATACCGACACTTATGGAGAACAAAAAGACTAATTAGTTTTTGAATCAAAGATTCGAAGGCAAAAAGACCCATCTTGTTGAAAGACAGGTCGTAAATTGTGTTTTTAAAAACGGAATTAACCTTGGTTGATGTCCTTGTATTCGGAAAATTCTTCTGCCGTTTTTTCCCATTCTTCCTTTTTAACAACGAGAGCGTGGTTCCAGAATTTTTCGATAGCGTAAGTTTCACGTTCTTCTTTGTGAAGGACATGCACAATAACATCACCGTAATCAAGTAAATTCCACCTGTTTTTCAAATCATTTTCTTCACCGATAGGAATTCTTTCAAACCATTCTTTAATTCTGTCACGAACATATTCTGTAAGAGCTTTAACTTGAGTCGGCGTGTCGGCAGAGCAGATTACGAAATAATCAGCAAGTACAGAAACTTGAGAAATGTTCAAAATTGTAATATCTTTTCCTAATTTGTCGTCCAAAACACCGGCAATTGCACAAGCTGTTTTGTATGATGGAATTTCTTGCATATAAACTTCCTTATTTTTTCTACAGAATAAATTTTAACATAAAAAA
>JBJEGN010000130.1:0-24811 GCA_051875105.1 Candidatus Gastranaerophilaceae bacterium
GAAGACGGACGATTTTTTGAAACAGCTTCCAGAAAAGGAGCTACTATTATTTGGTGTAACGATTGTTACAACTACGAACTTAATGGGAATGATAAAATCACTGTAAGTTGGATTCTAAAAAGAAGTTTTTACAATGGATATTCAGCAGCACAAAACAAAATCAAACAAACAAAAAATCCTGCATTTAAGTACATTTATTCTGCAAAACTTTTTTTGTCATTTATACTAAACTGCTTATTCACACCTTTTTCAATAGTTTTAGGAAAAACCGTTTTTATTAATATGCTTGGTTATACAGCAAAAGCTTTAGGCAGACTAAATGGAGCCTTAACAACAAAACCTTTAAATTATTATGAAAATGTATACGGAGAATAAAATGGGCCACTACAAAAGTTGTCACCTTTTAGAACATGGAATTTATTTTTACTATGACAGTATTCAAGTCTGTTGTTTTTTAACAGGCAAAGTAGGAACTCCGTTTTGGCTCAAAAAAAATTATAACGGTGAAAAAATTGATTGGGACACTCTTTGTGACCAATTAAGAGAAATTCGAGAAAAAAACAAACAAGGTATCTATGACCCTCATTGTGAAGGCTGCTTCAACCTCGTAGACGGCAATTGGGACGAAGATGAATATTTTTCGAATTTTTACATTTCTAACTGGACAAAGTGTAACTGTAATTGTTCATACTGTTATACAGAAGAATTCAAAAAGTATTTTAACACTCGACAAGAATACAAAATGATGCCAATTTTGCAAGAAATGATAGAAAGGAAACTCCTTCGTTTCAACGGATATCTTGCCTATGGCGGTGGAGAACCTGCTTGCCTTGATGAATTTGATGATATAACACATCTTTTTCTCGACAATAATGTAAGGAGTATAGTCACAAATACTTCCGGTATAAAACCGGTGAAGTCAATACTTGAAGGTATTCCAACAGGCAGACTTGATGTAACTGTTTCCATTGACTCATCTAATCGTGAAACATACAAAAAAATCAAGCAAATTGATGCTTACGACAAAGTTATAGAAACATTGAAAACCTATGCTGCGGCACAAACAGAAAATAAAACTCTCGTTCGCTCTAAATATATCATCATTCCGGATGTAAACGATGATCTTTTTGAAATTGAACGTTGGCTTGAACAATCTGTAGAAATAGGACTAAAACAAGTTTGCATCGATATTGAAGGCAGATGGTATATTCCAAGAAAAAATTGCGTTCCCCAAAATATTGCGGATTTAATTTCGTTTATTGAACATCGAACAAAAGATCTCGGTTTGGGATTGTTTTATTACAGCTATGCTGACCAATTCAGACACGACAGGGATGCAAAATTAAAACAATAATCTCAATTCATAAAAAAGCAATTTTTTCACACAAAAAAACCGACTACAAAATGTAATCGGTCTTTTTAAATATTCAATACTTTTACGCAATTCTTTGGAACATATAACCAATTCCACGAGCTGTCAAAATAAGCTCAGGATTTGCAGGGTCTGTTTCCAACTTCGAACGTAATCTTGAAATATGAACATCTACAACTCTTGTATCAATTCTGTGATCCGGCGGATATGCCCAAACATGCTGCAAAATTTCATTTCTTGAGTAAGCTTGTCCTGAATTATTTACCAACAATTCTAACAAACTGAATTCCATGCCCGTAAGTCTAATTCTTTCATTTTTACGGAACACTTGTCTTCTCGCTGTATCAATTTTAATATTTCCGGTCGTAATAACATTTTTCGCAACTTTACCAGTAGGAATAACAGCTTCTTTGTTATTTGTTCTTCTCAATACAGCCTTAACTCTTGCTTCAAGTTCTTTTGGACTGAAAGGCTTGATTACATAGTCATCTGCACCAAGTTCCAAACCTGTTATTCTTTCTGATACATCGCCAAGAGCGGTTAATATAATTATCGGAACATCTGAAGTTCTTCTAACTTCTCTAACAACGCCGTAACCGTCTATTTTAGGCATCATTACGTCTAAAACGATTAAATCAGGATTGTTTTTGTTGAAAGAAGCAATCGCTTCTTCTCCATCTGCGGCTGTAATTATATCAAAGCCTATCATCTTCAATCTTGTTTCCAAAATTCTTCTGATACTTGCTTCATCATCTACTACGAGAATTCTTTGTTTTGAATCTTGTTGATCCTGAATTTCTGCATTATCTTTTTCAGTCATTTTTATGCCTTCTGTTTATAATCATGCTCTTTTTAAATATTTTACTTTATTACAAAATATTTCTATTGTGAATTTATATTAAAACAAAAATGATTTCTTTACAAGTAAAATTTTTATAAATATTTTTACTTTTTTCATTGATTTAATATTATTTTTATTTATTATTAGTTTATTGACAATTTATATCGGTTTTTTTTATGAAATGAAAAATTTTTTACTAAATAATACAAACAAAAGTGAAACATTTGCTTATATATCGTTAATTATTGCAACAGTTCTCTACGGCACCACATTGACCGCTATGAAGGTGTGTCTTAATTACTATTCTGAAGTTGAGATGATTTCACTCCGTATGATTATTTCAACAATTTTATTTCTTCCTTTTTTCTTAACGGTATACAAAGATTTAAAAATTGATAAAATCGACTATAAATTTATTTTTCTGATGACAATATGCGAACCTTGTCTATATTTTCTTTTTGAAACACATGCCTTAAGATTTACAACCTCCGGACAAGCTGGTGTTGTAAGTTCAATGGAACCTATTTTAATAATTTTATTTGCAAAATTCATTTTAAAGGAACACTTACCTAAAATAGCGTACATTGGTGTTTTTCTTGGAATTATCGGTTCTGTTATATTAAGCATAGGCTCTGACGTAAATGAACTTGCACCAAATCCGGTATTAGGAAATTCCCTTGAATTTTGTGCAGAAATTCTTACTGTCACAAGTATCATCACAACAAAATATTTAATGGATAAATATCCTCCATTTTTACTTGCAGGTGTTCAAGTAATTTTAGGCGGAGTATTCTTTATGATTTTAAATGCCATTCAAGGTGGTAGTTTTGTTCCTGTTCTCAATGAAAGTTTCTTCATCTTAATTTACCTGGGAGTTTTAACAGTCGTTTCTTACGCACTTTATAACTACGGAATTTGTACACTTTCCGCAAGTAAGGCTTCTCCTTTCTTATATTTACTTCCGATTTCATCCATTTTCTTTGGATGCTTCTTCCTCGGAGAATCTTTCAACTCTATTCAAATGATTGCTTGTGCTTTAATTTTTATTGGTATTTATGTTAGTCAAATTAAAGAGAAACGAAAATTTGTCAAACTCAGACAATTCTTAAGACCAATCGTAAAAAAAAGAAGATAAAAAACAAAAAAGACGGATTTTAACCCGCCTTTTTAGTTTTCGATTTTAACTGATTTACTTTTTACCGAACAACTTGAACCAGAAGTCGCCTGCTTGATGCTTATTACCATCTGTATCAGTATAGGAACCGGCTTGTTTGTTATAAGCATTTCCGTCTTCATCTTTTTGTTCAACGTAATTGTCTACATTAATAGAAGCAACGTGTGCCAAATCTTCAAGTTCAGTTACATTGTTGTCGGAGATAAATCCGAGATTTACACCAACTGTATTAAGTGCCTTCTTGAGTGCTTCAAGATTTACGTTTCCTTCTTCATCAATACATTTTGCGTTAGTATATTGCTCTGCCTCTTGTGCTATCAACTTCAATGCCTCAAAGCCGTTATTAGCATTCAACGGTTTACCTGTGAACGGACTTACTGTATTGTTACCAAATACTTCTGAACCGTCAATCTTTCCGTTTCCGTTCATATCGCTCATCGCAAGCATTTTATCGCCATTTGTTGCAGCACCGTCTCCGTAACCATTGTTATCGATGTCAACACCTGTTCCTGATATTACAGAAAGTTTTCCATCTCTGTTGAAGTCTATTACCAATGGGTCAGAAGTACTTGATGTAGGACCGGCTACCGTTATTGTTGAAGTTTCTGTACCTGTAACTTCAGTTGCTACATCTTCCGTCTTTGAAGTTGTTGTTGTATGAATCTTTTGTTCGCCTTGGTTAATTTTTTCTGTTCTTTCTGTTTCTCTTGTATCAACCAATATTTCACCAACTACATTGATATTTTGATTTCCGTTTCCTGATTTAATATCAAGGTTTTCTTTTACGTTTAATTGGAAGTTATTGTCGCCGTTTCCAGTTTTAATGCTAACATTCTTGTTACCATTGATTACGGTTTCTTCAGTATCTTTATACTTATTAACAAGAACATCTTGTGTTACTACAGTAAGAGTTGTTGTTGTTGTTTGTTTTGTTGTTTTGCTTGTAACAGTCGTTGATGTAGTCGTTGTTTCACCATCTCTTAACGTCAACACATAATCACCAGCCCTGCTTACTTTTGAACTAATTGCTTTGTAATTATTGCCGGAACTGTATTTGTAAATATGCAATTTACCGTCTTTAGAACCACGACCAATTACATACATAGGCTTTCCGTCTTTTGTCTTTTGGTTAAAGTCAATTGTTTCAGCCATTTTTTGTTCATCAGCGGGTAACTGTTTCAAAATATCTGATATTTCATTTTTTACGGTTGATGTAGAAGAACTTCTTGTAACATCAATTTTTTCTGAACGACTTACTTCTTCTGTTTGAAGTTCAGATGAAAGTAATTCAGAAGATTTTCTTACTTCTGTTTGATCATTCAAGTAATCAGCGTATTCTGAATATCTTCCGTTCATAATTGCAAAATCAAGTGTCGATATAGAATGTCCGCCATCTCCAAATTCAATATTAATGTTATCTCCATTGAATACGAGAGATTTATTTCCATCGCCGCCTTTTATTTTGCCATAATCACCTATTGCCAAGATAGTATCGTTGCCATTTCCTGTAGTAATAGAGTTTCTGTCACCGATTGACAATATACCATTATCACCGTCACCTCCGTTGATAACGTTTGAATTACCTCTTGAATTGATTATGTCATCGCCTTTACCTGTGGTAATTTTGTTACTGTCACCCTTTGAAGATACTTGATTATTACCGTTTCCACCATTGATATTGTTGTTATTTCCTTCTGAAATAATCAAATCATCACCGTTGCCGGTTTTAATATTGTTTCTATCACCTTTTGAAGATACTTGATTGTTTCCGTTTCCTGCATTAATTGTATTTCCGTTACCTTCAGAAACAATTTTATCTTCTCCGGCTCCTGTCGTGATTTTATTTCTGTCACCTTTTGAAGATACTTGGTTATTTCCGTCACCTGCGGAAATGTCGTTTGCATTACCATCAGAAATTATTAAGTTATTTCCGTCACCCAATGCAATTTTATTTTTATTTCCTGTTGAAGAAACCTGATTATTTCCATCACCAGCCGAAATTGTATTTCCGTCACCATCTGAAATAATCTTATTGTTTCCGTCGCCGGCTGCAATTTTATTTTTATCGCCCTTTGAAGAAATTTGATTATTTCCGTCACCAACTGAAACAGAATTGTTATCACCATCCGTAAAGATTAAATTATTGCCATTTCCTGCAGAAATTTTGTTCTTATCTCCTGTTGAAGATACTTGGTTATTTCCCTTTCCTGCATTGATAGTATTTCCGTCACCTTCAGAAACAATTTTATCGTTACCTTTTCCGCCGTCAATAAGATTGCCGTCACCGATTGAGGAAATTTGATCGTCACCGTCACCACCGTAGATTTTGTTATTGTTACCGGTAGAGAAAATTTTGTCATTTCCACGTCCGGCATTGATGATGTTGTTGTCGCCACCACCTGAAAATTTACGACCGTTTCTGCCACCGGAAACAATTGTATTATCACCTTTATCTGTAGTAATTACGTTATTGTTTCCACCTGACAAAATACTGTTATTTCCATTGATTGTAGAAATATTATTTCTGTCACCAATCGAATTAATTTTATTATTTCCGTTTTCAGCAAATATATTGTTATCACTGCCTGTAGAATTGATAATGTTATTACCGTCACTTACAGAAATATCATTAAATCTTCCTGTAGAAGATACCTTGTTATCTCCGTTAGAAAGATCGATTTCGTTTTTATTACCGTTAACAGTGACTGTATTGTTACCACCGGTTGCTTCAATGTAATTTGAATCACTATCAGCAAAAACTATATCGTCACCATCACCAAGTAAAATGACTGATTCATCAACATCTGTCGTAATTTTGCCGGCACCGTCACCACCAACCACAAGGTTTCCGCTACCGCTTTTTTCAACCTTCTGTGTCGTCAGATTTGTTATTGTATTTGCAATTTTTGCTTTAAATTCTGAACCTGAAATCATTTTACTACACCAATAAAATTATCCTACAGTTATATAAAAACATTTTGTCTTGCACTCATGACATGTATTTCGCTCATTGTTACATAAATTAACAAAATTTTACATGTCAAAAGTCTATTGTTTTCATGCTTTTGCAGGAATTTTTACAACTTGGAAATCCGGATTGTTACAAATTTTTGTTAATATTTCTTCATAAGACAGCAACCCATCTTGAGCGTTAAATTTTTCCACTACTGAAGCCGCATTAACAGATGCACCTTTTAGAGCTTTTTCTATATCCCATTCTGTTTTATCTAAAATTGTAACAAATGTTGAAGCAAAAGCATCTCCTGCACCCAAAGTACTTAATGCTTTTGCAGGAAATTCATCGCATTTATAAAAATAATTACCGTCAAATGCGTATGAACCATTTCCGCCATCAGTAATTACAATTATTTTAGCCCTTGTTGATTTTAATTCCTTAAGCATTTTTATCATATCCGAATGAATTAACTCTTTTGAAAAAATTTCTGTTTTAGAATCTGGTCTAATTTGAATTTTGGTAAGCATTGAAGCTTCTTCTGCATTCATCACAACGACTTCTGCCGTTTGTAAAATTTTTTGTAAATATTTTTCACCTCTTTTTATACTGCTTGTTCCAACGTTTATTGCCATATTTACGTTATTTTCTTCCGCAAAAGCTGCTATTTCGTCAAGAACATTTGTACTTTCGCCATTTAAAGGTGCAATATATAACCATCTTGAGTTCTTTATTGCATCAAAATCTATATCCTTTAACCGAATATCTGCATTTGGACCTCTGTGAGCAAGCACAGTTCTATCTCCTTGAAAACTCAATAATATTACAGAAAATCCGGTTGTTTTTCCTTTTTCTTTAACAATTGATTGAGTTCTGATATTTCTTTCTTCAAGCATATTTTTAATATCGTTGCCAGTTGAATCTTCACCTATTTTAACCATTATTGCTGTTTTCATTCCAAGCCCTGCAAAATTGCATGCTGTATTGACTGCACCACCACCTAATGATGTATAAAAGTTATTAATTTCTATTTTCGAACCGTACGGATAAGCCATAAAAGAACTGGTTTTATCAATCTTTGAAACAGAAACAATATTTGCACTGTCAGTTTCAATAAAAGCATCTTTTGTAGCACTGCCAATTGTTATTACATCAAACATTTTTACCTCTTTTCTTTTGCAAGCGGATGCGACTCATTATAGGCCTGTTTAAGACGTTCCGTTGTAACGTGAGTATATATTTGGGTATTGCTTATACTTGCATGCCCTAAAAGCTCTTGTACCACCCTTAAATCCGCTCCATGATTTAACAGTTTTGTCGCAAAACTATGCCTAAAAACGTGCGGCGTAACATTTTTGGGAATATTTAACATCTCAACCGTTTCTTTTATTGCTGTTCGTATACTTTGAGGCTGCAATCTATATCCTGTTTTATTTATAAACAAAGGGGAATCATCATTTACAGTTGTTTTTTGGGGTCCATCAGTGTTTATGAGCGGTCTTACAGTTTTTATATAAATATTTATATATTGCTTTACTCTATCAGAAATCAAAACTATTCTTTCTTTTGAACCTTTACCGAAAACTCTGATTTCATTATTTTCAATATTCAAATCGGAAAAATTCAAACCGCTTAATTCTGATACACGCATTCCGCTGCAATATAATAATTCAAGAATTACCTTGTTTCTGTAACGAGGAGGGGTATCACATTTTATACTGTTTAAAATATTTTCCATTTCTTCTTCTGTCAAAAATTTTGGCAATACCTTATTTTTTTTTGGAGAATGAATACCCTTCACAGGATTAACGTTAATGATATTTTCTTTATACAAAAAGTTAAAAAAAGTTCTCAAAGATGCAATTTTTCTTGCCGTAGTTGACTTTGAATAATTAAATTTTTGCATAAATAAAACAAACTGTTTAATATCCGAATGAAGAAGTTCAGAAATATCCTTCGATTTTAACCATATTAAAAAAGTTAAAACATCGGAACGATAAGCTCTCACAGTATGAAGAGAAAAATTTCTTTCAACTTCCAAATACATACAAAAATCTTCTAAGTATTTTTTTAATAATGTACTCATATAAACATTATAATATTATTTTCAAAAATGATAAATCAATTAAGAAATTGAAAAACAAATCGTGAATTTTGTATAAAAAATAGTGATTTTTTTAAATTTGAACAAAAATATTGGAAAGAACATATTTTGTAACAAAATATTAAGTTGATTTTCAAACATGGAAAAACCATGACAGCATGGCTTTTCAGGTAGAAAATAAATATTCAACAATATGTAGTGTATACATTTTGTTGTATGATTTGAGGAATTTTACTATAATAAAAAAGTGTTTATGAGCATGCCTTGAGGAGGCAGAATTTTATGGATAATGCTATAACCGAAAGACTAAAAATCATAAGCTCAAAAATCGAACCTTATAAACCTCAAATAGTCGCAGTAACAAAGTATTTTGACGAGTCGATGATTGTAGAATATTACAATGCGGGACTTAGAAATTTTGGAGAAAACAGAGTGCAAATTGCTCTTGAAAAAATTTCCAAGCTTCCCGATGAAGTCAAAAAAAACTCAAAATTCCATTTAATTGGACATTTACAGACAAATAAAGTTAAAGATGCCGTTGGTGTTTTTGAACTTATACATTCTGTAGATTCTGTGAAATTAGCAGAAGCGATTTCAAAGGAAGCCGAGAAAAAAGGAATTGTACAAAAAATACTTCTTCAAGTAAACAATGCAAATGAAGAATCAAAATTTGGTTTTTCACCGGACGATTTGAAGGCGAATATGGCTCATTTGCTCAAAATTCCTTTCCTCAAAATTGAGGGATTGATGAATATAGCCCCTTTATCTCAAGATGAAAATTATCTTAGAAAATTATTTTGTAATATTAGAAATTTACGAGATATAATAGAACTTGAGCATGAAGTTAAACTTAAGGATTTATCAATGGGGATGAGCAACGATTATCGCATAGCGGTAGAAGAAGGTGCAACGATAATCAGGCTCGGTAGAATTTTATTTGAAAACAAAATATAATGGGAGGAACATATAGTGAAGGTACAAGACACGCTCAAGTCAATCGTAGATCAATTAACAAAAGGTTTTAGCGAAGGTGAAGAAATATATACAGAAGCTCCTGCTGAAGAAGTTACATCTTTCGAAACAGACAGAAATTTAGCATTAGCTCCGGAAGTAAAACAAAGTAATTTAAAGGCAATAGGTACAAAAGTGGTTACACATACGGCATTTAATAAAAATAACACAGAAGTTATAATTTGCGAACCTCGTTCATACAGTGAATCAGTTGAATTCGTAAAATATTTAAGAGATAAGAAATCAATCATTGTTAACTTGAATTTTCTTGATGCTGCAAATGCTTGCAGACTTGTTGACTTCCTTTGCGGTGCAACACACGCATTGAACGGTAATCAACACAAGATCAGTGAAAATGTTTTCATTTTCACACCTGTTGAAGTTTCACTCTCTGCAGAACCGCAAAACAACAAAACAGTCAAAGACGCTATTTGGAACTAATAACACTATTAGTGTTGTAGAAAAAATATTCAGTTTTAAGCACAAAAAAATACCACATGTTGGTATTTTTTTGTTAGCAAAATAAATGTACAAACAAAAACACTATTAACAACTAATAGTGTTTTTGTTTATTATCGTTGTGTTTTTAACACTACAGAGTATCTTTTATGCCCGATAGAATTTCATTTGAAATAATATTTCCATCAGAAAGATTTTGAGAACTTTTTTGTTTTTGAATTTTTTTCTTTCTAAAAATCATATCGGTAAAAGCTTCTATTCTTGTAATAAAGCCGGCTTCACCGGTTTGTTCATCTATTGAGAGGTTTAAGAAAGGTTTGTTTTTTTCCTTAGCATATCTTGCTATTCTTTCAACCATAAGAGAATCAGGACCGCAACCAAACGCATTTATAATAATAATACCGTCAGTATTAATATTCTGTATATAATGAGCGGCAGCACCTGTTATTTCGAGTTCATTAGCCCAATAAAGTTTTGAACCGATAGAAGAAATACCTTCTGCCATTTGTTCCTCAGAAAGCTGTTCCGCAGTCTGTGTTCCCACATTCATAGAAGCAAGTTTATCAAAAATACGCATACTTACCCGTTCATCATACAGATTGTATCCATGTGCTATCACTGCAACATTTATAAGATAATTTGGTTTTTCTGTCGGGAACTCGACTTTATTATCAAGAGCAAGTTTTAGAGCTTTAAGATATGGAACACCCATGCCCGCCATAAGTCTAAAATTATTAGAAACTTTTTGACCATTTCTTGCTGCAGATTTTATTTTATCGAAATCAGTTATACCAAAATAAGAGGCAGCTTCTTTCAAGAAATCGTACAAACCATGATGTTTTTCTGATTTATCATAAGTTGGTTCAACAATTTGAAAATCTTCTTTAATAACATTTCTTATGATATCAGGAAGCCCTCTGATTTTAGAACAATTATAAATTTTTGGTGCAATAGACTGAATAGAGGGGACAAAAATATTTTTGACACCTTTTTCAAGTAAATTCAAAATATGTCCAACATAAACCTTTATTGGCAAACAAGTTTCCGATACAACGAGAGCAGCACCGTCAGACATAGTTTTTTTTGTTGTATGATCAGATAAAACCACATCAACCCCAAGACCGGTAAAAAAGCCATGCCAAAAGGGATAATATGTATAAAATAACAATGCACGAGGCATTCCAATTTCCATTTTTTTATTCATAAAGATTCCTGTTTTTAACTTCCACATAAATTATAATACAAACATTTGTAACAATTTAACAAATATATTAAAAACTGTAGCAAAAATTTCATTTTCGAGGTTTGATAGTAATGTCTTATATAAGTGTGTTTGAAAGGGTTAAATATGACACAAATTAATGGAAACAGCTTTAACAGCTTACGTTTTGACCAATTAAAAAAATCAGAACAGACAAATAAATCATACTTAAATTCAAAAGTTGTTAAAGATTCTGTATCTTTTAGCAAAGCAGAAAATAATGCACCGATTATTACGACAAAGCAAGTCGGAAAAGCGTTACAAGTATCATTTGGCGGCATAATGAAAAACCCCATGCCCCTTGTAACACAAACAGATGCTATTCAAATGAAAGTCAGAGGTGTTGCAGCTCACCAAAAAGGTACAGCAGGTGCAGGTCCGAGAGCCTATGATGACAACGTTGTAAAACTTGCTAACAGCCAATGGAAAGACGGTCAGAAGCTTGATTATAAGTTCACAACCGACAAAACAGGCAGAGATAAAATCGAATTAGGTGTTCCGGCTTTGGGTGGTGTCAAAAAAGGTTGTATCGGAAGAGTACCTGATGAACTCGTTCCCGAATTAAAAGATTTGATAAAAGGGCATGAATCTCAATACAGATTTGAACTTTCAAACATCATTTCAGGAAATTCAAAAGGTGCTCCGACTATCGGTGTCAGAGTCAACCTCTTGTACACAGGTCATGACGAAAAAATGAAAAAGCAAACAGAAGAAGTATTTTCGGGCATGATGGATTCAAAAGATAAAGCTATCAGCAAACAAGTAATGTTGTATCAAGCTCCGACTTCACCAGAACAAGTTTTGGGCAGAATTTTCGACATTGAAGCTGAAACAAACGGTCCGAAAGCAGTTGAAGAATTAAAAGGTGCAATTGGTAAAATTTCTGACGAAATCAATAATCCGGAAAACAAAAAGATATTGATTGTAGGCCACTGTAAACCTGACGGAGATACTTTAGGTGCAGTAATCGGCATGAAAACAGCAATTCAAGGAGCTTACCCCGATAGGGAAATTGATTGTGCCGTAGATGATAAAATCCCTGGATTATTCAGAGATAAAATGCCTGGTATTGAAGATGTAAAACGTCCTTATAACCCGGATAGAATTGCACTTGTCGAAGACAGTATTGCAAAAATGAAAGCTGGTGAACAATCATCAGCAACAAAAGCTCAAATACAAATTTTAGAATCAGAACTTGCTGATTTACAAGACAGTTCAAGACTTTTTGACGATGGACCGTTAAAAGGTGAAGACAGAAAGAAATATGACCTTGTAATTCTTATGGACGTTCCTACTCCAAAGAGATTTTCAGGCGGATTTAAAGATTATATTGAAAATTCAGAAAAACAAATTTACATTGATCACCACCCGCACAAAATTAATGAGTGGATTGATGCAAAAGATGTAACAGGTGTTGATATGGAAAAAATCCATAAAAACAACTTGGCGTTTGTATCTGACATGGTTCCGGCAGCAACTCAACTTGTAACAATTATTGCTGATAAAGCAGGAATTTTGGGTTCAACAATGAAAAACAGTTTTGAAGAAGCAAGAAAATTCGTTTCTTCAATCATTACTGGTACCTCAACTGACACAGGTTCATTTACGAGAACGGCAAACCTTTTACCGGAACACATGAACATGTCAGTTAAAGATAGACCAAACTTTGCACCGGAAGGCATGTCAAAGTGGCTTATCAACGAAGTCAATGCAAATCAATCAGAAAAAGTTGATAAAAAATGGCTCAGAGATAACATAGTGTTTGATGTTCCTGATAAAGCACCTGTTACAGAAGGTACAAAAGGAGAACTCTCACCTCGTGATAAAATGCTTGAAATGGCAATTAAAGGAAAGCATGTTTATCCTGATTTAGGTGTTGGTATCGTTTCAGTTTCGTATGATGATATGTGCGAAATTTGGGAAGATTCATTGAAGCATGATTCAGAATTTACTTTATTAGACGTTCAAAACGGCTTTAAATACAGTGAGGTTATGAGTGCTTTGAAAGCTGACCCGACAAAGGTTAATGCACAAGGTAATCCAAAAGATTCACCGTTGCAAAGACAAGCAAAAGAAATGTATTCATCAAAATACGATGCTGATAAAATTGCAATTTTGGCAATCCAAGATAAGAAAGCAGGTTTTGTAACAGAAAATTCAGAAGTTGCAGAAATGAACGGTATCAGACTTTCGTTCCGTTCAGCAGATTGCAGCGACCACGCAGAACTTTTATCATCAATCTTTGATGGTGGCGGACATGGAGGTGCATCAGGCGGAAGAATTGATTTACCCGGTGTTCAAATTGATTCAAAATTAGTTGTTATGATTGATGGAAAACCTGAATATGACACATCAAAAGTTTTGAATATGGCTCGTCATAATTTAGATGTTTTACACGACGTAAACTTAACTCCTGAACAAAAACGTGAACAAATGCATGAAGTTAAAGTTGCAATCGATGACAACGGTCAACAATTCCACGATTTGATTGCCGGACTTGTTAAACAAATCAGAGCAACTCAGCCCGTTCCGGATGATCAACCGACTCAAGTTTTCTATAGAAATAATTAATATAAAACCTTGATAAATCAAAAAAAAGACGATATATCTGTATCGTCTTTTTTATTTTTATTTTAACTTGAAAAAATTCTTTATTCGGTGTAAGATAATTAAGCCGTGCTCCGTGGGGAATTGCAATCTCTTGACTCGAAGTTTATGCGAGGCGCAGAGCCTGTTGTGAGGCCCGATGAGTTTCGGCGGACAAATTATAAATTGTTGACGTTATTGTTAATTATGGCATAAACCTTTGAACCGTGTCAGGGTGGGAACACAGCAGCACTAAGGAGTGTTTTATGGGTGTAGTTATTCGGTAAAAGAGATTTATGGTTTGAAAACCGATATTTTTCGTGTCGATAGACAGTGGCACGGCATAAAAAAGGGTAAACACGCAAGTTTATCCTTTTTTATTTCATAGAAAGCTCCGTTATTTCTTTTCTTATTTCTTTTGTTGACACAGATAGTGTTGTCTGGTATTGTAAGGCTGTTTTAAGCATTTGCAGACAATTGTTTTCATCTTTTAATTTCTTAAACACGTGAGCAGCAGTGTAGTACAAATCTCCGCTTTCAGGATTATCCTGTAAAGCTTTTTTGATAACTGCTTTTGCACCTTGAATATTTTCTTCTTTCAATAAAATTTTTACAAATAACTCGTAAGCCTTTGTGTCATGCGGGTTAAGCTCGATTGTTTTATCAAGATTTTCAACGGCTTGCATAACATCTCCATCTTCCCAATATATTGCAGCTAAATTAAAATATGCCCAACTATAATCAGGAGAATATTTTATAACAGTTTGATACTGCTCGACAGCATCATCATGCCTACCTGTCCGCTTATATTCGTATGCAAGATAAAACCTTGCGATAGAATCTTCCGGATTTAATGCTATTGCCTTTTCCAGATATTCAATAGCTTTTTCCGATTCATTTTGCCGAGAATAAATCATTCCGACATTAAACATTGAATTTGAATCTTGATTATCAATACTCAAGACCTTTAAAAAAAGAATTTTTGCATTTTCATACTCTTTTTCACTAACATAAGCACAAGCTAAATTATACATATAATCAGCATCATCAGGCTCAAGACGGTTTGCGGTTTGGTATTCCGCAACTGCGTTTTGAAATTGTTTTAACTTTTCATATATAATACCAAGATTGTAATGTAAATTAGCCTCATCCGGAAAAATCTTTACCAAATATAAAAGAGCTTTCAAGGCAGCTTCATTTTCACCTGTATCAGCCAAAATACAAGCAAGCTCACGCATTGATTGAAAATCCGTAGGATTGTTATGTATTTTTTGTTGTAATTCTGCTATTTTCTTTTCCATATTTCTATTTTACCGATTTTCTATCAAATTAAAAGTATTTTTTATTGCTTGAGGAATGTATTTAATCTGCTCCGATGCTAAAACTGAATATTCTGTTAAATCTTTTGATGCAAGTTCTCCCGCCAATCCATGCAGGAAAACACTATTAGTTGCAACAAAAAAAAGATGATTTTCAAGTTTTATATTTTTCATTTGAGCTGCAATACCGGCAGTTATACCCGTCAAAACATCTCCTGAACCTGCTTTTGCAAGTGCAGAATTGCCTGTTTTATTGATATAGATATTTTTTCCGTCCGTCACAACTGTTTCATGACCTTTTAAAACCATAACTGTATTATATTTTTCAGCTCCAATTATTGCAAATTTTTCTCGATTAACTTGGATTTCTTCAACCGATACATTCAAAAGTCTTGATAATTCTTTCGGATGAGGTGTCATTATTGAATTTTTTGGAGTGTTTTTTATATTTTCCAAAGCCAAAATATTCAAAGCATCGGCATCTATTACAATTGGTTTTTCAACATTTTTTAGTATCTCAAGTACAAAAGTTTTAGTTTCTTTATTTGTTGTAAGCCCTGAACCAATTGATATAACATCAAAATCTTTTATTATATTTAAAACACTATTAGTGTTTTCTTTTGATATTGAACCGTCGACTGATGATTTTAGTGGCATAAAGGTTATATCCGGTGAATAAGAGGCTATAGATTTAACTATTACATCAGGACATGCTAAAGTCATATATCCTGCACCTGATTTGAGTGCGGCCAATGATGATAAAATTGCCGCCCCGGAATAATTCAGGGAACCGGAAATATTTAAAACTCTTCCAAAAGTACCTTTATGAGAATTTTGGAATCTTTTAGGAAAAATTTTTATAATTTGGTCTAATTCATACCGCATTGTCTTACTGCCTCATAAACGGCTATTGCGACAGAATTTGAAAGATTTAAACTTCTTTGACCTTCTTTCATAGGAATTGTTAAAGCATGTGAATAGTTAGCTTTCAATAAATCTTCATTAAGCCCTCTTGTTTCAGGGCCAAAAACTAAAAAATCTCCATGTTTAAAAGTTTGATTAGTGTATAAATTTTTACTTTTTGTCGTAAAGTAGTAAAAATTTGAATTTGGAAAATCCTTTTGAAGAGTTTCCAAATCGTTATATTTCTTGATATTCACAGCATCGTGATAATCCAAACCGCAACGTTTAAGATGTTTATCGTCAAGCACAAACCCTAACCTGCCGACAAGATACAACTGAGAACCAGTACAGGCACAAGTTCTAATGATATTTCCTGTATTTTGCGGAATTTCCGGCTCAAAAAGAACTATATTAAAATTGACATTCTCCATAATTTTATTTCTTTGATAAATACTTTCTGCCTGCCGAAACAACCGGAAGGGCTCTTAATACACAGAATATAACTGTTAACCAAACAGAAACATCAGCCAATATAACAAGCCATTGAGGAGGTAAAAATTCAGGAACGTGACAAGCAATTACTGTCATAAAAGCAAGAATTTTTGCACCCCCATATACAGCCCTTGAAAATCTTGAAGCTGTTAAAAATCTTCCGATTTTACTTTGTACCATGCTGTCACTTCCGAAGGCTGTACAACCGTCTGCAAAAGCAATTCCTCTAAGTGTATCAGTTACGAAACTTCTTGTCATAACAATAAGAGGAACCCACATTCCAACCCAACCGTAAACAGCAAATACAATCCAGTATGCGTTTTCGACAATTCTATCACCCAAAATATCAATTATAGAGCCGACTTTTGAACATTCGTTCAATTTTCTTGCAACCCAACCGTCAAGTGCATCTAACAATATTACAGCTAAAGTCAAACCTACTGCCGTCCAATAAAATAAAGATGTTGTTTCATAATTGAGCATAACAAGCAAATAAAAAGCAAGAATTACTCTGAATAATGATATAAAGTTAGCCATTTTTAATCTCCGAACCTGTTATTTTTTACTTCTTGAAAGAGCAAAATCAACCTTGTCAAGTTGTTTTCTTCTTTCACCTAACATAATTTTTTCTGCTTCTTCCAAAATACTTACGACTTGATAACCGTTTAATCCGTCACTTCTCGGTTTTGTACCTTGTTCTATACAATTAAGGAAGTGCTGACATTCAAGTTTCAAAGGTTCAATTTCAATAAAATCGAGAGCTTCAGGCTTTGCAGCACCCGGAGTAGTATGGTCAAAAACTTGAAGTTTATGTTCCGGAAGAGTATCGTCAAAAATTGCAGTTGCTTTAGTACCTCGAACAAGTAAATTTACACGTTTTACGGGATGAATCCAGCTGTCAGAGATTTGACCGATTATACCGCCTTCATATTCAATCGTAACGTGAGTTATGTCCATAATGTCATTGTTGTCGGAAGATGCACCTACAGCACTTATGACTCTAACCGGAGCTTTTCCCAATACGTATGCAGTCATTGAAACATCATGAGGAGCTAAATCCCACATAACGCTTCTGTCATTTTTGAAGTAGTTAATGTTTAATCTGTCACTTTGAATATATCTGATTTCACCGAGTGCACCATCATCAATAAGCATTTTCAATCTGTTTACGGCAGGGTGATAAAGCAAAAGGTGACCGACCATTAAGGTTAAACCTTTTTCGTCAGCTAATTCCATTAATTTTTTAGCTTCATCAGCAACTGTTGAAATCGGTTTTTCAACGTAAACGTGTTTTCCAGCATTTAATACTGCACTAACAACTTTAAAGTGTGTATGGCTTGGAGTTACAACTGCAACTGCTTCAATTTCAGGATTGTCTAAAACTTCTTGAAAATTTGTCGTAAAGTTGACATTTTCATATTCCATCGCTAATTTCTTTAAATTTTCTGTATCCAAGTCGCAAACAGTATTTAAGGCATTTAGATTGTAAAAATTACGAACAATATTTTTACCCCAAAGACCACAACCTATGACAGCAACACTATGTGATTTCATACTTTTTCTCCGTTAAATATTCTTATACAATATATATTACAACAAATAATTTTTTTATTCAGTTTTTTTAATTAAGATTATATAAAGAAGTTGGTGGATTTTTGGCAGACATTTTGCTAAACATTTTCACTTAACGGCAATTGAATTCCGAATGTTGAACCTTCGCCAACTTTAGAGTTTACATAAACTTTTCCGTGATGATGTTTTTCAACAGTTGTTTTTACAAGATACAAACCAAGTCCGGTACCTTTCACTGTATGAACAGAATTTTCAACTCGATAAAATCTGTCAAAAAGTTTCGCAAGATGTTTTTCTTCAATTCCCGGACCTTCATCTTTTACTGAAATGTCGACAAAATCCTTTTCTTTTTTCAAAATAACATCAATTTTGCCATTTTCAGGAGAATATTTTATAGCATTCGATATTAAATTATTGAATACTCTCTCCATATTTACTACATTAAACGGCAAAACAACTTCATTTTCTGATTTTGCAAAGTTAATTTTTACGTGTTTTTCATCAGCCAAAACCTGCATTGACGATATAGTATCAGCAATTACAGGAACAATGTCGGCATTTTCTTTTTCAAGTTCAACATCAGGAGATTCCAACCTCGAAACATCTAATATGTCATTCACCATACGATGAAGTCTTGTAACTTCTTTATTTGCAGTCGAAATAAACTCTTTTTTAGTTTCTTCATCAAGCTCTTCACTCATCGTATCAAGCGTATCGAGATATGTTCTTAATACTGTTACCGGAGTTCGAAGTTCATGAGAAACATTAGAAATAAATTGATTTTTAAGATTATTCACTTCTGTTTCTTTAGTGACATCAATCATGACAATTATATAGCCGACGTAATCATCATTTTGCATAAACATAGGAGAAATAACACATTTTATGATTTTTTTATCCGCTGTTACCGTAAATTCAGGAGGATTTTTCAGAATAATATCGAGAGGAGTATCTTTAAACTCCTCAATTTTATCCCTGAAACAAAATTTCGCATCAGAATCCGTATAAGACTGAATTCTAATTCCCATTATATTTTCAGCAGATATTGATAACATCTTTTCAGCTGCAGAATTTACAAGAACAATTTCATCTTCGTTGTTGCAAACAATAACCCCATTCACGATACTCATAAGAATTGCTTCAAGTTTGTTACGTTCAAGCAAAATATTTTCGACATTTTCTTCTTCATATTTTTTCAATTTCAAAGAAAGATTGTTAAACAATGCAACAAGTTCTTTTGTTTGTTTTCTTCCGTCATCAGAGATTTTTGTACCAAAATATCCGTCGGAAATTCTTTTCAAACCCACACACAACAAATTTAATTCTCGATTTATAATTCCATTGTAAAAGGTAATTACAAACATGATAAACAACCACAAACCGATAAAGAATCCAATTATTTTAAATTTTTGAGAATCAATATCTTTGTTGTTATAAACATTTGTCACAAAAACCTTTAAAGTGCCTGAATTTTCGAGTTCGTTACCTATCGCTGTATTCAAAATGGTATTTATTTTTATACCGTCAAAAGTTTTCGCATCATACAAAGAAGAAGTTTCTTCAAAAACGATATTGTTGTTTATGTCAGAATACTCAATTAACATAATATTTTTGTCATTATGCAAGGCGGATTTTGCGAGATTTTTTAAAATTGAAATATTTGAAAAATCTTGTTCAGACATAACAGAAGAAAACTGATAAGACAAAGTATCCGCAGTAGTTTTAGCATATGTAGTAAATTTTTTTTCAGAAAAATCAGTAAAAATTTTAACAGCAAAAAAAGCGGAGAAAATAACAGCAACAGATATTGCTGTAGAAAAAACTCCTATCATAGGTATATGATTTTTGCTATTTTCTGTTTCCATAGTAAAAAAATTATAATATTTTTATTAAAAAGTGTCTATTAAGTTAATAAATCTATAAGTAAAAAAGAATTTTAGGGGGTTGACACTTAAAGTCTTGTATTAATTGAGTTTAAAACCAATTCAAAATTCATGTTAAAAAATGTTTAGCTGAATTTATAATTATTGGGCATTTTTCTTGACGTATGAGTTTTAGTGTTTTATGATTTTTAAACGGGTGAATAGTGTCAAAAATACGTTTAAAAAACGAAAAGATGACCAAAACCCATATTATAAAAGAAAAGTAACAAAATTTTGTACACAGACACATACTTAAAAATAAAATTGAATATAGAAGTATGCCACATGCAGCGAGGTGAATAAATGTCAAAAAAAACATATTCTGAAAGAGTAACGCCGATGGGGATACCCAAAACCCGTTTAGATTATTTACCTGATTTAATCGAGATTCAAAAGAAGTCTTTTGAATGGTTTTTAAAAGAGGGTTTAAAGGAAGAATTCCTTTCATATTCTCCTATTAAAGACTATACGGGAAGGTTGGAGTTGCACTTTTTACCAAACTATACGTTTGATAATCCGAAGTACACACTGGAAGAAGCGAGAATACACGATGCAACATACGCAAAACAGTTACGTGTAATGGTTCGTTTGGTAAACCGTGACAGCGGTGAAATCAAAGAACAAGAAGTTTACATCGGTGATATTCCGACAATGACAGACAAAGGTACATTTATCGTAAACGGAGCGGAACGTGTAATCGTTTCGCAAATTGTGCGTTCACCGGGTGTTTACTTTAAGAGAGAAATTTCTCCGACAGGTAAACGTTTATACAACGCAACATTGATTCCTAACAGAGGAGCATGGTTAAAAATCGAAACAGATGCTAACGATGTAATCCACGTTAAGATAGATAAAAACAGAAAGATTTTAGCAACAACATTGTTGAAAGCATTGGGTATTACGCCTTCAGAAATGGAATCGCATTTTACTCACTTTGAATTTTTAAAGAAAACATTAGACAAAGATACAGCAGAAACAACCGAAGATGCATTAATCGAAGTTTACAAAAAATTACGTCCCGGAGATCCTGCATCAGCAGCCGGCGGACGACAAATCCTTGAAGCAAGATTCTTTGACGAAAAGAAATATGATATCGGCAGAGTTGGTCGTTACAAGCTCAACAAAAAGTTGAATTTGAACATTCCTGCAACTCAAAGAACTTTGACAACACAAGATTTGGTTGCTTCTATTGAATATTTAATCGGTTTAACTTATGATGAAGGAAGCTGCGATGATATCGACCACCTTGGAAACAGACGTGTCCGTTCAGTCGGTGAACTTCTTCAAAACCAATTTAGAGTAGGTTTGAGCCGTATTGAAAGAATTGTAAAGGAAAGAATGACTTTACAAAATTCTGATACATTAACTCCGCTGAACTTATTGAATACGAAGCCATTAATTGCGTCATTAAAAGAATTCTTCGGTTCATCACAGTTATCACAGTTCATGGACCAAACAAACCCACTTGCGGAACTTACACACAAAAGACGTATATCAGCTCTCGGACCCGGCGGTTTGGTAAGAGAAAGAGCAGGATTTGCGGTCAGAGACATTCACCCGTCACATTACGGAAGACTTTGTCCGATTGAAACACCTGAAGGACCTAACGCAGGTTTGATAAGTTCACTTGCAACACACGCAAAAGTTAATGATTACGGATTTATCGAAACACCATATTTCGTTGTAAAAGACGGAAAGGTAACAGATGAAGTTCACTATATGTCAGCAGACGAAGAAGAAAACTTCCGTGTTGCACCTGGTGATATCACATTAAATAAAGATAAGACAATCAAAGCAAAACAAGTACCTGTACGTTATAAGTCAGAATTTACGGTTGATGATTCAAGCAAAGTTGACTATGTCGGTGTATCACCAATCCAAATCATTTCAGTTGCGACATCAGTAATTCCGTTTATTGAACACGACGATGCTAACAGAGCTTTGATGGGTTCAAACATGCAACGTCAAGCTGTACCTCTTTTAATAACTGACAGACCGGTTGTTGGAACAGGACTTGAAAAAAGAGCTGCAAAAGACTCCGGTATGGTCGTAGTATCAGAAGTTGACGGTGTAGTAGACAGAGTAGTCGGAGAAGAAGTTACAATTAAGGACAAAGCCGGCAAACTCCACAGATACCAACTTATGAAATATGTAAGAAGTAACCAAGATACTTGCATCAACCAAAGACCTATAGTTACGGTCGGTCAGGAAATAAAAGCAGGAGATGTACTTGCAGACGGTGCATCAACACACTTTGGAGAACTTTCATTAGGTAAAAACGTTTTAGCAGCGTACATGCCTTGGGAAGGATATAACTTCGAAGATGCTATCTTGATTTCAGAAAGATTGGTTCAAGATGACGTATTTACATCAGTACACATTGAAAAGTTAGAAATAGATGCACGTCAAACAAAATTGGGACCGGAAGAAATTACAAGAGAAGTTCCGAACGTTTCAGAAGATTCACTTCGTCACTTAGACGAAAGAGGTATCGTCAGAATCGGTGCAAGAGTATATGCAGATGATATTCTTGTTGGAAAAGTAACTCCGAAAGGTGAATCAGAACATCCGCCGGAAGAAAAATTGTTAAGAGCAATTTTTGCAGAAAAAGCAAGAGATGTAAAAGATAATTCACTTAGAGTTCCCCATGGAGAAGGCGGAAGAGTCGTTGATGTAAAAGTATTTGACAGAGAAAAAGGTGATGAATTACCACCCGGAGCAAATACAGTAATCAGAGTTTACATCGCACAAAAACGTAAAGTTTCAGTAGGTGATAAACTTTCAGGTCGACATGGAAACAAAGGTATCGTATCAAGAATATTAGCAAGAGAAGATATGCCGTTTTTACCTGACGGAACTCCGCTTGATATCGTACTTAATCCGCTTGGTGTACCTTCACGTATGAACGTAGGTCAAACTTATGAATGTTTGCTTGGCTTAGCATCATATTTGACAGGTGATTATTACGAATCACCGTCATTTGACGAAATGTATGGAGAAAATCAATCGGAAAAAGCAACAAAAGCAGAACTTTTAAGAGGTATTAAAGAATCAGGTTGTGATTGGGTAGGAGAAGACGGCAAGGTTTACCTTATAGATGGTAGAACCGGAGAACCTTTCGATCAACCGGTTGCAGTCGGACTTATTTACTTCTTGAAATTAGTTCACCTTGTAGATGATAAAATTCACGCAAGAAGCACAGGACCTTATTCACTTGTAACGCAACAGCCGTTGGGTGGTAAGGCACAATTTGGTGGACAAAGATTTGGAGAAATGGAAGTATGGGCACTTGAAGCATACGGTGCAGCATACACATTACAGGAAATGTTAACAATCAAATCAGATGATGTTAACGGTCGTTCGAGAGCTTATGAAGCAATCGTAAAGGGAGATAACATTCCAAGACCGGGAATTCCTGAATCATTCAAGGTACTTGTAAGAGAATTACAAAGTATCGGTTTGGATATAACCGTAGCGAAGAAGAACGGAGAAGAAGTAAATCTTATGTCAGATGCTGATGATATAAGAAAACCTGCTCAAAAGAGAGTTCTTTCAGATATGGATTCCGATTTGTTAAATATAAATTTCTTTGAAACACCGAATTCGTTCAAGGAATAAGTAAAGGAGACTAAATAATAATGTCCACAAGTATAGATTATTTTGATTATATAAGAATCAGCATAGCATCTCCGGAGAGAATTCTTAAATGGTCATACGGTGAAGTATCAAAGCCGGAAACCATAAATTACAGAACATTAAAACCGGAAAGAGACGGATTGTTCTGCGAAAGAATTTTTGGACCTACAAAGGACTGGGAATGTTATTGCGGAAAATACAAACGAGTACGTCACAAAGGTATTATTTGTGAACGATGCGGAGTTGAAGTTACAGATTCAAAAGTAAGACGACACAGAATGGGTCATATTAAGCTTGCAGCACCTGTGAGCCATATATGGTTTTTAAAGGGTATACCGAGCTATTTAGGTTTACTTCTTGATATGACGCTTAAAGATTTGGAACAAGTAATTTACTTCAACAGTTATGTAGTTATTGATCCGGCAGATAGTGAATTCAAGAAATTCCAATTATTGACAGAAGATGAATATGATGAATTCATTATGGAACACGAAGATAGTGCATTAAGAGTCGGAATTGGAGCAGAAGCAATAAAAGAACTTTTAGGGGAAATCGTACTTCCTGAAGCAGCAGCACAAATCAGAGGAGAACTCGAAAGTGCAGGCGGTTCTGTTCAAAGAAAAGCAAAATTAATAAAAAGATTAAGACTTGTTGAGTCTTTAATAGCAAGTAATACAGATCCGACATGGCTTGTAATGGATGTATTGCCGGTAACACCGCCAGACTTAAGACCAATGGTTCAATTAGATGGTGGAAGATTTGCGACATCGGATTTAAACGATTTATACAGACGTGTTATCAACAGAAACAATCGTTTACAAAGACTTCTTGAAATGGGAGCACCTGAAATCATTGTAAGAAACGAAAAACGTATGTTACAAGAGGCAGTAGATGCTCTTATTGATAACGGAAGAAGAGGTAGAACAGTTGTCGGACCTAATAATAGACCTTTAAAATCATTAAGTAACATAATTGAAGGTAAACAAGGTCGATTCAGACAAAACCTTTTGGGTAAACGTGTCGACTATTCCGGACGTTCAGTAATCGTAGTTGGTCCTCAATTGAGCCTTAACCAATGCGGTTTACCGAAAGAAATGGCGATTGAACTTTTCAAACCGTTTGTAGTAAACAAACTTATCGAAAGAGGACATGTTCAAAATATCAAATCAGCTAAAAAGAAAATTGAACGTTCAGATCCGGTCATCT
>JBJEGN010000131.1:0-5685 GCA_051875105.1 Candidatus Gastranaerophilaceae bacterium
CCATATCTGCTAATAAATCAAATGATTTTAAGCTTTTTATATCAGGCGAAAATTCCTTTACCAAAGATTCTCTTACCATTTTTTCCAAATATAATTCTGTAGCCTCAACATTATTTTCTTTAGTTCCGCAAATCATATCGAAATAATCACTGTTGAGTTTGTAATCTTCAACTTCTGAAAACATTAACCACTTTAATTTAGGTTGAAGATTTTTGATTTCTTTTACTACTTTCAAATTCTTTAAATTAAACATATTACACTTACCTTTCGTTATTATTATAATCTCTAAACCGATTTATTTCATTACCCTATCGGTTTGATTTTCTCATTCACTACACTTTTGACATGGTTATAAAAGTTTCTCAAGTTCAAAAATTTACTTTTTTGCAAAACATGCTTAATAAATCTTAACAATATACGAAAAGATAATGTTGATTTTTCGGTTTGAATAAATACAATTTAGTAACGATACGAAGGAAAAGATATGGGAAAGTGTAAGAAGCGAACATTAAACAAACCTATTTTAGAAAGTTCGCTATCAAGAAAAGATGCAATAAACTTAATAATACATAAAATTCAATCGGATATACTTGATAAAGAAACAAAAGATGTTTTAACATTATTTGGAATTACGCCGGAAGAATTAACAGAAGCGGGAGCCACATACGAAGAAGTTCTTATTTTAAAAAGACACATGTAAAAGTTAGTTCTATAAATCTGACAAAAAGGAAAGTTTGTACTAAAATAAGGTTAATATAAACTTTAAGGGGACAACTATGCAAGAAGAATTACTATCCATAATAGAAAAAAACAGCAGGATTGACTTAAAAGAATTAGCAGTTTTACTCGGAACAAATGAAGAAACTGTTTTCAATAAAATTACAGAGCTTGAAAAAGCAGGTGTTATATGCGGTTATCACACTTTAATCGACTGGGATAAAATTTCCGACGAAAAAGTAACAGCATTAATTGAAGTTCGTGTAACTCCGCAAAGAGGACAAGGTTTTGATTCTATCGCAGAAAGAATATATAACTACCCTGAAGTTAATTCTGTATACTTAATTTCAGGCGGATACGATTTACTTATAACTTTACAAGGTAAATCTCTTCGAGAAGTTTCTGCATTCGTTTCAAATAAGTTATCTCCACTTGAAGCCGTTTTGAGTACGGCAACACACTTTATACTTAAAAAATACAAAGATCATGGCACAATTATGGAAGTTAAAGAAAAAGATAGCAGAGAGGTTATTTCATGAGAAATCCGTTATCTGAAAAAATAACACAAGTAAAACCTTCCGGAATAAGAAAGTTCTTTGATTTAGTAAGCGAAATGGACAATGTAATTTCTTTAGGTGTTGGTGAACCCGATTTTGACACTCCTTGGCATATCAGAGATGAAGGTATTTACTCGCTGGAAAAAGGTAAAACATTCTATACGTCAAACTCCGGTTTGGCAGAATTAAAACAAGAAATTGCAAATTATATAAAACGCACACAAAACGTAGTATATAACCCTAAAAACGAAATCATGGTAACAGTCGGCGGTTCAGAAGCTATTGATATAGCTTTCAGAGCTATGTTAAATGACGGAGATGAAGTCCTTATCCCGCAGCCAAGCTACGTTTCTTATGAGCCTTGTGCTTTTTTAGCCGGAGGTAAACCTGTTATAATTAATCTTCAAGCAAAAAATGACTTCAGATTAACACCGGAAGAAATTCTTGAGAAAGTTACAGACAAAACTAAAATCTTAGTTTTACCATTTCCAAATAATCCAACAGGCTCAATTTTAAACAAAGAAGAACTTGAAGCTATTGCTAAAGTCGTAATAGAAAAAGATTTGTATGTCTTATCTGACGAGATTTATGCAGAATTAACCTATCAAGGTAAACACGTTTCTATAACTTCAATAAAGGGAATGCAGGAGAGAACAATTTTAATAAACGGTTTTTCAAAAGCTTATGCTATGACAGGCTGGCGATTGGGCTATGCCTGCGGTCCTAAAAAAATTTTGGAACAAATGCTCAAAATCCACCAATACGCAATTATGTGTGCTCCGACAACAAGCCAATATGCTGCCGTTGAAGCCTTGAAAAACGGTGATAAAGACGTTGAAGAAATGCGTCGCTCATATAACCACAGAAGAAGATTTTTGATGAACGCATTTAAAGAAATGGGGCTTGAATGTTTTGAACCATTCGGTGCCTTCTACGTTTTTCCCTGCATAAAAGAATTTGGAATGACAAGTGAGGAATTTGCGACAAAATTTTTACAAGAGGAAAAAGTTGCAACTGTTCCGGGAACAGCATTCGGTGAAAGCGGAGAAGGATTTTTGAGAATATCGTATGCATATTCGTTAGAAACATTAAAAATATCAATGGATAGGCTAAACAAATTCATCACAAACTTAAGAAATTCTTAATTACAAATAATATAAAATTTCTAAAAACAAAAGCATGCTTCAAATAAGCATGCTTTTTAATCTAAAAATCTAAAAGCCCTCAAAGAAGGGCTTTCAGACGTGATTAACAAATCTGAATAAACCTTATTCAGCGAGCAATTTGTTAACTGCCTTTGTCAATCTTGATTTTTTTCTTGCAGCCGTATTTTTGTGGAAAATACCTTTTGAAACACCTTTGTCGCAAAGTTTATATACGTTGCTAAGTGATTCTTTAACTGCATCTTGATTTTTGGCTGCAGCATTTTCGAGAACTTTTTTAACTGCTGTTTTAACCGCTGACTTGAAAGCAACGTTTCTATCGTGGTTTCTTTCTGCTGTTAATATTCTTTTCTTTGCTGATTTAATATTTGCCATTTTTTTGTCCTTTCTGTTGCATTTTCTTTAGGTAACAATAACCCGCTCGGTTTTGCCGAACAAGTTCCGATACTGACCGAGTTGTAAAATCTTTCGACTTTACCTGCCAATCTGTACCGATAGTTTCCAAAATCTGCACAGAGGATTGGTGAGTACCTAAATTTTAATACACAAAAAATTTATTGTAAATATTTTATTAAAATTTTATTTAACAATAGCAATTTTTTTGATGAATAGTTTTATAATAGAATGTGAAAGTGTAACATATACAATTTATAAATAAGAAATCAGGTAAGAATGAACGTAACACCAATTAATGCAGCATTAGAAGTAAAATCAGCACAAAATGATAAGGCTGTTGCAAAAAAGCAGCAAGCACCTGTTATGCAACAAGAACAACAATTTACGGCACATGCCTCAGCAGAGCAATTTCAATCAATGTTAGGTATAAAGCCTCCTAAATTAACAGCTGATGATCCTTGTAATGCAAGAGCATTTTTGAATAGTCACCCTGCATCACCGTATATAAAAGGTGAAAACAGAGAAAATCTTATCAAGGTTATGGAAGCCGGTTCTGTAGAAACAAGTAACGTTGAAATGCAGCTTGAACTTATAAAAGAAAAGAAATTAACACCTCAAACTTTATCTTCATATTGGGCAACAGGTAAAATGTGTGACCAAATGGAAGAAGACATTGTTATGATGTACGAATGTGCAGCTGAAGGTAAAAACGTAAATGATGTTTACTGTCCGGAAGTTAAGTCTGTTGAAGAAGGTAGTAAAAACAGAAAAACAGGTGACGTTTTCAAAGTTGCAGATGAAGATATGATTTATGTTAAAGATGATGGCGATAAAGCTCACCAATTAAAAATGGATAAGGAAACATTCATCAAACTTTTCCCGCCTGCACAAAGATTTGCATCAGCTCAGTATGCAATAGGTGATTGCTATTGTGTTGCGACATTGAATTCTGTTATGGAAAATCCAAAAACAAGAATTGCACTTTACGATGCAATTGAACAAGACGGAGATGACATTCACGTTAAATATCCTAACGGAAAAGCTGATTACGTTGCTAAAAACGGACAACTTCAAGACGAAACAGATGTCAGAATGGTAATGCGTGGTGCACAAGGTATGCGTTTACTTGAAGATGCTTTTGGTCTTGAACTTAAGGTTAAAGCTGAAGATGATTTCAGAACAATAATGGGTCAAAAAATCGAAGCAAAAGAACAAGAATACAATAACGAAACAGATGCCAATGCAAAAGCTGAATTAAAGAAAGATTGCGATGGAATGAAAAACAGACTTGCTGAATTTGAAAAATCAGTTGCAAATCCGTACAATCAAACAGTTGTTGTAAGAGATGACCTTGGTGACAAAATCGTTTATAAGGAAGACAAATACGGAATGATGTTTGCTCCGTTAAATCAAGCTCCAGATAACAAAAAAGAATTCACAACTGAAAAAGAATACTATAGAGGCTCTTTAGGCGGATATCAACATCAAGTCATGGAAGTTCTCGGAATTGAAGGCAAACAGCTTGATTCAGTCAAGGACAAACAAGCAATTCTCGACCTTTTAAAAGATGAACCGTCAGGAAAATATATGTTATGTGGTGGAACATGGCCCGATGGCAGCAGAACAGAAAACCCTGTTGCAAAAGATAAAGGTGTTTACTCATTCCACGCATACACTCTTGAAGCTGTAAGAAATAAAGAAGGTGAAGTAAACATCAGAGCAACTAACCCTTGGAATACAGCTGTTGATGCTGATTTAACAGTTGATGAAATGTTTAAATTCTTCCAATTTGTCGAAGTTTATGACATTGATTCATACAAAGGCATAACAAGAGCAGATGCTTAATTCAAAATAATACTGAAATTAAAAGAGGAACGTTAATCGCTCCTCTTTTTTTAATCTTTATTTTTTACAAATAATTTCCGTATTTTTTTGTAATAAGCAAAAACAAATAATGGGAGTAAAAATCCTATTAAAGTTAAAATTATAATTGAATTAGAATTATTACCGGTTTTTATTTTTAAATCAAACGATAAAATTTCACCTGAAAAATTCCTGTCATTAGAAAATCCAGAACCTACTATTAGTTGTTTGAGAGATTTTTTACTCATTGAAATTTTTTCGACTTTAGAAATAAGCTCAATGTTTTTTTTACCATTTGGAGAAACTTCTTCCAAGAGCATTGAAATACTTTTATCGGTTATCAATAGATGTGCTTTATATAGTTTATCTTCAACAATATTAGAGCTCCACATTACAGCTTTTGCATTATTCAAATTTGAATACAGGCAAGCAGCTTTCATTAATTTTGAAATTTCAAACATCAAATTATTGTTATTATTGTCTATCATTTGAAATAAAATTTCTTTATTTTTAGTTTTTTGAGGAATAAAAACACATTCCAAATCCATCTTGAAATTCTCTTTTAAAAAGAATTTATTTACTCTCGATTGGCTTTTTAAATCCGATATCTTATATTCATTGTATGTATAGTTTGAATTATATAAATAGCAGCCGGCACCTAAAATGGAGCAAGAAAGAATTAAAGAAAAAACACCAAATTTTAATTTTTTACAAAATAATAATTTTTGTTTTGAATTTTTCAAGAAGATAAACAAAAGAGCTTTCTTAGCCTTAAAAAATTCTTTATACGCTGCAAAATTTTCATATAATAAAAACAAACTTTCACATAAGAGTTGCACAAAAATCAAAAGTAGTGCTAAATCTCTGAAAAATAACATATTATAATAACCATATTTTATTTGAACAGTCAAAAATATTAAGATAAATTCTATCAAATAAAAGCTATCAAAATTGCTAAATCTTTCCTTTTTAAATATATAAAACAAAAC
>JBJEGN010000132.1:0-5608 GCA_051875105.1 Candidatus Gastranaerophilaceae bacterium
TGCTAATAATATTGTTGTGGCTTTGTACATTTTAGATTTTGAAAATGCTAAAATGTATCCAATGTATGAAAAAATAAGATTTAAAAATACAATTTGATATGAAAAAGTTAAGCCGTTATGGTTTATAATAAATAAATTTTGTGTGTCATCGTATGCTATTTTAAACGGATACATTACCAAAAAAAACAGAAAACAAGAGGTTAATATAGATGATGTAAAAATCAAAAGACGTTTGTTTTTATCCGCATTTTTTACAAATATAAATGATAAAATTATTAATAAAATAAGAATTTTAAAAAGAAGTAAATTATCTGTGAATATTATTTGTATATATTGATGACAAAAATTTGGGAAAAGTTCAATGAGTTCTTGCAAACTTCGAGTTCTTTCTTCCGTATAATTGAAAAAAATATTTGTGAAAATCGTGATAACCATAGTTGCAAAAATAGGAATGTAATATTTAATAGATTTTTTTATATTTGAACCTTTATTTGCAAAAATAATGTGTAAAAAGTAACCTATAACAAACCCTGAAATTATAATAAATCTGAAAAATTCACCGGATACTCCGACTGCAATAAGTAAAATTGAAAATATGCAATTTTTTTTGGAAAAATGAAATTCTCTGTTTAGTTTCTTATTGATATATGAAATTGCAAATGGTATTAAAAATAAAATAATGACATAACAAAAATTCGGCAGATTTAATGCTAATGAGGCACAAAACATACAAAAATATAGTAAAAATTCAGGAATATATTTCGGTAAACTGTCATTTTTAACGTAAGAACTTTCTATTTGTTTAAATAATAATATTGCGAATACAGGCAAAAAATAATATGTGTACATAAAAACATCTTGTACAAAAAACCATAAATTGTTAGTTTTATAATTTGCTGTTATAACCAAGAAGAAAAAAATCGGCAGCAATAAGTATGAAAAGGATTTTTCATTAAAGTATTTTGTGAAATTTTTTAAAATAGCCCATAAATTAATTAATAGTATTCCCAAGAAGATGTAAAAAAAATATAATTTTGCAAAATCCATTGGGTGTATTCTAAAAAAATTTGGCAAATAATTTATTCCAAGAATATGAAAAAAAGACATTATAAAATAATTGTGCGGATTTGACATAAATAAATAGCGAATTTTTCCTAAGAATGTCAATTCATGATAACAAAAGGACTCGCTTAAACTGTCTGAAAACATTAATGGAACGTCTGATAACGGCGATAATATTTTGTAAAATAACAACAAAATTAATGTGAATAAAACTATATGTATTATTTTATGTGATGAAAATTCTTTCATAAAGTAAGTGTATCCTGAATTGTTTCGTCTGCATTTTATCAAATGCTGTTACTTTTTTATAGTTAATCTCTCAAGCCACCTTACGAAACGAACAATTTTATGTTCTGTATCTTTTGTTATAGAATCAACTAAAATAGTTGTAATACAGGCTCTTTTTCCGCATAAAATGTCTGTTAAAGGTCTATCTCCTATCATAACCGCTTCTTCAATTTTGAAATTATTTTTGTTTAAATAATCAAGCATTACTTTTGTATCTGGTTTAGCCGCATGTGAAATTACTTCTATTTCACTGATTGAGCGAACTTTATCAATATAATCCTGCTTTGTATTGTTGCTCAATATTACTACTGCAAAATCTTGCTTTAATTTTTTTATTAATTCTTTTGTTTTGGGTAAATATTCGCCGGATTTTGACGGCATTAACGTTGAATCTAAGTCAAAAAACAAAAGCTTTTTACCTTGATTTTTTAATAAATCAAAATCGATATCTTCAAGCTTTTCTACGTTAAAATCAGGTTTTATGAACATCTTTCGTTTTTTATTCCTATTGTTCTTCCAAGTGTGTATTTAATATCTTCCGGAATTCTTTCAAATTTGATTAATGAAATATCATTGGTGTTGGAAAATTCTTTTTCCTCTTTTGTTTCAGGGTCAATAACCTCTAAAACTTTTGTTGCAAACATTTCATCAGGAGATAAAAGTTCTATTTCATCACCTTTATAAAATTTGTTTTTTGTTAGAACTTTTATATAGTCACCTTGTTTTTCCAAAAACATGCAGAGAAAATCAGCTCCTGCCAAGCCTTTTGAAATGTCATAGCTATAGCCGTCGCTACTTGGTTTTTCAATATAAAAACCGGTTGTGTAGCCACGGTTGCCAATTTTTGCAAGTTGTTGAAGGTTAAAATCTTTGTTTTGTTTGCCTGTTTCAAAATATTCATCAATTGCGTGTCTGTATGTTTTTGCAGCGGCTGAAACGTAGTATAAACTTTTTGTTCTGCCTTCTATTTTTAATGAATCAACTCCGGCTTCGATAAGTTGAGGAATGTAATTTATTAATGCTAAATCTTTAGGACTTAAAATATGAGTACCTCTGTCATTTTGTTCGATTTCAAAATATTCATTAGGACGTGTTTCTTCAAGAAGTTTGTAACTCCAACGACAAGGTTGAGCACATCCGCCTTTATTGGCTTTTCGCTCTCCTTGGGTCATATAATCGCTTAATAAACATCTTCCGGAGAAAGATACGCATTGTGAACCATGAACAAAAACTTCAAGCTCCATATCCGGAACATCTTGTTTTATTTTTGCTATTTCCGGAATTGATAATTCTCTTGCCAAAACAACTCTTTTCGCCCCAAAATCCTGCCAGAATTTGACAGCTTCCGAGTTTAGTGTATTTGCTTGAGTGCTTATATGAATATCTATTTCCGGCAAATATTTCTTTATGACAGATAATACACCTACGTCCGAAACTAAAATTCCATCAGGTTTTGCATCTTTTATTATGTCAATTTTGCTGACTAATTTTTCTATATCAGAATTGAAAGAGTAAATGTTTAACGTTAAATATGCTTTTGCTCCTAAAGAGTGAACAAGATTAACACAATCCTTCATATTGTCATCAGTGATTAATTCACCTTTTCTCAAAGCTCTTAAACTAAAATCGACAGTACCAAAATATACGGCATCTGCTCCGTATCTTATAGCATATTCACATTTTTCCAAACTTCCGCCGGGGAGTAATAATTCAGGTTTTTTCATAAGTTAATTTAACCGCAAATATTATCATTTTTCAATGATTAATGTTATCCTTTCATATATTCTTCTATTGTTTTATAATCAAGAATTGGATTTTGACGTTTGTAATCCCATGCTCGTAAATATTCTTTAATTGTATCTGAGCAGGTAAAGCAGGGGACTTTAAATCTTGAGGATAGTTCTCTGAGTTTAAAATCCGGCGCAGTTAATGTTCCGTCTTTTTCCGGTAAATTGTAGATGAGTTTTAATTCTCCTGATTTTATTTTGGAAACTATATTTTTAAGGTCTGTTTTGTCGATATACTCTGCTTTTATGCCGTTTGAACAGAAATATTCAAGGTTATCGTTATCACAAACGATTGTGAAGCCTAAATTTTGCATTGTTTTTAATATATTGAGAGATTCTTGTAAATCTTTTTTTCTTATTGAAACAAGAATTTTTCCAACGTCAACAAAGTCTGTTCCTGCACCCATGAATGCTTTTATAAGAGCTTTTTCGTAGCAATTGTCAATACCTAAGACTTCTCCGGTGGATTTCATTTCCGCATTTAGTGCGATATCGACATCAGGAAGTTTTTGGAAAGAAAATACAGGGGCTTTTACTGCGACTAATTTGGATTTTGGTCTTAATCCGACACCGTAACCTTGAGATTTTAAAGTTTTTGAAAACATAATATTGACGGCAGTTTTTACCATGGGAATTTTTGTAACTTTACTCATTATTGGTACCGTTCTTGAAGCTCTCGGATTAACTTCTATTACGTATACGTCATTGTCTTTTGCAATAAATTGGATATTCATTAAGCCTATTACTTGTAAGGCTTTTGCAATTCTCTTTGAAAAATCCAATGCTTTTTGAACGATTGTATCAGAAAGCGTTTGATGAGGATAAACGCAGAAACTGTCACCCGAGTGAACACCTGCACGCTCAATGTGTTCTGTTATTCCCGGAATTAGAATATCGTTTTTGTCGCAAACCATATCAACTTCAAATTCTTGACCTTCTATGTATTGGTCAACCGCAACGGGATATTCGGGGGAAATTTGCACCGCTTCTCTCATATAGGAAATCAGTTCTTTGTCGTTATAAACAACCTTCATAGCACGTCCGCCCGTAACGTAAGAGGGTCTTAATAAAACAGGATAACCGATTTTGGATGCCGCTTTTAGAGCTTCTTCCGTTTTACTGACGGCAGTGCTTTGAGGTTGCTTGATTTTTAGTTCTTTAAGAAGCATTTCAAATCTTTTTCTATCTTCTGCAACATTGATAGATTCGACAGATGTTCCCAAAATTTGAACACCTCTTTTTAATAGCTGCGGTGCAAGGTTTAATGCTGTTTGTCCGCCAAATTGTAAGATAACGCCTTTGGGCAGTTCTTGTCTGATTACGTTGCTGACATCTTCAATAAAAAGCGGTTCAAAATAAAGTTTATCCGCAATATCGAAGTCCGTACTTACTGTTTCCGGATTGTTATTTATGATAATAGATTCGTAACCGTTATCTTTTATGCCTTGAATTGCATGAACAGAACAGTAGTCAAATTCTATGCCTTGACCTATTCTGATTGGACCTGAACCGATTACGATAACTTTTTCTTTATCGGAAATTATATTTTCATCTTCATCTTCGTAGGTCGAATAATAATAAGGTGTTTGAGCTTCAAATTCTGCAGCACAGGTATCAACAGTTTTGTGAACAGGGTAAATTCCATGTGCTCGTCTTAATGTGTCAATAAAGAACTTTGGTTTACCTGAAAGTGAACAAATTTCGTCATCTGTAAAGCCCATTCCCTCAACTTTTTTTAATAAATCAATTGAGAATTCTTCTGTTTTAAGTTGCTTTTCAGTTTTTATAATGTTTTCAAATTTGTATAAAAACCATTTATCGATTTTCGTTAAGTCATGAATTTCTTCAACGGACATATTTCTTCTTAATGCCGAAGCTACTGCATAAATTCTTTCATCATCTGCCGTTTTTAATTTTGCAATTAAATCTTGTTGTGAAAGATGTTCGTGCTTTTTGCTTCTAAAACCGAGAACGGAGCCTTCAAGGCAGATAAGGGCTTTTAAAAAGGCACTTTCGAAAGTTCTGTCAATCGCCATAACTTCGCCTGTTGCTTTCATTTGCGTGCCTAATTTTCTATCTGCATAACCAAATTTGTCAAATGGCCATTTAGGAATTTTTACTACAACGTAATCAAGTGCAGGTTCAAATGAAGCCATTGTTTTACCTGTTACGTAGTTCTTGATTTCATGAAGGTTTAAGCCGATTGCTATTTTGGCGGTAACTTTTGCAATAGGGTAGCCGGCTGCTTTTGATGCGAGTGCTGAAGAGCGGCTTACTCTCGGATTGACTTCTATTACAACGTATTCACCGTTTTGCGGATTGAATGCGAATTGAACATTACAACCGCCTTCTATTTTTAAAGCTCTTATAATTTTCAAGGATGCAGAGCGAAGTTTTTGGTAATCTTTATCTGTTAAAGTTTGAGATGGTGCAACGACTATACTGTCACCTGTGTGAATACCGACCGGATC
>JBJEGN010000133.1:0-24184 GCA_051875105.1 Candidatus Gastranaerophilaceae bacterium
TATTAACGATAATTCGTTTATTTCCTACGTCAAATATTGCAGTTTTTGAAACATTCAAATTATCAATTTTCAAGTTATTCGAACTTGTTTTAATTACAAAATTTTCAACATTTATCGACTCAATATTAATGTCTGAATCTGTATTAATCGTAAACGAACCGGCTTCCAAATTTGCATAATTTGTTGCAGCTCCTGATGTCAAAACGGATGTCAAATCACCGGATTTTAACTTCAAAATATTACCTTCTGCAAGTAATAACTTCAAAGGCTTTTCTTCTGAACCAATAGAGTTATTTGCATTCAAATCTAATAATCTTACATTCAAATTGACTCCGTCATCAGTTCTTCCGTTCAAAATTGATTTTGAAGAAGAAATTCTGACATCATCAACATAATCAACTGTATTACCGCAAATATAACCTATATTAAGGTCATTAGTTGATGTTACATCTAATTTATCAACCTGTGCATTTATGTTACCACTTAAATTAAGGTCTTTTACTGATAAATCTTTTGCTTTAATATTGAAAGATTTATTCAATTCTGCATTCGCTATTGAAATTGTATTTTCAGCAGAGATATTTGTATCTCCTGAAACCGTCAATTTGTCAGTAATTTGAGTATCTTTAGAATTATTCGTGAAGTTACCGCCGACTTTAGCCTTGCTGATTGTCGTTTTTTCAGTTGACGTAATATCTGTATTTCCGACCACTTCTATTTCTGAAATATTTGTATTCGCTGAATTGTTTGTGAAGTTACCTCCAATATTTGCTTTGCCGATTATTGTTTCAGATGCAGAAAGATTTACATCATTTGTTATCGTCATATCTGCAATATCTGCTATTGAAGATGTTGTTGTCAGGTTTTTTAATTCTGCATTCGCTATTGAAATTGTATTTTCAGCAGAGATATTTGTATCTCCTGAAACCGTCAATTTGTCAGTAATTTGAGTATCTTTAGAATTATTCGTGAAGTTACCGCCGACTTTAGCCTTGCTGATTGTCGTTTTTTCAGTTGACGTAATATCTGTATTTCCGACCACTTCTATTTCTGAAATATTTGTATTCGCTGAATTGTTTGTGAAGTTACCTCCAATATTTACTTTGCCGATTATTGTTTCAGATGACGTAATATCTGCATTTCCGACTACTTCTATTTCTGAAATATTTGTATTCGCTGAATTATTCGTAAAGTCACCGCCAATATTCGTATTTGTAATATTAGTCAATTCAATCGTTGTAATATCGGCATTGTCTTTAATATCTGAATTTAAAAAATCTGCTGTATTTGAGTTTGTTTTGATATTTTTTAAAGTTGAATTTGAAACAACAAGTTTATCAGAAGTATTTTCCAACGGTGAATTTATAACAATATCCGATAAATTCGTTTGAGCCGCAGAAACAATATTAACTCCGTTTGCTGCAATATTACCGACTAAAGCAGTGTCTTTACCGCTCTTTATATTCAACATGCCGCCTGCTGAAACATCTTTCACAACAACCGATAAATCCGCTAATGATGAGATATTTGCATCTCCGTTTACAACAGCAGAAATAACATTTAAGCTGCTTCCTATTCCGTTAATATAAGCATTTTCGGCTGAATATTGCAAACCGTTTTGCAAGTTATCACTCTTTGTATCGACGTTAAAGTATTTTATTACGGAACCAATATCATTACCGGCAGTTAACATAATATTATCTGCCGCAATATTTGCTTTTTCATCATAAGCAGCATTTACAATGTTTCCGCTTGTCGTAAGTACAACATTTGCTAAAACACTATCAGAAGTCGTTGTTCCTGTAGTTGAATCATAAGTATTAAATGAACGAATTTCATTTATATTCAAATCTTTATTTGATTTCAAATATAAACTTGCTCCGTTACCTGCATAAGCGGTAATATCACCGTTAGCAGTTAAATTAATTGCAGAAACACTTGAACCTATATCACCAAAACCAGCAGATAAAACAACTTGTTCGCCCTTTATTGCTGAATTTTCATCTGCATTCAATATCGATTTTTCAGAAGTTAAAAATACGTTCTTCGAAACTTCAACCCGGTGAAGAATACGGCACAACAGATGTCATTTTAAATACAGAAGAAAAAATCCCATATCATTTTTCAACATCTTGGGATAGTTTTGGCAGAGAAACAACTGGTCTTATGAGAGGCGGATTGATGGTGTCGACAGACACACTATTTGGTTTTCAAGACAGATTAACAGCCGCAATAAACATGTCACGTTCAGCATTTAGTCCTTTCGTTGATTATAGTGTACCGATTAATAAAAAAGGGACTCGTATTGGCGGAAGCTATATGTTTGGAAACAGCAAAGTTACAAGCGGAGAATACAGAAACTTTGATTTAACAGCAGACACACATGTTTTCAGCACATACATCACACACCCATTGATAGAATCTCAAAAAGGTAATTTATCGTTAACAACATCTGCTAATTTCAAAAATTCTACGGCAGAAATCGGCGGATTTGAATATTCAAACTTTAAAGATTACAACATTTCTGTGGGATTAGGAGGAAGATATAACTTTCAAAATAGTATTTTATTTGGTTCTTTAACCTCTACAAACGGAATTATTCATGATGAAATGATTTCAAATTCAACATATTTTACAAAAGTAAATGCTGATGGATACTACATTCATTACTTGCCCAAAAATATAATTGCAACAGTTAGAGCAGGCGGACAATATACACCTAATGATATTCCTTTCGTTGAACAATACCAAATCGGTGGCATGTCAAGCATAAGAGGTTATTCAGAAAGTTTACTTCTTGGAGCAAATTCATACTTTGCAAGCTTGGAAGTCCTTTTACCTATACCATTTTTGCCGGAAGAGATAAAAATTCCTTTCAAAGAAAGTGCATCTTTTCGAATGAGAGATGCTGTAAAATTGGCAATTTTTATGGATAATGGTGCAGTTTTTCACCACAATACTAATACGAAATCAACCGACTTTTTGTCAAGCGTTGGAGCCGGAATAAGAATCGCTTTATCAAAATATCTCACAGCAAGATTTTATGTAGGTATTCCTATTTTAAATGTTAAAAACTACGACCAAGCAAGTGCAAGGTTACATTTTGACATAATAGCATCACCGTTCTAAGGCATTAATATCACACAAGAATATGATTTTAGAAAACCGTATTAATTGTTTTTTTACAAATAACATTTTTCATTCTCTATACCGAGATACAGTAAATCAAGACGCTATACCATATTCCCCAAAAAAAAAGATATTTGTTTAATTATATAAACAAGAAAAAACTATATCTCAAATTCTGATTAAAGGATAATTGTTTTAACAAAAAGAGTTACAATTTGCTAAAACAACTATTCAAAATACCCTCTATCAAGAACCGATTGAATGTATTCCCATATAAAAGGAGTAATACCGAGTTCTTTCGCTCTTTTTTCAAAATAAGCATAAATTTCTTTGTGTTTTTCAGGAACATCATAATGAACCCCTTTGTAACACATAACCTTTTTGAAATCCATGTCTAATTGAACCATGTCAACTTTTGCATCAGCGACAGCAACCAAATATTTTTCGACTTCTTCGATTGAATCATTAACATTATTTATCAAAATGTATTTCGCATTAATAATACAGTTTGGAGCTTCTTTTTTATAACGTTTTAAATTATTTATAACTTGTTCATATTTATCAACAGATTTCAATTTTTTAAAAACTTCAGCAGAACCGGCATCAACAGAACAAATTATCATACATTCTGCTTTTTTAGCTGCTTCAACAATCTCCGGTGAATATTGAATTCCATTTGTAAAGAACGAAATACTCTTAACATTATTATCAAGAAATATTTTGACTAAATCAGGGAACTCTTCAAGAACCCCGATGCTTCCACCTTGAAATTCCACTTTAAGATTTTCTTTATCAATCATATCTTGTTTGTACAATCGCTCTATAATCGGCAGCAAATCATAGAACTCACTTTTTATCGGAGTTGTTATCATTTTCTTTTGATAAATAAATTGGGAACAATAAATACAGTAACAATCACACTGTTTATAATGATTAATTATTATTGAAGAAATCTTCGGTATATCTTTTTGCTGTGCTAAAATTTCTTGAGGAATTTTTTCGTCTTCTGTATCATGTTCTTTAAGATAAATACAAGTTTCACATTCTTTAGGAATAATATGATTATTCATATCCGTAATAAGTTGACTTCTTTTTTCAAAAAGAGCAGACAAGACCTTATCGTAATCAAACTTATCAATTTTCACATACGGACCAAAAACAGTTGCACAACAAAAACGCATCTCTTCTGGTGTAAAATGCAAACCGGAATTTAAAAAATAACAATTATAGAACTTACTCATTTGTACTCCTGATTCAATGATGTATGATTTTATCACCTTGTAACCATATTGTCAAAATCATAAAAATCAATCACTCTATTTGATGCAAAATTAAAGTTTTGAAAAAACGTACCGACAATAATAGTGTAGATAACACACTCAAGAAGCATGAACATATCAAATTTATTACAGACAAAGTCTTTAACACCATTAAAACAAGTAAAACAGAGAGATTTATACAGAAAAACGTCCACTCCAAATGATGTTTTTTCTAAAACAAATGCAGCTAAAAAAGAAGAAAAACCCGCTTTTAACGCAGACAAAGCCATTGAAGAATTAAAAGAAGTTAAATCTTTCAACGGAAAAACTAAATTTACCGATAAAAAGGCAGAAGAATTAAAATCAATTTTAGTTGAAGCCCCTGAAAAATGGGATGCTGTAAAGATTCTCGCTAATCAACCCAAAATGATTAGTTCACTTGTTCTTGAGTTTGCAAATAAAGATTTAGAAACTTTAAATGCTGTAAAAGATTTATCTTTAATGAAAAAAGAAAGCGGAGATGCAAAATTTTCACCGCTTCAAATAAAGAAATTAGCAAATGACCTTGAGGGTAAAGAGCTTGCAAAAGTTCCTCTGCTTGCAACAACACCTCTTGACAGCGACAACATTTATGACATCGCAAAAAATCCAAATATCACTGACGTAAAAAAAATCACAGATATAATCAATAATTTTGCTGCTAATTCTGAAGATGCGAGAAGGATTTCCTTTGCCAAAGACGATTTCGACGAAAAAGCATACACAATTCGTGCCGATTTTGAAGGTAACGGTTCAAAAATTTTACTTTTGGATAAAAATTTAAAGGAACGAGCAGTTGAAACAGTTAAAATGGAGCGTTCTAAAGAGGGTTACCTCCAACAGGTAAAGAACACTGTTGATTACCAAAATCACACAACATCGCAAGTTATTTCATACACAAACAAAAATTTACCTGCACCGGTTGTAACAGAAGAAACTAAAATTGTTAAAAATGCTCAAGGTCAAACTTTGAGAAAAGAAGTCTATACTCTTTCTGATTTAGCAGGAACGCCAAATATTAAATATATTTACCCTGACGGAAGTGAAAAAATTGTTTGCTCCGGAAAATTTGACGAAAATACAGGCAAAACGACCGTTCAAAAAGATATGACTTCTTTGGACGGAACAAGAACTCAATATTATTATGAAGATGATCCAAACGGAAATATGTCGTCAGTATACAAAATAACCGACAAAAACGGTAATATTCTGCTTGATAAAAATATTACATTCACTGTAGAAGATGAAAACACGTTCATTTCAACAGAAAATGACAAAAAATATGAAATAAAATTCTCTGACGACAAAATTGCCGTAAAAAATCTTGCAAACGGCAAAGTTGAATCTCTGAACATCGGTCAAATTGAGGGTAGCAAGGAACAGCTGCTTACAGCATTCAAACACATGCCCGCAGAAGAAATAATTGCATTGAGCAAAACTACAGACAATCTCACAGGAATTGATAACATATATCAATCAACCTATGCGGCAACAACAAGAACGATAAAATCAGGAGATAATTTATTCACAGTTTTACACGAAGCAGGTCATGCAAAAGATTACGCAAATGTAAATGTAAAAGATAAAGCAACTTTAGTAAACTCAATTTTTTCCAAACCGGAGGTTAATAAAGTTTTTGAGGAAGAAAAAGCGGCATTTAATAAGGCTTTTCCATTAGCACAACGTGATCACATAAGCTATTTTATCAAAAATTCCGAGCATAAAGACGGACTTCAAGAAGCTATTGCGGAAACGAATGCACTTTTAAATACAAGAAATACAGAAGATTTGTTCACAATTCGTTCAAACTATCTTCAACAATATTTTCCAAAGACGATTGCTCTTTTGGCACAAATAATGGATTAGTTTCATAAAAATACTCAAAAGTATTTTATATACGAAAAATTGTTTATGCTACAATTATATTGTTAGTATTTAACAAGAGGAAATAATTATGAAACAACTTTCACCGCTTCAAAAAGAAAGATTAAAATATCAGCCGAAACTTCCGGCTTCATTACAGAACGGAATTAATAAACTCGTTATGACAAAAGGCGAAAAGACACAATCTGTAGCAAACCAAGAAGAAATCAGCAAATTATTCAAAAATTCTTACGGAATGCCGGTTGTAACATTTTCAACATCAGACAAAGAAACAGTCAGTGAACAAAAAAATATCGGAGTAATTTTATCAGGCGGACAAGCACCTGGCGGACACAACGTTATTGCAGGCTTGTATGATGCTTTAAAACAAGCAAATCCTAAAAATAAACTTTACGGATTTTTAGGCGGACCATCAGGTATTATCGAAGGAAAATACATTGAATTAACAGACGAAATCATCAATGATTACAGAAATACAGGTGGATTTGATATTATCGGCTCAGGCAGAACTAAACTTGAAACAGAAGAACAATTTGAAAAATCATTAAAAGTTTGCCGAGATTTGAACGTTACGGGTATCGTTATTATCGGTGGTGACGATTCAAACACAAACGCAGCACTTTTAGCAGAATGGTTCCTTGCAAAAAATGCAGGCATTCAAGTTATCGGCTGCCCAAAAACTATCGATGGTGACCTTAAAAATGAACAAATTGAAATCTCTTTTGGTTTTGATACTGCAACAAAAACATACGCAGAACTTGTTGGAAATATTCAACGTGATGCAAATTCAGCTAAAAAGTATTGGCACTTTATCAAATTAATGGGTAGAAGTGCATCACACGTTGCTTTGGAAGTTGCACTCCAAACTCAACCAAACATTACTCTTATTTCAGAAGAAGTTGAAGCAAAGAAAATGTCTTTGGCTGATGTTGTTGATGGTATTGCAAAAGTTGTTGCAGCAAGAGCAGAAAAAGGCAAAAACTTTGGTATCGTATTAGTTCCGGAAGGTTTAATAGAATTCATTCCTGAAGTTAAATCAATGATTTCAAACTTAAATGATGTTTTAGCAAAACTTGAAAAAGATGAAGCATACAAAAATGCAGCAAATGATGCTGAAAAATTTGCAATCATTAACAAAAATCTTGAAGCACAAAACGCAGCGGTATTCAACTCTTTACCTGCTATGATTAAAGCTCAATTACTTATGGACAGAGATCCGCATGGTAACGTTCAAGTTTCAAGAATTGATACAGAAAAACTCTTAATCGCTATGGTTAGAGAAAAACTTGAAGAAATGAGAAAAGCAGGAAAATACAATGGTAAATTCTCAGATTTAGCTCACTTCTTCGGATATGAAGGTCGTTGTGCATTCCCATCAAACTTTGATGCAGATTATTGTTATTCATTAGGTTTCAACGCATTTGCATTGATGAACTTTGGTTTAACCGGATATATTTCATCAATCAGAAATTTAACAGCACCGGCAAAAGAATGGGTAGCTGGCGGTATTCCTCTCACAATGATGATGAATATGGAAAAACGTCATGGTGAAATGAAACCTGTTATCAGAAAAGCTCTCGTTGAAATAGACGGTTCTGTGTTCAAATATCTTCAAGACCACAGAGAAGAATGGGCTATGAATGACAAATACTTATTCTCGGGAGCAATCCAATACTTTGGACCTTCTGAAGTTGCTGATATTACAACGAAAACATTACAATTAGAAAAAAATGTTTGTCAGGCTGTATAATTAACAATTTAAAGCGGCGGTACTTTATACCGCTGCTTTTTTATATGGAAAAAACCTTTTATGAACAATGATAATCAAAAAGTTTTAGAACATTTTCAATTAGAAGAAAAACACCTGATAGAAAAATATAACAACAAATCAGAACTTCCTACAAAAGTCAGAATTGAGGCAAGTACACTATGCCAATTAGATTGTGTTATGTGCCACATGAAAAGAAAAGCTGATGAAGTCAAAAACGGTTGCGGTTTTGGCAATTTAAAATTTGAGGATTTGAAAAATTTTGTTGAAAACAACAATATAACAAGAATTGAATTATCAAATAACGGAGAAGTTTTTTTAAATCCGGATATTGTTAAAATCTTGAAATACCTTTTTGAGAAAAAAATCGATATAAGAATTCAAAATGGAACAAATTTGAATTACTTAACTGACGAAATGGCTAAAACCCTTGTCGAATGTAAAGTGAAGCATATCATTGTATCCATTGACGGTGCATCGGAAGAAACATATTCAATTTACAGAAGAAAAGGCAATTTTAACAAAGTTATTGAAAATATTAAAAAAATTAATCATTATAAAAAGTTATTAAATAGCAGCTTTCCTAATTTAGTTTATAAATTTATAGTTTTTGGGCATAACGAACACGAAATAGAGAAAGCTAAAAAACTTGCTCAAGAATTAGAAATGGAAATTGATTTTTCAAAAAACAGTTACCCGGAATATTCTCCCATAAAAGATAAAGAAAAAGTTATACAAGAAGCAGGTCTTGATGATGTTGATGTTTCACCGTCCCATAGATTAGATGAATATAATAATCATAAAACTAATTGGTTTTTTTGTTCGTTACTTTGGGAAAATCCACAAATAAATTATGATGGAAAAATTTTAGGCTGCTGTTATCTTTTTAATGCCGATTTTGAAGGCAACGTATTCAAAGACGGCTATCTTGAAGCCATGAATAATCCCAAGATTTTATATGCTAAAGCTATGCTTACAAACAATGCAAGCCCTGCAAATGATATACCTTGCACACATTGTCCTGTTTATAAAGATTTAGTAAAAAATAACAACTTTATAAAATCACCTAAAATATATAGAAAAAAAGATATTTTTGGAAATTACATCTAATAATATTAACTACTCTTTTGCTTTTTCCGCTTCTTGTTAAAATCTATTTTCAATTCACTTTTTGCATTATCAATAGAAATTTTTGCAAGCGGTTTTCGAGAAACTTTATCATAAAAAACAAGCCAATGAGGACGCTTGGGGTCATCAACCGAAAAATATAATTTTCCCTTAACATTTGTTCCCGATTTTATGTTTGAAAAAGGCATTGAATCCTTATAGAAAAGAGCAGGATAAAACTTTCTGTTCATATCATTTATGACAGCAATATCAAATGCAGTAAAATCTTTACCTGAAATATTATCTATATCTAATGTTAATTGAAAGGTATTTCTCATACCAAAAGGATCTTTAACAAGCCAAATATCACTGATGTTAACATTCAACCCATCATATTTTTTTTCTTCTTGTTTGAATGCATCTTTACTAATCACAGGCAATTCAACATCTGATTGAATAACAACTTTAATTTCATCACCTCTTGAAATTAAAACACCTTTGCCTTTTCGAATTAAACTTAAACCCAGTCCCATAACAGCACCGGCAGCTAATCCGCCTAATATGGTATAACCTTGACTTGCAATAGCAGCTTCCATTCCAAACAGATTTAAAGCGGTTACTCCACCGACAAGACTACCGGTAACAGTATAAGCCGTATCAATTCCTACTGTTTTTGCAATTGCTTTTTGAGGTGTGTTTTTACTTGTCATTGTCGCATTTATAGGAATTTCCCGACCGTCGGGTGTTATCAATGTGTCAAATTTAACTTCTATCCAACCATCACGCCCACCACGTTTAGGGTCGACGATATTTCTGACTGTTCCATGAGCTAAAGTTCCGACAGGCAAAAGTATTCCGCCGTCACCTTCTACATCACTTGAAACCTCTGCAAAAAATTCATCACCCTCAAATGTTGTTCCACCCTGCAAAACTTGAGAAACTACCATTTTTACAACTTCTTTTGACTCAATTTTGTCTTTCTTACCTGTAAAAATCTTTTCTGTTTCTTGCTTAGGTTGATAATCGGTTACTTCAGCATGTCCATGCCAAACCGCAGGATAAACCGGCAAAGTCCACTCCTGAAGCATTAATAAAATCAGTAATAAGGCTATGAACTTTTTCAAGAAATTCTCCTTAATGTTAGGGAAATTTAGTTATGATTTTCTTCGTTTTCTGCTTTTCTCTTATTGAAATCTTCCAAAAATCCTGTATCGAATTTTCCTGCCGTGAATACAGGGTCTTCAATCAATTCTTGGTAGAAGGGCAACGTAGTTTTCACACCCGTTATAACATATTCCTTTAATGCACGGTACATACGACGTCTTGCTTGTTCTCTCGTCGGTGCCCAGCACATCAATTTGCTTATCATTGAATCGTAATAAGGCGGAATTGAATATCCCGAATATACATGAGAATCAACTCTGACTCCAAATCCACCCGGTGCAACATATCCATTGATTTGTCCTGCTGCGGGCATGAAGTTTTTATCAGGATCTTCCGCATTGATACGACATTCTATTGCATGACCTTTTAAAACAATATCTCTTTGTGTCATTGAAAGCGGTTCGCCGGCTGCTATGTTGATTTGTTCTCTTACAATATCAACATTTGAAATCATCTCTGTAATGCCATGTTCTACCTGTAATCTTGTATTCATTTCCATAAAATAGAAATTATTTTCTTTATCAAGTAGAAACTCAACTGTACCAACACCCTCATACTTAACTGCTTTTGCAGCCTTTACAGCTGTTTTTCCAAGTTTTTCACGTATTTTTTCACTAACAGCAGGTGAAGGTGCTTCTTCAACAAGTTTTTGATGCCGTCTTTGGATAGAACAATCTCTTTCTCCCAAGTATACAACGTTTCCTTGCTTGTCTGCTAAAATTTGCACCTCAATATGTCTTGGATTTACAAGATATTTTTCTATGTAAACAGCAGGGTTTCCAAAAAATCTTTGTGCTTCCGTTTTACACAAAACAATATTTTCTTCAAGCTCGGATTCGTCATGAACAATTCTCATACCTTTTCCGCCACCGCCTGCCGTAGCTTTTACAATTACTGGGTAGCCTGCTTTTTTACAAAATCTTTTTGCTTTGCCAATGTCATCAACAATTCCTGTTCCGGGTGTTATTGGCACATCTTTTGCCTGCATTGTTGCTCTTGCTTGGGCTTTATCACCCATTTTTCTGATAGCATCACCTGTCGGTCCGATAAATTTTATTCCATGTTGAGCACAAATATCCGCAAAATCAGCTCTTTCTGACATAAAACCATATCCGGGGTGAATCGCATCTGCTCCCGAAATTAACGCTGTGGATATTATTGCAGGAATATTCAAATAACTTTTTGCACTCTCTGCAGGTCCTATACAATACGCCTCCGTTGCAAGACTTACATGCAACGAATCAGCATCTGCCTCTGAATATACAGCTACTGTCGGTATCCCTATTTCTCGGCAAGCCCTTATTACTCTTACCGCTACTTCGCCTCTGTTTGCTATCAATACTTTCTTAAACATTAATGTTTCGCCCTCAAATAACATTTTGCACTATCTTGAAAAAATATTCAACATAGTGCAAAACCTGTTATACGATTATTCTACATACATCAAGACTTGTCCGTACTCAACCGGTTTACCGTTTTCCACACAAATCTTAACGACTTTACCTGCTACTTCCGATTCGATTTTGTTCATCAATTTCATCGCTTCGATGATACATACAACCTGACCCTTTGATACCGTATCACCTACGTTTACAAAAGGAGGTTCGTCAGGTGATGCCGCTGAGTAGAACGTTCCTACCATCGGTGATGTTATTGGGGTTCCAACAACTTCTTCCTTATGTTGTTCTTCCACTGCTGCTTGCGGTGCTACCGGTGCCTGTGCTATTTGTTGTACCATCGGCATTGGTTGCACACATTGTTGAACAGGCATTACATCTGCACCAATATGCGCATTTTCTTTATCCCTCTTGATTATTACGGCTTGTTCTCCGTCTTCAAGAGTAATTTCTGTCAAATCGTTATCAGACAATATTTTGGCAAGTTTTTTAATATAATCTGTTTCAAAATTCATAATTTCACCTATACTCTGCCGAGATATTCGTTTGTTCTCGTATCTACTCTGATTACATCACCGTTCATTACCAAGAATGGAACTTGTACAACGGCACCTGTTTCAAGTGTTGCAGGTTTAGTACCGCCTTGTGAAGTGTTTCCTCTTTCTGACGGCGGAGTGTCTGTAACTGTTAATTCTACGTGGTTCGGAATATCTACACCGATAATTTTGCCATCGTGCAACAATACCATTACATTCATGTTTTCCTTAAGGTATTTTAAGCCGTCACCAATTTGAACAGCTGAAATATTTAACTGTTCGTATGATTCTAAATCCATCATCACGAAGTCATTACCTTCTTTATAAAGATATTGCATTTCTTTCTTATCAAGAGATGCTTTCGCAACTTTTTCACCTGCTCTAAATGTTCTGTCAATAACTTTTCCTGTTTCGACATTCTTAAGAGTAGTTCTTACAAATGCTGCACCTTTACCCGGCTTAACGTGAAGAAATTCCACTACCGACCAAAGACCGTTATCTAATTCAATAGTTAAACCTGTTTTTAAATCGTTTACAGAAATCATTAATTTATCCTTTTTTACTGTGCGAATAAATCATACCACAAATATCAGTTTATGGGCAATAAAGATGATAATATTATTTACAAAGCAGTATTTAATGTTAAATACTGCTTTGTCTTATAACGTTATACAATAAAAAATATCTTTATATATTACTTTTCATAGTCCAAATTCCGCAAGGACAAACACCCGCACAAATTCCGCAGCCGATACATCTGTCTTCATTGGAATAATATTTTACATTTCCATCTTCATCGACAAATCTTTCAATTGCCTTTTGAGGACAAGCATTCAAGCACATTTGGCAATCTCGACAAAGCCCGCAGCTCAAGCAACGTTTTTGTTCCTCATAGGGCTGAATTTCTGCAACTTCCGTTGGTCTGCAAGTTTTATAATATTGCGGATACACTCTATCTCTCGGTAACTTTGGAAATTTTTTAAAATCAGACAATTCTTGATTATTGAACATTTTATCAATATTCAATGCAACATTTTTTCCGTCTGCAAGTGCATTTACAAAAAGTCCTTGTTTGATTGTATCGCCGACCGCAAATACTTTATCATTACCTTGTAATTGTTTATATTCATTGAGTTGCAATCTTCCCCTTTCATCGAGATACTTTTTATCAAGGAATGCAAAATCTGAACGATCGCCAACTGATATAATTACTGTATCTGCTTCAAGAATGGTTCCGTCTTTTAAGTGAACTCCTTGTTCCGTCACTTTTTCCGTAAAGCAAGGCCACAAAATCTTTGCTCCCAAGGATTTTGCATGTGCAATTTCTTTTGGAAATGCTGCCGGTTTTTGAATATCAATTGCCGTAACTTCTTTTGCACCGCATTTATATGCACCGATTACAACGTCCATTGCGGCGTTTCCTGCTCCAATGATAACAACCTTTTCGCCGATTGTAACCTTTTCTCCGTTGTTAATGGATTTTAAGAAATTCAAACCTTTTACAAGTCTTTCATTTCCCTCAAAAGGAATAACAAACGGAACATGTGCACCGACTGCAATTACAACCGCATCAAAATCTTTTTGAAGTTGATTGAAATCATCTGCCGTAATTTTTTTATTCAATGTAAATTTAACATTAGTTTCTTTCAAACGGTCAATTTCAGCCTGCAAAACTTTATTAGCAAGTCTTTCTTCGGGGATAACCTGTGATAATTTACCGCCGAGTTTACTGTCCGTCTCAAAAACTTCTGCCTGATAACCCATTTTATCAAGCTGCCATGCACAAGAAAGCCCTGCTGCACCGCCACCGATTATTGCAATTTTTTCTTTTCTTGAAATTGTATTCTTGGGAAGTTTGGCATCTTTTGACATAGCACCGAGTTCAGCAACTTTGATATGTTCATCAACATATTGACGGTTACAATGTTCCATACACAAATTCGGACAAACATTTCCGCAAACTGAAGCCGGAAACGGTGTATATTTTAAAACAAGTTCAATTGCTTCCTTCAATTTGTCATTTTTTATTAAATTAATTCTCTTTTGAGTCGGAATACCCAAAGGACAATCATGTTCACAAGGAGCACAATTTTCGGAATTAGCCCAAACAGGAACTCTCAAACGGTTATCACCCTTCGTTACAAAAGGTACAACATTAAAATCATCCTTATAAACATCACTAAAAATGCCGCCTTTGACCCAACTTTTTTCCTTAAAATCTTTTACGGAAATTCTTGTCTTTTTGGGTTTATGGTAAAAATCAGGTGCTATAATTTTTTTCCATTCATCAAAATTAGTAAGTTTTTCAACTATTTCAGGACGTTCAATTTTTTCCGCAAATTCAATAATACCTTTTTTCAAAAATTCCTTATCGCTATCATCAATATCGACAATGAAAACTTCGTCGAAAACATTTTTGACTTTACCTCTAAAATAAACCGTTCCGCCAACCATTCCAACGCAAGAACGATTTCCGAGAACGCTATCCATATCTTCGCAATCCAAGCCGCAAACAACAGCCGTACCACCACCCATAAATTCAAAAGCAAATGAACCGGTACTTTTTAAAACCCAAAATTCAGGTGCAATATACTTAGGGTCGTGTTTCATCAAAGCACCGGAACGAGTTCCGACTCTGCCACCAACGAAAATTTTTCCGCCGGCTGCACAATGTGCCGTTGTATCTCCGCCGTCACCTTTTATAATTATTTCAGCCCCTGCATTTAACCAACCTGCATCTGCCGGAACAGAGCCTTCAACAACGATTTTTGTTCCGGGCATTCCCATTGAACCCACTCTTTGACCAGGGTTTGTAACGTGAAAATTCAATGTTTCACCGTTTTCTGACCACAATGGCCCGCCTATATCGTGCTGACCTGAAGCATTTATCTCAAAATCTGTTACTCCCTCTTCCATTTTTTCATAAATAAGTTGCAGTAACTCTTGAGTCGAAATTCTTTTATCATCAATTATTGTTTCAATTTTTACTTTTTTTGTCATTGTCTTACTCACTTAACATACATGTTGTATAGATAATCTTGTTGCAACGTTCTTATCAACCGTTACAAGTGCATCTGAACGTCCTACTGGAAGTGTGCTGTTTCCGATAGGAGCTAATAATTTTTTGAGTTCCAAATCTGTTGCAAGGAAGTAATTAACAATGTTTTGTGCTGCCTTATCAACATCTAATCTTTGTACCAAAATCGGGTTTTGTGTCGTAATTCCGACAGGGCAATTACCTGTGTTACAAGCATTACATTTGCCGTAATCGTTGCCCAAGCAACCTGCAATTTGCAGCATTAACTTACCGGAAAATACGCCGTTTGCACCCAAACAAATCATCTTAAACGCATCTGATGCAAGCGTTCCAGCCATTCCAAGTCCGCCGCCTGCCCACAAAGGAATTTGTCCCTGTTTGCCTTGTCTTACTCCGGCTAAATAACAGTCACGCAATCTCGAAACTATCGGATGCCCTGTATGATCAAGTGAAATTTGGTGTGCTGCACCTGTTCCGCCGGCAATACCGTCCAAGAAAAATCCGCCGACAATATTATATGGGTCACGCAATAAGTTGTTATAAACAGAAACACTCGTGACTGATGCCGCAACTTTAATCGCAACCGGAACTCTGAACTTGAAGGCTGCATTCATAGACAAAAACATCTTTTGAACACTCTCTTCTATAGAATAAAGACCTTGGTGGTTCGGTGGTGAAAGTAAATCAGCTTTCGGTACTCCTCTGATTTCTTGAATATGCTCTGCTACCTTCTGAGCCATCAAAAGTCCACCATCACCAGGTTTTGCACCTTGCCCGATCTTAATTAAAATTCCCGCAGGGTCTTCTGTCATTTCAGGCATGGCATTTATAATTCTGTTCCAGCCAAAGTGACCTGATGCAATTTGCAAAATCATATATTTTAGGTATTTTGATTTTAACAACTTAATCGGAGCACCGCCTTCACCTGTACACATTCTGACAGGCAAGCCTGCAACTTCATTCAAATAAGCCGTTGCAATTGTTAAAGCTTCCCACATTCTCGGAGATAATGCCCCGATTGACATATCACCAATAATTATAGGATAAATCCAGCTTGCTGCAGGGATTTTTTTATCTACTTTTAAGTCACCGTTTTCATCAACTACAAACGGTAATTTCTCAGGCGGCAAAACTCTGCCAAACGGTGCAAGAATGTCAAAAGTATGTCTTTGTGCATCTAATGACGGGTCTGTCATTTGAGAAATACGTCCTACTTTAATTTTGTCCAACGTTCTTCCCTCTGTATGAAGATTTGTTCTTCCGCCTCTTTTGATAGATTCGGCGTTTTCTGCTCTGTATTTAACATTCATTCTGTGATGTTCATTAAATATCGGTTTAATCGCTTCATTAGGGCAAACTCTTGCACAAACTCCGCAACCGACACAATTCTTTTTTGTCGTTACAACCTGTTTTATAACAGGCTTTGCCTTACATTCTTCAACCGGAGTAGGAACTTCTCCGTCACTATAAATTTTTCTTCTTTTTTCTACATCCGCCTTTATTGCCCCAAAGGTACAAGATGCAACACATCTGCCGCATAACGTACAACGCTCGGAATTGTACTCTATTTGCCACATCAAATCATCTTTTGATATTTGGCTTGCATAATCTACTGTTGCCATCTCATCACCTGCAAATCGTTATCTACTACTACTGTTTCTCTTTCATTTGGATAAATATCTTCTTCTGAATTTCTTTCCGGCAAAATATCATTAATACCGGTTACTTCAGATGTCATTACTACTGTATCATCAGTTCTTCCGATAACAATCGGTCTTAATTTCTTTGAATCACAAGTAGTAAGCATTGTTCCATCAGGAGTTACCGCAATAACTGCGTTTGGTCCGTTTATTTCTAAATTCGACAACGAAGATTTTATTCTCAACAAAATTTCTTTATCTTTGCGTTCATTGATTTCATCAAACGGCAAAGGTGTTATAACGTGTTTGAAATATTTCAATGGCCACTTCAAAATTTTATTTACATAGTGAAGTGTGTATAAGAAACACTGCGAATCGCTTTCAAATCCGATATATCCCTTGTACAAGCTCTTTTGAAAGAGTTTATTTTTTTCATAAAAAGTATTTTCACCGTTTACCAAAGCACTATAACCTTGCAAAAAGAACGGGTGTGCGGCATATCTTACGATATCGTAATTGGTGTTTTGTCTGCATTGTGCAGTAATAATCTTTGCCTTGAACGTGTCATCAGGCTGATTTAAGTTGAAATAAGTTCCGATATCTTTCGGGTCGCCGATTTCTTTTAACATTAATGTATCAGGCCAAAATGAATAAACATAACCGTCTTCAGTTTCTTCAAGTGCTTTGCGAAGCTTCAGTCTTGTATCAATCAAAAGTTCTTGTTTTTCCTCTTGAGGTGCATATTTATATGATTTCGGATAATTAAATACTTCAAACAAATAGTTTGGCATCGGCTCAATGTTCAAATGAGGAGCCATTTCTACATTGACGTCAGGTGTCCACTGCATTACACGAACAAATCCTATGCTATGAAGTATATCTTCCGCTATATGCATGCCCTCGTTTGTACAAGCCATTGACAAAATTGGTAAATCTTTATAAGTTTCAAAAACGCCACCTAAATCTTGCATAATAAACGCAAATCCCGAGTTATCATGCCCCTTTTGCTGCGTTCTCATTAATTGCAACGCCATTGATGGGTGTATATATTTTTTCGATTTTATCGCACCGATTCTACACATATTTCATGCCTTCTTCTTCTTTTTATTCTCATTCCATTATCGGTTAAGTGTATTTGTTACACATAATAACATAATTTTTTTTCTTGATAACTATATATTTATCTATGTTTTTGAAATTTTTACATTTTTTCATATCAAACTGTTTGTCACGCTTGTATAGCCTTTTAGCCGTAGCCTTTTGACCGATAGCAAAATCTTTGATTTAAGGCAATATGTTTTTGTATTCACAAATAAATATTTATAAGGATTTGAAAATGGATTTAAAAGGTTCTAAAACAGAAAAAAATTTACAAGAAGCATTCGCAGGTGAATCAAAAGCCCGCAACAGATATACTTATTTTTCTTCACAAGCCAAAAAAGACGGTTACGTCCAAATTTCAAGAATTTTTGAAGAAACAGCGAACAACGAAAAAGAACACGCAAAAATTTGGTACAAACTTCTTAACGGCGGAGAAATTAAAGATACTTTGACAAACTTAAAAGATGCAGCTTCCGTCGAACATTATGAATGGACAGATATGTACAAAAGATTTTCAGAAGAAGCTAAAGAAGAAGGTTTTTCAAATATAGCTCAACTTTTCGCAAATGTTGCCAAAATCGAAAAAATGCACGAAGAACGATACAAAAATTTATACGAAAATATCGCAAATAATACAGTTTTTACAAGAAGTAAATCAACAGTTTGGGAATGTGCAAAATGCGGATTTACAGTTAACGGCACGGAAGCTCCTGAAAAATGCCCGGTTTGCGGTCACCCTAAAGCATTTTTCTTCCAAAAAGCATATAATTATTAATTTGATTTTAAATTCTCCTTGCAGCTCCATGCCCAAAACGTGGAGCTGTTTGGCATGTTTGAACATTTAATTATAGATTGAAAAAGTCCATTAATTTATATTATGATTATTTGCATGGAAATCATAAAAGTTGAGACAATAAACAAAATTCTTCAAGACATGGTAAATACAGACCGCAGCTTAAAGAACATTGTTCTTCTAAAGCAGTTGAACCTGAAATGGTTGACAATTCGACATCTGTTTCTGAACAGGCAGAAGAAACTTATACAAAATCGGAGCTTGAGGAAGCTGTTCAAAAAGCAGTTGATGAATGTGAGGAAAAACATGCTAACGCAAGTGGAGTTCGTACGATAGTTGAGTGTGGTGTAGCTCTTGCCGGATTAGGAGTGCATATGAAATTTTTAAGAGATTTAAAAGTTGCTTATGCTTTGGAAGAATTAAAACGAGCTTTTGATAATTCTGAAGATAATTCGGAAGATATTTCAGAAGATAATGCAGATGAAGACATAGATGTCGATAACTCCGAGGTTTAATAGTTATTAAAATAAATTGCATTCTTAAATGAGATTCTAAAGTCAGATAAAATTATAAATTTGCTTTAGAATCTTATTTTTATAAACATTTTTTTAGATAGTCACGGGCAACAAGTTGCCTTTCAGTTTGGTTAATCTGCTTTTATTTAAGAATATTTGCACGATTTCCTCGCAATGACATTTTTATTCAACGTAACTTTTGCCGTTGTCATTCCGAATTTATTTCGGAATCTGTTTTTTTAAGACCCTGAAATAAATTCAGGGTGACATAATGTTCTTTTCTCGTAATGACATTCAAAAAGAAATGCATCATCACGAGGAGCGGTGAGCGACGTGGTGATCCAGTGAAAATACGGATAATTTATAAAAAAACAAATCGAGCATATTGGAGAGAGTATTTGTTGTTTTCGAAGTTTGCGTTAAAAAATTTCAATGTTTGAGGACAGAGTCCGAGTTTTGAAATTTTAGCAAACGAGAAATTACAAACAAATAACGAGCGGAAATCAGCGAGAGAGTTTCTTTGTGCAACGTTTCTTTGCGGTCAAAGAAATGTTGCGTTAGTTTGTATTTTATAAATATTAGTTTGTTATCTGGATTGCCACGGAAAACTACGTTTTCCTCGCAATGACATAGGAAAGAAGTCGTCATTACTATGAGCGAAGTAGATTTAAGACAGTGAGCGACGTGGTGATCCAATGTTTTTTATATTTTATAGATATTTGCCTTTCTTTGTACCCATTATTCTTTCTTTTCTTACCGATAGAAAAGAAAGAATAACGTGTACCCCAACAAGAAAGAAAAGAATGCGGCTCCTGCGGAGTGCCTTAACTCACTTCGTTCGTTTCTTTTGGATTGCCACGGGCAACAAGTTGCCTTTCAGTTTAGTTAATCTGCTTTTATTTGAGAGTATTTGCACGTTTCCCTCGCAATGACATAATAAATAAATGCGTCATCACGGGGTAAAGCCTCTCTCAATGACACGTTTATATTTTAACTTTAAAAACTGCTTTTTTGATTTGAGAGCTATCTCCGTCTGTGATACAAGGTTGATGCAAGTCTTGCGGATAAAATATAAAAAATCTGCTTGAATCAGCTTTCAAAAACTCACAATCAGCCTTTAAAAATTCTATATCTCGATTTGCATCATATTCAATCTCTGTTTTACCATCAACAACTGATGAGTATCCGATTTTCTCATGCCCGCATAATACTATTTGAATATCTATATAATTTCTGTGAGCTTCCGGAACAGATGACTCTTTTGTCGTATATTCGTCAATATTTACATAAACATCACGTCCCATAATTTCATAACTTCCAACCTTCATCTCCTCAAGGTTATTTTCTTTCAAAAATTTCTCCACTACTTTGAACTTTTCATTCAAATTTGTATATTTTGAAAAATTTTCAACGTCATCAACAATCATCAAAGCTCCTATCTATCCACATTTTGGATTTCATTATATTTATTTTGTAACATATCTTAACACATGTATAATCAAAAAGGCAATTATATACAGGTTATATACTTTATATAGGAGTAGAGATTAATCAATCGAGAGAACGAAAATCGAAGTATATTACAAAAGTAAGACACAACCGATATTTCAATCCGATTAATTAATTTCTACATTCAAAAAAAAGGAGGAGCAGCTCGGAAAGTAAAATAAAAATCCAAATTTGAAGCCAAACAGTAATGTAAGAAAACACACAAAGAAAAAGTATTTTTAGACACACACAGTAAGTAAATAGAGTATTATAGGAAATTAAAAATGAATGAAACACAATTAATGACACTTGTAGGCGTTATTGCAGACCCCGAAAAGAATGTTTATGATGTATCGAATTTTAAAAACAGAAATGAAATTCAACGAATTGTAAGAATTATGAATATATCGCATAATCAAAAAATTGAGCACAAGATGCTATCGATAAAAAAATTGGCCACGTTTAAACTCGTGATGAGTAACAATTAGATTTGTTAAGCAATATTAACTTTGGATAAGTGAATATTTCAAGTTTTAGTTAATATTTGTAAAAAAATTATATTAATCCAAAGTGATAAAAAAGTTTTAAAGATTTCTCTCTATCTCTCTCTAAAAGTACTTTGCCCCGAAAAGGGGCTTTTTCTTTGAGTTTTCCAAACATAGTCAATAGAGCATGCCCAAGCAGACTATTTTTTTTAACTATAGAACAATTTTTTTTATTTTGTAAATTACCCACCTGATTAATATTCAACAAATGCAGAATATTATATAACTATATATGGATTTAGAAAGGAAAAAATTCACTTTGATTAAATTAAAGAATACCATTATAGCAATATCTTCTTTGATATTATTTTACGCCTTAATATCTCCTTTGTTGTTGGAAGATGTTGTTATCGAAATCAAAGATGCAATGATTATAACCTTTTTCGTAATCATCATGAGTTTAATAATAATCATTATTAACTTAAAAGAAACCAACAAAATGGAAGAAAGTTTACTTGTTCAACACGAACAATTGAAAACTCTGCTTGAAAATGCCCCGATAATACTCTATTTAAAAGATACCAACGGAAAAATATTACTTGCAAATCAAGCCTTATCAGAATTATTTAAACGTCCTTTAACAAAAATCATCGGAAAATCCTCTCATGAAATATACATAAATGATCTCTCCGAGCAAGATAAATGGATTATTGAAAATCGAAAAACGCTTCGTCTTGAAGATAAAATCGAAGTTGAATCAGGTGAACCAATCTGGTTTAGAATTACAAAAGCACCTGTTCTCGGTAAAAACAATAAAGTCGAAAGAATAATTGTGTTTTTAAAGAACATTGATATAGAAAAGCAAATTGAAGAAAGAAAAAACACTTACGTTGCAACACTGACTCACGATTTAAAAACCCCGACAAATGCACAATTAAGAATTATTGACCTACTTTTGAAAGATTATTTTGGCAAGTTAAACGATAAACAAAAAGAAATTATTGAAGAAGTTCGCAAATCATGCTCCTACATGAACGATTTAATTTCAAATATTTTGACCGCATACACCTCAGATTGCGGTAATTTGAAAGTCAATTATGAAACCTTTGACGTAAAAGACTTGGCTGAAACCATTGTTAATTCAATAAAAAAATTAGCTGAAGAAAAAGAGCAAACGTTAACGATAATAAACAATGATGAAACTGATACGATAATGATAAACGCAGACAGATTTCATATAAAAAGAGTTATATTAAACTTAATTTCAAATGCAATTTATCATGGTCACAAAAATTCCGAAATTAAAATCGTATTAAAAACAGAAAAGGACAAATTGTATTTTAAAGTTATAAACGACGGACAATATATTCCGAAGGAAGAATTGGAAGAAATTTATGAGAAATTCAAATCAGTTGAAACATCTAAAAAACATAAAAGTGGCACTGGTTTAGGTCTTTATTTGGCAAAAGAAATTGTTGTTTCTCACAACGGAGAAGTCTTTGCTCAAAGTGATGAAAATGGTGTTTGTACTTTTGGATTTTGGATTCCTAAAGATAAAAAAATCACAAAAACTAAAAACTAAAATTTATCAAATTACAAAATAGTTTTGGATATTTTTGCATGATATAATTTTTGTATGCAAGAAGTTACAGTAAAAAAATACACTTTAAAAAAAATAAAATCTGACGTTAAAACTTATAAAATCGATTATGAAAAAGAGTTAAACGAGGCACAGTTGGAAGCAGTTTTGCATAAAGACGGTCCACTTTTGATAATAGCAGGGGCAGGTTCCGGCAAAACAAGAACTTTAACGTACAAAGTTGCAAGACTAATTGAAGACGGTGTTTCACCAGATAATATTTTACTTCTAACTTTTACAAGACGAGCGGCAAAAGAGATGATTTCAAGAGCGGAATCAGTTTTATCAACAGGACTAAAAAAAATCACAAGCGGAACATTTCACTCTTTTGCAAACTATATTTTACGCCGATATGCACAATTCGCCGATTTGAAGAATAATTTCACCGTCCTGGACAGAAGCGATGCAGAAGATATTATAAATCACATTCGAAGCAAAACCATTGACAAAAAGGAAAAGCGTTTCCCTAAAAAATCGACAATCCTCGACATTTACTCAAAAACGATAAATAAAGATATCAGTATTGAAGAAATTATCAAAAATGAATTTAAACAATTTGAACATTGTACAGACAAAATAATTCAGATTGCAAAAGCATACAATGAATATAAAAAAGAACGTTCAATGTTAGATTATGATGATTTGCTTTTATATTTAAAGGCTCTTTTAATTTCTAACGAAACCGTTCGCAATAAAATTTCTAACAAATATAAATATGTATTAATTGATGAATACCAAGATACAAACAGTATTCAAGCACAAATTGTAAAATTAATTGCCTCAAATCACAACAACGTTACGGCAGTTGGCGATGATTCGCAAAGTATATACTCCTTTCGAGGGGCAAATTTTAAAAATATTTTAAATTTTCCTCAAACCTATGAAAACTGTAAAATCGTTACGTTAGAGCAAAATTACAGAAGTTCGCAAAATATTCTTGATTTAGCCAATGAAATTCTAAAAAAAGCAAAAGAAAAATATTCAAAAGAACTTTTCTCAACAATAAAATATGACGAAAAACCTGCTTTAATTTGCTGTGAAGACACTCGAAGCGAAGGAGAATTTGTCGTTCAAAGAATATTGGAATTTTACAACGAAGAGGATGTTCCGCTTGGTGATATAGCTGTTTTAGCAAGAAGCGCCTCTATGATGTATGATGTTGAAACAGAATTGATAAAACAAAAAATTCCGTATCGTAAAATA
>JBJEGN010000134.1:0-24163 GCA_051875105.1 Candidatus Gastranaerophilaceae bacterium
AAGATTTATCTTTCCTTAATAGTGTTTCAGCACTAAGACAATCGAGCACAACTCTTGATTTCTCTGCTGCGGAGAGTTTAAATATGAGCAGAATAAAAAAAGTTGCAAAGAGACTCATAAAGAGTCTCTTTTTTGGTGGAAAATATGTTATATACTGTTAAAGAATTAAATAAACTAAAACGTCAGCCTAAAATAAATGAAATATCTTTAAAGTTACTTGCTGATTATTATGAAAAATATTTAGTTCCCTATGAATTTGAATACATATTAAACGGAGCCGAGTGTATTAATTTACGTTTTAAATTAGAAAATTTTTGTCATTTATTAGGTATTGAAAGTGTTGTAAAATATAATGTTTCGCCAAAAACACTTTTTAATTATCGAGGTTTAAAAGGTTGGAAAAATGTTAAAGAAGAAAAAATTAATTTTCAACACTTAAAAAATATAAATAAAAAAAGATTTAATAATGTTAAAGCTAAATATGTATATTTTTATGTTTTACCTAAATTATTGCAAAAGCCAATGGCTGTGTATTATAACAATGCTGCAAATAGTAGTAATATTGAATGCAAAATACTGCTTTACCATAAAAACGAAAATAATAAAGTAATTGTCCATTTGGGGTTAGATATAGATAATGACAATTATTATTTTCCCCGCACGTTTTTTGTTGAAAAAATATCGGCTGAAAAAGCCGATATATATATATTTACAAAAACAAATAAAAGTAGATATTCAATTTCGCAAAATAAAAAAATATATATGATATTTTTTACACTTGGTTAGAAGTAGAGGGTAGTATACGTTTTTATGTGGCCGTGCTTGGCAGAGAATCTAATTACTACGGTAATAAGAAAGACTGTAATGTGGCAGATGTAGCTATAAGAAGTGCATTAGGTCTTCCGACTTGTAAGAACAACTGTTATATTTGTCAAGGAGTAACGAAAGCAAATAGTAGAATATAGTTAATAACATAAAAACCACTCCGTATGGGGTGGTTTTTGTTATTCTTGTAATTTTGATATAATTTTATTGACAAATTTGTTTTTGTTGGATATAATATATATGAAAGAAGAAATTCTTTCGGTGTGTGAGCACCTATAAGTTGTAGTCAATAGGAAGACGGTAAAATTCCTTATCGATGGAGCTTTTTTAAAAGCTAAAGTCGACAACCGACAGAAAAGTTGTGGTCAATAGGAAGACGGTAAAACTCCTTATCGATGGAGCTTTTTTAAAAGCTAAAGTCGACAACCGACAGAAAAACTCACAAATTGTTTATTAAAGGGATGGTTTAGCTGTCCCTTTTTGTTTTGTAGATATGAATATAACAGATTCCAAAAAAATAAATTAAGAAATTATTTAATAATAGCTGCCAATAAATATAGTTCCTATTTAATAGGAAAAGATTTTTTGATTTTGAGTGATAATTATTCTGTTTTTACTATTTCCTTTACAATAGAGCGGTTTAAACATCTGACCGGGATAACAACAAATCTTTCTGAGAGGAATTTTTATAGTAAATGCAGAAACGGAACTTTGCTTTTTAGTGATATTGAAACTAATCAGCATTATGATTTTAATACTTTAAAAAAGAAATGTAAGGCTTTGTCTAATATTGATAAATTTCTTTACGCTGATGCTAAAGACACGTTGATAATAAATAATTTACGCACAAATACTCGTTCGTATAAATTAACTATTAATAATTTAAGTCAAAAAATTTGTATTTGTTTTCATGATGTTGTAAATATTGGCTGGTCGCTAAGAACTTCTGTTAATTTTGATAATTGTTCTGATACTAAAAAAGTTATTGCAATTTTTTCAAAAAATAAAAACTGTTCCAAATATTCCAATATAGTATACATATCTAATATTAAAAGTATTTATAAAAATTTCTCAAATATAGAAAAATATCTTTCAAAAGAACTTAAAGATAAATTTTCTTATATTATTTAAGCCCAAATCAAACGCATATTTTTTTATGTGTGAATATGAGGAAGCGCGTTAGTTTTCTCCACTTGTAAGAATAACTGTTATATTTGTCAAGGCGTAACGAAAGCAAATAGTTGTATATAAAAGTTAACACAAAATATAAAACCACTCCGTATGGGGTGGTTTTTGTGTATTTGATATTTGTGTTATAATTTTATTGACAAAATTAATTTTGTTGCATATAATATATATGAAAGAAGAAATTCTTTCGATTTAGGTGACTCTCCACCTATGTCCTAAGCGAGAGCCTTTAAAGTAGGTGACTCTCCACCTATGTCCTAAGCGAGAGCCTTTAAAGTAGGTGACTCTCCACCTATGTCCTAAGCGAGAGCCTTTAAAGATAAAGAGGGCTAAAAGCTCTCTTTTTCACTTTAAAGAATATTGAGGTTTGCGATGGAAATATACGGGAAACAATTATATTTATATAGGATAAATATTGATTATATAAAATATTTACATAATTTTGATAAAGAAGTTTATTATGACGAAGAAGATAAAGATTATGAAAACAAACCGTATTTGGGTATAATAGTTTCAAATAATGGATATAAGTATTTTATTCCTCTTACTTCTGCAAAAGAAAAGCATAAAAACATGATGAACTCAGGTGATAACTACATCATGATTTATGAAAAAATTTCTTTACAAGATTCTATGAAGATAGATACTCAAAATTGGATAAGTAAAATAATGTTAGAACAAAATACGTTTATTGTAAAACATATTTTGTCTATTTTAGATATTAAAAAAATGATTCCGGTTCCGGATGGTGTTTTCCACAAAGAAAACATAGATTCAATGAAGGACACTGGTAGAAAACGATTATTGCTGAAAGAATATGAATTTTTGTCTCCTATGAAAGAAAAAATATTAAAAAAAGCTGATAAATTATATTTAAGACAATTAAATAATAACAAAATATTTACAGGGTATTGTAATTTTTCACTATTAGAAGAAGCTTCTAAAAAATATGAATCATAACAAATAACATACTTCTGCTACTTATAAAAACAGAGACTTTTTGGCTTTTTGATAAAAATAAAATAAACTAATGATATTTTTGAGGATAGAACGGGCAGCTATCATGCCTACAAAATAGGTCTTAAAAGAGATGCAGGATTGCCACCCTGCCAAAAATATCGTTTATTTGCTAAAAAGAGCCTGCGAAAACTGACGTTTCTTTATATAATGTTGTTTTTACGTTTGGATAGAAGTAGAAGGCAGTATTCGTCTTTGCATAACCATTCTTGGACGTGAGTCTAATTACTATGGTAGAGCAAAAGACTGCAATGTGGCAGATGTGGCTATTAGAAGCGCTCTTGGACTTCCGACTTGTAAGAACAACTGTTATATTTGTCAAGGCGTAACGAAAGCAAATAGTCGTATATAAAAGTTAACACAAAATATAAAACCACTCCGCGATGGGTGGTTTTTTGTTATATTCGCGATTTGTGATATAATTTGTATATAGGTTAATGATTTTTGAAATACTTATTGACAAAAATCAAATTAACTTATATAATATATGTAGATTAAGGGCAATTAAGCAGATGCTCCTTAGTTAATTATGTTTAAAAAAGAAAAACATAACCATAACTTGTTGAGATTTTTGAGTGGTTATGTTTTTTCTTTTTTGATAACGAATACGTATAATCATAAGAACAATTTTTAATAATTCAAATGAACATCTCAATATTAAAATAATAATTGATGTATTCATTACACATTCCCCCTTTCTTAAAAAGATAGAGGGGATAAAAAATTTAAAAACTCACCCCTCGTACATGTTTTATGTATCAAGGAGCAACCACTTAACAGCTTAACAGTAAAACTTGTTTTACAACCCGAAGGCTTAACCCTTAACCTGAGAATATTTTAACACAATTGTCGAATATAGTCAATTAAAAATGTAAAAACCACTCCGGAAGGGGTGGTTTTTTTGTTTTTTTTAAATATTATGTTATAATTACATTAGTTTATATTTATTTTTTAAATTTTTTATTTGTCATAAATGTAGAATTCTTATTCAACCAAAATTCAATTAACATCTTGACAAAATTAAAGTTATTGAATATAATGTAAACAACAAGAGAACCTTAGCGGTTCTCAAAAAGGTAAAAAAACACAACTTTTTGGGAAAATTTAGCGGTTGTGTTTTTCTTTTTGTCTGTCGATAAAATCAAATAAAAATGAAAAAACTGATGAAAAAGTTCCAAGAGTAGTCAAAATTAAAAGATATATTTCCGTACAAACACCCCCTTCCGAAAGAATTGGGGCAGGAGAACATTTACAAAACTCCTCGAAAAAAAAGAACCGCTATCACGCTATAAGCTCTCTTGACTTGTAAATGATAACACAATCGACATAAATTGTCAAGATTAGATTAGGAAGCTCAAAACAGTTGCTGACAAAATTTCAGCAACTGTTTTTCTTTTATCTTGAAAAATGATATAATTAAATTTGAGTAAAAAAAATAATAAAATAAAACTACAACAGGAGAGACGCTAATGCTTCTCTCTTTTACTATATTAAATCGGAGGTTTTTATATGAAATTAAAAAAGTTCAAAAGAATTTTATCGTTTTTCTTAGCGTTCGTAATGCTTATTACTGTTATTCCTGCGGGCTGTATTGAGGCTTTAGCAAATACGTTATCAGGACAGGCTTCGATAACTTCGGGCGATTATTCAATGTCTTGGGACTATATTTGTACAGATTACAATTATTATGTTAATAAAAATGGCATAATTAGTGACAATTCTGCTCCCTCTACCGCATTGACGTATTCATTAACGTATGCTTCTCCCGAAGTACAAAACGATCGAGATACAGTTAATTTGTTAGTCAAAACTGTAAATGTCGTTAAAGAAAATGGTGTTACTGTCAACAGAGGACACAGACAGGTTTATTATTCAGACGTTCCTATTTATCGTATTTCTCGTTCAGGCGGTTGGTCTAATGATAACACTATAGCGGCAGTTGATGGTGTAATTAATATCGATGTGACTAAGTCTGAACTTACAAAACAAGCTAAAGCTTTAAATGTTACTGAAAAACAATTAGTAATGCTTTATTATGTCCTTCAAAACGGTTTTAAGCAATTTACTGCTGCCGGACCGCAAGATGTAAATGAACAAAAAGAATTAACAGCGCAACATCTTGCTTTTGCGGCTACACAAATGCTTATTTGGGAAATTACCGAGGGTAAAAGAACAGATTTTGGCAATACAACTGTATATTCTTATGTTAATCCTACTAATGGTAGATTAAATGTAGCTCAATATGAAAAAACTTCCTATGGTGATATGAAGTCTTCATATGATATTAGCAAATCTTATCCTTATTATTGGCACGATTTATATTACAGTACACTTAATACAGTTAAGTCCTCTTGTCCTAATATGCGTGACTATTATGCTGAAATATTAAATGCTTCATATATTCAGTCGAAATATAACGGCGAGTGGGCTGGCCAATTAACTTATTTTAAAGACGGTAAAAGTACTACCTTAAACAAATCGGAAACTCCGCTTAAATACAGTTCTGTTGATACTTTTGAAAATAAAGAAAATGGTGTATATTCAGCTTTTTACAACCTTAATGCTGATTTTTTAAGAGTTGTTGGTAAGGGAACAGGACAATTAGATATTGATAAAATAGTGTTGCCTATCAGAAGTTTTGGAAAAACCGTAAGAGCTGACGGTTCGTTTATACAATATCACGGCAGTTCTTCTACAAATAAAACTACTGCGTATACATTGCAATTAAAAGAAAGTGCTAATTTTAAAGCACGTATTTACCCACACGATGGGGTGGCTGCAGGTAGAAGAGATATAATTTATAACGATATCCCGAGCCATAGTTTTATAATAAGAGGTATTACTAATGACGGAAAGTATTATTATGTGAATTGGGTTGACTCTGAGGGTAATGGACATTGTGGCTATATAACAGAGACAGAACTTATAGCTAACGCTATATGCGCAACGGATAATAACGGTAATATTATTACGCCTTCTTCATATATGAAGGTGAAATATGATTATAACAACGCAAGATTGTGGCTTTATACATATCAGAGCATTGCTCCTAAAACAGATGCGAGCGTTTATTGGGATTGTAATGGTGTTGTACCGAATTATTATAATAAAACAATGGCATTTACCGGTAACGCTTCGGGTATTACACAAAAATTTGCTTGCGGCGGTAATGCTATTGATGGCGATATAGAAATTAAATTTAATTATAATTCTTGTGATTTAAAGGTTGTTTGTACGGGTACTAATAGAGAATTAGGCGAGTATGATGTTCCTTCGTTAGAAAGAAGTGTGCCTTATGGTTATGTTCTTGAAAACACGATTAAATCCACAAATAACAATTCTGTGTTTAATTGTTACGATTATCAGATAACCCATCCAAATACACATAACCCCTCTGACAAAAGAATTAAATATGTTTTTGAAAACTGGACTACTCAAGACGGTAAAGATATTATATTCGATTCAAACGGTTATGCAACTGTTGATGGCGAAAGAATGGTTATTAATACCGATACCATTATATATATGAATATTAAAATGGTATATGATATTGGTGGTATTGAATACTATTGCGCCCATAATGGCGGTTCAGGCGAAAAAATAGGCAATACCTTTACAAGTTCAAAAGAGTTCAAACACACCTTGTTGTCGGCTCCTGAAAGTGATAGTTGTCATAATGACAATGAATATCATTGTACTTTCAAGGGTTGGAAAAAAGAAGGTTCTTCTGATATTCAGCAACCGGGAACTATTGTAGATTTCCCTGCGGGTAACGGTACGATTGATAAATATTACGCTCAATATGATTGTAACGGTGCTGCAAAATATATTTGCGCTGATTGTGGACAACAGTTAGGTAATATTGAATATATCCCGGCTTCACAAAACGGGGTACTTGAGTTAACGGTTTCTCATAGTTGTCCTTACAATATTAATTCGGAAACAGCTAATTATACTTTTAAGTTGGATAGCAGAAATTCAAGTACTGTATATAACACGGGTGACAAATTTGCTGTAACTGCTCACGTGACAAGAAAAGTTTATGTAATTTTTGATACTGATTCGAATACATTAAGACAAATTAAATATGTTTGTCCTATCGATAATACAGTTGTTGGAATTCAGCGTGATACTATTGGAACAAAATATAGTGCATTAGACGGAACTTCTCATATTTCTGATTGTCAGGGTGAAAACGGTTCAAAAACAGTAAAAATCACTACTGCAAGCGGACAGGTTATTACTGTTAATTTAGAAGATGTTGAATTAACTTTTGCATATTGGGATAAAAATCCTGATAGCTTTATAGCTGAAAGTACAGCTCCAAGTGGTGCGTTAAAGAAAGGGCAAACTGTATCTATTCCTACAAATAATACAATATATTATGCTAAATATTATGTAAGATATAAACAAAGAACAAACTTTGTTTGTACTCTTGACGGTGGTTTAGTTGATACTGTAAAAGACTATGTGGATAGTACCTATAACGCCCCAAGCGTTGCAGGACATCAACATACTTTACCGCAATATATTCAAATTGGCGGTGTAACAATTACAACTGAAGATTTAGATATTGAATTAGCATATTGGGATAAAAACCCTGATAGTTTTATAGCTGAAAGCTCAACTCCAAGTGGGGCTGTTAAAGCAGGGGAAGAATATAAAATTGCCCAAACAGAAACTACATATTATGCTAAATACAAAATCAAAGCTAAAAAAACTATTGTATTTAAATGTTCTCTTTGTGGTGCTACTATAAGCAGTAGTAAGGGCTTTGGTGGTGAAACTTGTACTGTGCCTGTTGACGAAGCTAAAACTCACGTTTGTGAGGGTACAGTAACTGTTAACGGTATAACTAAAAACGGATATTCTCTTAATAAAATATTCCGTTCTTGGTCAACCAAAAATCACAATTTTAATTACGCTTATCCGGCTCTTGAAGATACAACTGAAGTAGTATTTTCAAATGAAGCTATCACAGAGGATAATTTAGTAACATATTATTATGCTCAGTATAATTTAAAAACTGAATACAAGGCTCAATCTAATTTAATTGGGGTTGATAGTTATATTAATTTGTTACAAAATAATAATGAAGCTATGAGTACAGCTTCTGAAAGTTTGGAAGCATTGTCTGAAACAAATACAGACCCGGCAGTTGTTAAAGCTCAACAAGTTTTAAACGATTGGAAAACATATCTTGCTAATAAACAATGGAATGCTGTATCAAGTAATCGCACACTTGATTACAGTAGTGTTTCTGATTATTCGGATATGTATTCTTGTGAATTGATAAATTCCGGTCCGACAAGCAGTGTTATACGAATCACTAATACCAGTGAAGTCTTTGTCATTAAATACATTTCTATAAATGATGCAAATGGACATAGAACTATATATAACGAACCTGACGAAGAAGGTTTGTATCAATCTGTATTTGATATTTCTGTAAACGCAGATGATTTTGATGAAGCTGACATTCAGGTATACTTTGATTTATGTGCAACTTCATATAATGTTAATATCAAAAAAGTTATATTCTTTGAAGATATTGATTTTGAAACTGCTATAAATCCTTATTCTGACGGTTATGTAGCTTCAACTGAAACAATAAACAAAAATGTTGGTGCAGTGTATAATTTTAATGACTCTGAAAACGGATTTGATTATGGCACAGATGACATTAATCTTCTTACCTGTGATTGTATAATTGACGATACATATTATAAAGGTAATTTCACCGGTTATTATGGTATTGTAAAAAATAAAAATTATACACAATATAATAATTCGCAAGATAATATTAAGACTAATTCTGCTCTTGATAATCTTAAAAGCTATAGTGATATAGATATTTATCTTTATTATAGAAAAACTGATGCGGCTGAGGGTATTTCATTTACATTAACCGGTAGGGAAGATGTTGTTAATAAAATGACTCGTGTACAGGCAGACGCTTTCTTAAAGGTTAACGATTTAAGATTATATAAGACAACAGATTTTACTAATATTCCAGCTGATTATGACCAATTTGATAAAACTTACGAAAGTTTGATTGCTAATAATCAAATTGAGTTAGTAAAAGCCAATGAATATTCTGACGGTTTTGAGGGTGAATTTAATGCAGCTTCTGCTGATATTGCTGATACTTGTGGAACCGATATAATATCAAGTGGTGTTAAGCTTATAGAAGACACTCAAACCACTCTTTATCCTTGTAGAGAGTGTGGTCGTTATTTCCCTAATAAGCAACATATAGGATATGGTTATGTAAAATCTACTACAGAGTTAGATATAAAGGGAGATGTTTTTTGCTATGCAGATACAGCTTCGGGTAAGTCGTGTTCCGGAACTTCTTGGGGTACGTTACTTGAAAAAGGTTATTTATGTGAAATAAAAGGAGATGAAAAAACAACAAACAGAAAGGCTTATTGTTCTAATTTATATGCTGTAAACTCAAGTACTTGGACTTGTGAAAACGGACATAAAATGAACTCTGATTATAAAAATTGTAACATTATATCAGAGGGTAAAGCTTCAAGAACTTTCACTATTTCTCATGATATATTAGAAGAAGGATGTTATTATTTCTTTGTATTGCCTGATACACAAGAAATATTCTATGCTCCTAATATTGCAACCAAAAATTTGAAATATTCGGGTTATAGTCTTACATATTTTTCTGAAGCTTCTAATAAGCCTAATAGTACCTTATTAAGAATTGGGGTGTCAGAAGGTTCTAATTTTCATTCTGCTAATAATACTACCGTTTTAGTAAGCAGCGAGCCAATTAACCTTGACGAAACAACTTTAACTTGCCCCGCTTGTGGACAAAATCTTAATGCAGATACATATAAATGTGAAAATCCGGGTTGTGATTTAGGCGGTCAATTTCCTAAATTTTCAGCGTCCGGATATGAAATTGCGCAAACAAACGAATTTGGTGAAATAGAATTTAATATATCCCCAATAACAGAAAGTGGAGATTCTTTTTACGTACAATGTTTAAGTGATTTGACAATAAACGGCGAAACTTTTTCTGCAAACGATTATTCGAATTATTACAGTACTTACTTTATGTATCAAACGGATTATAGAAATAATTCTGAATATATACCGGGAAGTGTTGTTAATTCAAAAATAATTGATACTTATTGTGATAAAACTTCGGCTTCTATGAATGCTAATCACTTTGCAACACAAATAACTTTAGTTAATAATACTCAAGCAGGTATTAATTTTAAGTTCAAAACAGAACCAAATGTTCGTGAAATGAGAGCTTTATATAATACTGTTTCGCCTTATTCAATTGGTGTAGCAATATATAAAGACAGTAATGGCAATAATAAGTTTGATGAAGAAGAACTCTCAACCCCTTATGACTATAAAATAGCTTCTTCTGTTGAATTACAGGAAGATGTTGTTTCTTTATGGTATACCCCATATGAACAGTGCAAATACAGGGCTGTCCCAATGTTCTTCGATATTAAAACAAAAGAACCGATAGCTGCTCTTTGTGAATATAATTCAAACAATGCTTATAATTACAACTATTATTCTGCTGATTATATACCGGATTCGGTAAAAAGCATTATCACATTGTATTCCGTTGATATGTTTGCTCAAGATGGCAGTGATGGAAATTATACAGGTCTTTATACTGATTTTAAATATACAGGTGACAGCGACTGCTACTATTTCAAGAGTACAAAAGATACCTCAGACGATACAATCTATTATAATTTTCATTCTTCTAATGATAATGACACGAAAGGACAGTCAGAATTCTTTGATTGGGGTACTGAATTAAATGCTTTAGGCTTACAAATAAATGTTTATACCAAAAGCGCAGGAAATTATAATTATTTAGGTTCTTTTGACGTTCGTTCAAAAAATAATTGTTTTGAAACTGTTGGTGGTTATGTATTTAGTGTTGCTAATAATAATACAAATCGTTGGGATGGCAACCAATATAAAGATACTGCTTTAACTAATCAAAGTTATCTTAATAAAAACGGATTTAAGATAACTTGTATTAATAATCAATCCGGAGAAGATTTGTATTATGAATTAACTTCTTCAACCGGTCAAAAGGCTATGGTTAACTCATTTAATATGATTTCTTTGGGAGAAGCTCATAATACAAGTGAAAGTGTTGATAATTCTTATACTCAAACATATTCATTGTTAAAAACAATGCCTGCTGTAACCGAACCAATAAAAGCGGGACATATAATTGAAAATGCTTCTGACGAAGGTGTTGCTGTTACAACTGAAGTGATTATCAAATCTTGTGCTGCTTTAACCGGTTTTGTTGTTGGTAATGAAAATGAATCTCTTATAAAGGTGTTAAACCACACTTACGAGGGTGTTCCTGCTGACGAAAACAATATAATTGCTATTCAGAATGAAAAGGGCACTATTGTGGGTCCTTGGAATAAAGTAGCTCAATATATTTTAGAAAACAAAACAAATAAAATCAGCTTTGAATACTACGGCACTAAAACTTATTCTTTCGAGGAAGATACTTTCTTAAAGGGATATACCGGCAATGGTTCTCAAAGTTATTCTGATATAATGGCTGCTCCGGGCTTACAGAAATTAGAAAACCGTATTTTGTATGACGGAGAAATATTTAATGATGCTTATTATGTTTCTTTGAATAATGATGAATATTATTTAGCAAAAGAACTTGAAGAAATGATTAAACATATTTCTGTTGATTATCAAAGTGAATATCCGGGATATGTTGTTATTCGTTTGGAACAAGCGCGAGCTACAATCACCCAGAAAATTGATATATCAGATTTGAAAAGTGATTATGAGCCTACTTTTGGTTTTAACTATGCTAATAGTATGATTTCGTTATTCAAAAATCCTGATTTCAAGGTTGGTTTATTTAATAACACTTCGGGCATTTTAGCTTCTAATGTAGCTGAAGCTCTTGAAAACCTTAATACAGAAGAACAATCATTCTTTAATGACTATGTAATGCAAAATTATAAGAATTTTGAGCATAAAAATTCTAATTATTGTATTACTGATAACGGAACCAACAGATTTGAAATTATGACACCTGATTGGGGTTGGGCTCCTGAAACAGAATACTTTGAAAGTGAAATAGAAAATTTTGCTGACAGCGAACACACATTCTATATTCATTCTATTTCGGGTTCCGTTAATGAAAACTATATTACCGTTAAATATGACGTTTCGGCATATAAAACTCAAGACGGTAAAATTACTCTTAATTCTTTTGTTAATATGGAACAAAGTGAAGAAATTCAATTTGATTCAAATGGCTTACCTATATATAAAATAGGTGATATGTTTAAGGTCGAAGATAGTGACAAAAACCAATATACCGGTACACTTAAAGAACTTGAACAACAAGTATTTGAAAATAGAATTTCTTTACGTAGAGTTACTTTAACCTTTATTACTGAGGATTTCACAAAAGACAAATTAAGTGTAGATACTTCTATCAAAGGTGATCCTAATAATTATCGTGTTCCTCCATATAAAGTTGAGCCTACTTGGGAAAAAATCAAAGTGTTGGAAAATACACAAGACGGAGATGTATTAACAATTAAAATTTCCGTTCCCGTAAAAGAGTTTGATTCTATATATAGAAATGAACTTAAAAAGTATTTCCCGAACTTGTTATTTCTTAATAAAAAAACTACTGAATATGTATATATGACTGATGAATGGGGCAATGAAATAACTCCTTCGTTTGTTAATACAGAAGCGGAATATACCAGCATTAATTCGTCAAGTGGTGTATTATTTGAAACTACTTTTGATAATGGTAACCCGATCGAGGATATGCGAAATATTACTGTTCAATATGCTTACAGAGACGCGACATTCTATCTCTATGGTAATCGTGCTCATATTTATACACATATTGAAAACGGTGAAATGGAAATTAAGGGTAACCCTGTGTCTAATACAGAACCGACTACTGTTGCTATCGGTAAAGACGCCCCTGTTACTTTTAGACCATACGATGGTTATTATATAAAGAGGGTTTTAATAGACGGCGAAGATTTAAGTCGTAGTGAGATTGAAACACTCAAAAAAGACGGAACTATTGATGAATATGAATATACATTCAAAGATGTTCAATCTGACCATAGTATTGTTGTCGAAACTGCTAAACTTATTAAATATTCAGTAATAACTTCTATTGCAAACGGGACAATTACTCCTTCTGTATATGATTTAAACGCAGATTATTATCCAACACATACAGTAACCTTTGTTCCTAATGAGGGTTATAAAGTAACACAAATTTTGGTTGATGGTTCTCCTGTTTCGTTGAACGGATATGTATTCGGTGGGGAAATTACTTTTACAGATAAAGCAACACATACAGTGGACGTAACCTGTGAATCTATGGGAACTTTAGTTGTTATATACTTACATAAAAATGCAGTTAATACAAATGATTTAGGTTCTCCTTTACTTACTGATTATTGGTTAGACGGAGCCTTTTCAATAAACGGTAAAACGCTTCAAAGTCTTGAAAATTGTGAGAAAACCGGAATTTATGATAATGAATTAACTGAAGGTTATTACAACAAAGAAGACTTTCCATATTATATTGTTTATTCATTAAATAAAGATATTACGGAACCCGGAACCTTGTCCTTAACTTTAAGCCAAAAGGATAAAGAAAATTCGTTAATAGGCGATAGGTTCCAAAAATATCATTATTGCTTTGAAGAATGGAAGAAGGGCACACTTGAAGGAACAGAAGGTGAAGAGGTTGAAGTGGGAGATGGTGCAATAGAAACACCTCCTATCTTTGAAGATGATGAAGGAAACACCAATTTGCCGGAACAAGATTTAGATGATATAGAGTTTACAGGTAATTTTGTTCATTCCCCGGCTTCTCATAAAAACACAGCCAATGAAACTGTTTCTTCTGTTCCCGATAAAACTCCGCATATTTTTAAGGCTGGTTGTTATTATACACAATCAAAGCCGAGAGATATCGAAGTAACTTTTGTTCAACCTAATTCAGAATATCATTACGACACAACTGTTGTTACAACATTTAAAGTAACCAATTATGAAAAGAAAGATTTCAAAGATATAACTGCAAAGGTTAATACTAAGCTTGTTTATATCGATGATAATGGCAAGTATGCACTTACAGATTATTGTCCAACATACAATAACACAGTGCCTTATGCTACTGATAATCAGAAATTGCTTTCAACAAATACAGTTATCCCTGCGCAAGGTTCAAATATATTCTATGTAAAATGGACAGTACCTAATATGAATAAAATGCAAACTTGCAGTGTAACTAAAAACGGTGTAACTAAACAATATAGGGTTGTTGGTGTTCTGCCTTGTGCAACAATTTTTAGTGAGTCAGAATGTATTTATTCTGAAACACCTGACGAACAATGGCTTAAGGAAGAAAAATTTGTAAAGTTGTCACAAATAAATGATACTTATAAAATTAATTCTGAGGGTTATAACCTTGAGGGTGGTGTCGGATTTAATTATCAAGATTCACAAAACAACAAGGCTTATGCAAACACTGCTTCTTGGCAACAATGGGAATATCAAAACGGCAAGTTTGTTAAAATGAATTATTCTGCAAAGCTCGATTATGATTTCATTACTTTATCTCCGTATTATGTTTCTTTTGAATCATTATATGGCGGTGAGACAACAGACAGCCGAGGATTTGCTAATCCGTCTGCTGTTAAGAATGATAACAGTGTCGAGACAAAGAGTGGATATGGCGTTCAACTTGAAGTAACCGGTAAGAATTTAACCGATGCTTATGACAACGACATATCTTCAAGTATTAAAGACATTTCAGGTAACTATGCTTCTTCTAATTATAACGGTTGGGCGCAAACAGTTGAGGTTTATTTCCCTGAGTATTATTATACAAATGAGAAATATAAAACTGAATATGCGCAAGTTGCTTGGAAAAATTCAACATACACGAATTTGCTTACAAGAACTCAAAGACCATTAGATACAAGCAGTTATGTAGCTTCAAACGGCTATCTGTATCGTTTTGCTCCGTTTACAAACGGTGGTGAAACTCTTGACACCCATATTATCCCAATATGGTATCCTGATGATACGGATTATAAGGTTCAAGTTCGAATTTCAGATTGTTGGACCCCTGCCGGTGAATTATCGTATATGGGTGATTCAAACAGCGTTATTGTTAAAGGAAGTCTGTTTGAAGACTATAAATCAAGAGAAACTGCAATTTATTAATATCGGCGCACGCTTAGCGTGCGCTGATATAAGAAAGAGGTGTATTTTTTGAAAAACGAAGAATATGTTATTGATTTAGATTCGGAGCTTATAACTCCGGAAAAAGAAAATAAAAAGAAAAAAATAATTCCAATAATAATTATTTTAATTATTGCCTTATTAATAACAGGGGTCTTTGCATTTTTACATTCAAAGAAAGAACCTGTTGTTATTCCCGAAACTACTCAAGCTTCCGAATGGGAAGATAAATATGTTGCAGACAAACAATCACAGTATGATAAATATCCTGATGTTTCTTTGCCGCCTGTAACGGTCGATTAGTGACATACTCCCGCCTCTTATAGAAGTGGGAGTTTTCTTTCTTGTTTTTAATAAAAGCCCGCAATTACTTGCGGGTTTCTTCTTTTATTGTCTTTCTGATATAATTTATTCTTGTGAGGTGATATTGTGAATTTTAATAATTTAATTTCAGCCTTAAAAAATAAAAAAGCTGAGGTTTTTCAGGGCACATTTATATGTGTTATGATAATTATTTTAGGTTTTACCTTAATGTCTTTAACTTTTCTTGTAAATACACATTATAAGGTCACAAGAGAAATGGAACATTGTTTGACTCTTTTACAGACTTCGGCTCAAAAAGATATGTATGACAGCTTGGAAAGCTATAATCCTACATTATATCAGGGTAAAAAGGCTGAATTTCAAGAAAGATATTTTAATTACTTACAAAACAACGATGTATTTGAATACGACGAGGCAAACGACTGCTATGTAGGTCCGGGATTTATTGTTCGAGACGTATCTCTTGATTATACAATACCGTCCGGTCAATATGAGGCTGATTCTTCGGGCTTTACGGTTAATTATACGGTAAATGCAACAATTGATTATACATATAACACTGTGTTTTTGGAAGATCCTGTTACTATAACTACCGGAAACATTGATTTTACTTCTGTATATGAATTTGTTAATGATGAAAGCAGTGTTTCGGATATTGAAGGTGCTCAGTCAAATAACTCTAAATACAGAAACAAGTAATTTTTGTTGTTTTCAAAAATATGTTATAATTATTAAAAAATAAATAGTAAAAAAGAAAGGGGAATATGCCTATGGGCGTATTCTCTTTTCATTTGGAAAGGATTAAATATATGTTTTTATCAATCACTTTATTTAGCATAAAAATTTACAATTATGCTTTACTTATAATTATTTTAACACTTCTTGTTAAAGGTGTGAGAACCTTACTTGACAAAGTTAATGCTAAACAGGCAGTTGTTAAAAAAGAAAGAAATGCAAAAATCAAACAGTTCCAAGAAGAAAGCAAAGATAAAGACGAATTAACGGATAAAATATATAACTATTACAAAGAAACTAATTATAATCCGTTTTTAAGTGTGTTTCTGTCTGTGCTTATGATTGTTTTGGATTTTGCAATTATTAGTATGGCTCTTGCTACATTCAACCCTATTTCAAACTTCAAGATAATTGAACCTGAATCAACACAGTCAATTGTTTCTATTTATCGTGAAGGAGAAGGGGATAGTGCTAATAAATACACAGAAATTCGCCTGTTAAAAGACTTGGAAACATATGAGGATAAATATATAGAAGCAGGTGTATCTCAGGAAGAAATAAATACTTTATACGAGTTTAGAGACACTTTTAAATTGGGTAGTTTTGAAACTTATATTGTTCCGTCTATGAATAAAATAACACTTCAAAGTTTACCGTGTCTTTTGACATTTGGGGTATTTGCTGCTAATACCTTATGGCTTATAATTATTCATTTGAAGCAATTTATTAAGGTGTTACAAAACAATAAAAAAGAACCGTTAGAAATATTAATGGGTGCTTTCCCGCTTATGTTAGATGCATTAACGGTAGCACTTGTATCAAGCCTTATTTTCAATACACCAATAGTAATTAGTTTTTATTTCTTAATTAATTATTCTTGGATGTTAATTACAAAAATAATTAACGCTTGCAAAAGAAAGAAATCGCAAAACAATGTAGAAGTAAAAGCGAAAGTTGTAGAAACAGAATAAGAAAGGGAATTTATTATGAAACAAAAAATAGTTTTAAAAAAAAAGACAAACAATAAACTTCCAAAATCACTTCAAGATGAAAAAGACCATAATTTTACGGTATATTTTTGTTTGAATGAAGACTCAAAGGAAATTAATTTCAAGCCATTTATTATGTTTGCAAAAACAAAAGACACAAGATTAAAAAACGTGACAGTAAAAGAAATTGTAGATGTTACCAAAAAAGACTATCGGTTTAAAACTTATTGTTTATTGCTCAATTGCAATTCTGCTGAATATGTAACTTTTAAACATTATTTTGCAGAGGTTATGAAAAAACATTTGGCAGGGCAACTTGAAGCAACTGAAAGTGACATTCAAAAATTTGCGGTAAAGAGGGGTGTCTAATGGAAAAACAAACACAAGAATTTAATCTATTAACTGTTATAGAGCGAGCCAAAAACGGTGTTGATAAAAAAATACTTGATAATAAATACATAAATCAACTTGCGTTAAAAATAAAAATGCAACAAAATGATTGTTCACAGGAAGACATTATAGAGCTCTTAACTGCTTGCTATATTGTCTGTGCGATTGCAAAAAAAATTAAAAAATTTATGAAGGCTGCATATGTAGCTTATACAAAAGAAGAAGATTTTCTTTCTTTGTATTATTTAGCCTTTCTTGAGTGTATTGAAAAATACGATGTAACGAAGGGCAATTTTCAAAATTTATTATCTAAAACCGTAGATTGTTATTATAAAAATACAAATAAATCCGGCTTTCTTAAAGTAACAGGAAGCATTAAAAAAGAAAACAGAAAGCCTATGTGTGCGGTATGTGTAGATGATTACTTAATCGGTTCAAAAAGTTCTTTTCAACACGATAGTGAAACAAAGCTTATGAACGAAGAATTAATTAAAAAATTGTCTGCTACTCAAGAGGGGCAAATGCTTTTATATAAGTATTTAACACGTCCTAAACCGTTTTCTAATCAGCAGGTAGCTTGTACATTTGGTTTAACTGAAAAACAGGTTAGAACCCGCTTAAAACGTGCTTCCGACGATTTTAAGAACAACAATAAAGATTTCTTATCTGATTACTTTTATGATAGTGATAATCTCGGTGAAACTATTGCTGTGCAAACGGCATAAAGGGAGGTTTTATTATTCAAAAAGCAATAAAATATTTAAAAAATAAAAGGGCATATACAAGTTCTGTGGATTTTGTAATATTTTTTACATTGGCAGTTGTTTTATGTGTTATGCTCTTTGAAATGACTATGGCAGTATTTTCTATGTATAATGTCAATTTGGCTTCCGGTAATGCGGCAAGAGTTGTAGCTATATCCGGAGAATTAACGCCGGCTGATAGTCAAAAATTGTATAATGAAATTGATGAACAGTTAAAAGGTCGAATTATTGAAGACTCTCTTGAAATTACCATAACTACAACTAATGCTAATACAAGTTATGTTCCTGCTCAAAGTGTAGTTATTACTAAAGATACAGCTCCAAGTTACAAGGTGAATTTGGGTGATGAATTTAAGGTAAATGTATCCGGAGAAACTAATTTATTTCATATAAGTGCTATACCCATAAAAACCCCTGTGTCTGCAACGTCTTTTGGCGTAGGCGAAGTATATTTCAAAAAGTAGCGGAGGAAAATTATGTCTTTATTTTTTGAAACGGAAACAATAGGCTTCATTTATTTAGGAATGACTGTTTTTACCATACTTTATCTTATATATCTTTCTGTTGTAGACTCTAAAAAACATGAGTTAGAATATTGGCAAACAGGACTTTTATTTGGTGTATGTCTGTTAGAATTGTTTACATATGTAAAATCGGAAAGAACCTTATTAATAAGTCACGGAACTTCACCGACAGAATTTTGGAAATACTTAATAATTCATTTAAGCTCCGGACTTTTGGTATTCGTGTTACTGTTGTTTATGACATTTTTTAAGAAAAACGGAAAATCTGCAATAGGCGGTGCTGATATATGGGCAATTACCGCTATTAGTATTATGCTTGGCATTTTTTATTTACCGTATTTTCTTATAGCTACTTGTTTAGCATACTTAATTTACGCGTTATTTTACAGGATAATAAAAAAGGAAAAACTTCAAAGAGTGGCATTTTTACCATTTATTACAATAGGGACTGTATTTGCCTTGGGATTAACTTTACTCTAAAAAGTGGCGACTAAAAAAAGATGTGCGCTTATTAACAATATTTTGGCAATAATAGTCATATTTTCTATATTGTTCGCACTTAAAACAGGTTTTGATTATGGTCCAAAACTTCAATATTTGAATAATGAATATAAACAAGAATATTCATTAAATACAGAATTAATTCAAGAACAAGACAAATTCAGAAATATTACTGAGGAAGAAAAGAAAATCTTGGCCGAGATGAAAGCTCGTACAGAAGGTTATTCTTACATAGGAGATATCGTTTATTATGATGTTAACTAAAAAGGTTGCTTTTGCAGCCTTTATTTTTTTGTTTTTTTAATAATTCTTGTCTTTTTTAAAAATTTGTAGTATACATCAAATGTAACCAATAAAAAAAAGGAAGTGAATAAATAATTCTTTTTCGCATTTTTTCTTAAATTAAAAAAGTGCCATAAAAATTATTATTACAAAAAATGAAAGGTTTTTTAAGAAAATTTAAAGCATTCGTAGTAAGAAATGCTTCATATATAAATTTTGAATGTAGTGTTGTTATTGTATTTTGTATTGTTTTCGGACTTATCATAATGAACTGTGTAGTTCCTACTTCTTCAATGTATCCAACTATTGAACCGGGAGATAGGGTGATCGGAAACAGATTAGCTTATGTTTTTGATACTCCGGAATACGGCGATATGGTGGTGTTTACTTATCCTGACAATCCAAAAGCGAAGTTTTTCAAAAGGGTTATTGGAACTCCGGGTGATGTTGTCGAAATAAAAAATAATACTACTTATATTAATAATAAAATAATTGTTGAAGAATATTGTGCTGAGGATATAGAGGACAATTTCGGTCCTTATTATGTGCCTAAGAAAAATGATGTGGTAACACTTACTGATGTAAAATATAACGAAAATAACGAAATTATTCGTTGCGACTGTTTTATAAACGATTATTATGTCGGTTTTGTAGCAGAAGCTAAATATTACGATTCCTTTGAACAAAAACAAAAGCAGGAATTCATTGATTTTCTCGGTCAATATTGTGAATATGTTGACGGTCAATATATCATAAAGGAAAACTTGTATTTTTGTATGGGCGATAATCGTAATAATTCTCACGATTCACGTTATTGGGCTTATCGTTATGTTCCTGAAAGTGAAATCTTGGCAAAATATCTCTTTTCTTTCGGCTAAAGCCTTCATTTTTGCTATTAAAAAATATTATGTTATAATTATTTTGAAAATATTCTTTTATAAAGAGGTGGAAAAGTGTCTGAAATTAATATAAACAAATTATTCAGTGAGGATATTCATACAGAAGTAGAAGAGGCTCTTAAAAAGAATGTCGTTACTGATGAAGATATTGAAAAATATAATCTTAACAAAAAAACTTCACTTGCGGCCGGAGAGTTCATTGACTTACTTAATCAAGCTTTTGATACAGATGTTGATGCTCGTCAAGTAGCTCAGGAGGTTTTATCGGAAAATATTTCAGAAGATATATCTGAAGATATAAACTAATTTTATCACATAAAACCGCAGGGACTGCGGGGTTAGCCTATTGATACTGTAATCTAATGATTACTTGAGTAGGAAGCCCGCCATTTTAATGGCGGGTAGTTCACAAGAGGCGGTATATCTGACGGTATATCTGTCTCTTTTTTTTATTTTTCTCTTTTTTTTGATATAATTTTGTTGTGATATTCACAATTAACTTATAAAAGAAAGGGGGATTACAATGAAAAAACATCCTTGGTTGTGCTTTTTTGCAATACTTTTAGTTGCAGGCTTAGTAGTTGGTCTTTCGGCTGCTGACTTATGGCAATATATTATCGACTTTACAAAAATCGGTATTGATTTAGTTGTAAGCTGGTTAAAAGAAGTGGTTGTTGCTTTACGTGACTCTTTCACAGGTGTTACAAGCGGTACAAGTACAGAAGTTACTACTACTGAAAATATGCTTGATTTAAGCACAGCAAACTGTATTTTAGGGCTGTTTAATTTTTCATTATAACACGCTATGACAAATTATAAAATAGAAATGTATACTCGAAAATTTAATGTTTTTGATGATTTAGCAGAGTTTAATCCTTCTTTTAATGAAACCAAAAAAATCATTACTGTGAAGAACCTTAATAAAGAGGACATAAAAAGAGTAAAAAAATATTGTAAAAAAAACAATATAAGATACAGCTTAATAAATACTAATTTTGAAAGAGGTTCTTCGTACAGAAGAGCCTTTTTTGACGCCAACAAGGGCATAAATAACCATTATTTTTGTGCTTATTGTGGCAGATATATACCCAAAGAAGATATTACAGTTGACCATATTATTTCAATACATTCTGTAAAATACAGTCCGTTAAAGCAAAAGCTTATCGGATTGTTTGGAATAAAAAACATAAATGACGAAAAGAATTTAACTCCTGCTTGTTTTGCCTGTAATAGAAGAAAGGGAACAACAGGGGGCTTATGGTCACTAAAAGGGTTTACGGGAAAATGTCAATGGTTTTGGTTTATAAGACACTCCATAATCTTTTCAATTTTATGCGTAATTTTTTATTATTTTTACGCTGAAATTTTACTTTTTCCCGAAAAAATAGTATTCATGTTTTGAAAACTGTGAAAGGATTTTTTTATGACTTGTTGTGAATATCTCGAATTGAATTCCACAGAACTTTTAGAGGTTCTTATAGATAACTTCTTATACGATGTTCCACAGGAAATTAATTCACCTGATGACTTTATCAGTGTTTCCAAAATGCTTTCAGAAACTTGTAATCAGTATTCCTTTTTGGTGCAACTTTCAAGTGCTGCTAAAATCAAGAAGAGACTTGCGGCAAGAGAAAAAGATAAAACTCAAAAAGAGGATTTTATTGATAAGGAAAGTATTATCTGTGGTGTTTTAGACGCTGTTAAATTACGATACAATACTTTGTCTCGTATGATAACTGTTAAGCAAGAATACAACCGTGAGCTTAACATGAATAAACAAATTTAAAAAGGGAGGTTTTTATGAATATTGAAATTCTCAGCAAAATGTCTGCAAAAGATAAGGCTAAGGCTTTTGATTTAATTGTTGAAGCTCTTTCAAAAGAACCAAACGATATTTCAAGCGTTAACGATATTTTGCATTGGTGCGAGAAGTGGTGTTTTACTGATTAATTATGCTTAATTACATAATCACCACATTACTTGCAATATTAACAACTGCTTGTTTATATACAATATATATAACGAGCAAAATATGGAAAAGAATTATTAGTGGAATAATTCTGATTTTAATCATAATTTTAATTTTAATTATCTTATAAAAGGGGAGATTCATTATGAATAAAATTACGGAAAAACAAAATGTTATCAGAGAACTTACTGATATTAAGAACAGACTCAATATAAAGACAGAAACTCTGAATAAAGAAAGTTCTGAATATAATAACCTTTGTAACGCTATCACGGCTATTGAGGGTGAAATTTCTTCGTTAGAAACAGAAATTACCGATATTCAGACAAAAGAAAAGGCTGAAAAAGAAGCTTTTGAAAGGGAAAGACAGGAATTAAAGAACGAAATTTGTGCAATCAATAAAGAAATTGATGAAAAGGAAGAACTTTTGGCACAAAAGATTGCAGAATACAACAAAAAGTATTCTAAAGAAATTAGTTGGCCATTTGGTTTTCACCTTTTTAGGTTTTAATTTTGTTTTTTAAAAAAGTTTTGTTATAATTAATTTACTGGTTTTGTTGTAATTCATTCTTGGTTATCTTAATGTGATTGAATGTCGGATAAAACTATATTCCCAAGGCCGATACTTGGAACTCTAAGAACGCCCTCTCAAAAGAGTAAAAGTTGGATAAAACTATAATCCCAAGTCCAACAAAATTTTCTTGTGCCTTTGTGTACAAGAAAATTTTTATTTTTTATGTTTTTCAAAAAATGTGATATACATGTATTGTAAGATTAATATGGGCCTGTAGCTCATCCGGGAGAGCACCTGCCTTGCAAGCAGGAGGTGACGAGTTCGAGTCTCGTCAGGTCCACCAATATATGTACCATTAACTCAGTAGGTAGAGTACGCGACTTTTAATCGCGCTGCCCGCAGTTCGAATCTGCGATGGTACACCAAACATAGGGGTGTCGCCAAGTGGTAAGGCAACGGACTTTGACTCCGTCAAGAACTTTGTTCGCCCGTTGGTTCAAATCCAACCACCTCTGCCAAGGCAGCTGTGCCTTTTGTAAGTCGCATAACAGCCGAACGTCAAATGTTAATGGAGCGGTATAGTTTCTCTTTTTTGGAATCTAAAAAGAAAAAGAGCGTTGTATATGTCATTTCTTTTGTTTCGGACAAAATTTACGTGAAAAGTGAGCTTGCGACACTCAAATATACGGAAACAAAAGCCCATCTGATATATGTGGGTTAAATTAAGTGACGACTTAAATATATCGCACAAATGCGAATGTACTTCAGTTGGTAGAAGACACGGTTGATGATTGTTTACCACACACTCGTGACTTTAGTTGTGAGTAAAGTAAACAATTATGGTAAGGCAAACTCTTATAGCTATTACCCTTTGTTTTTCTATATAAAAATATAAAATCCTTGCTTGTGAAGGCAAGGTTGCAATTGGAGGCAAAAGTTCCTTCAATTTGTAAGAGAAGCACC
>JBJEGN010000135.1:0-24127 GCA_051875105.1 Candidatus Gastranaerophilaceae bacterium
AGGCAAGAGTAAGACAACTTGTGAGGTAACTGAACCGTTTAAAGAGAAATTTGAGGTTGCGTTTAATTCGCATTATCTCAAAGAAATTTTGAATAATTGTTCAGGTGAAGTAGAAATAGCTTCTAACGGCCCACACAGCCCGTTTTATATCACAGAGGATAACAAGTCTTTTGTTATAATGCCAATGCGATACAAGGGCAACAGGAGCTAATTTAAGATAAAACGTCAAGAATTCTCCTTATTTCAATGAGGAAATGAATTGACCTTATTTATCACAAAAAAACCGCAAGGACTGCGGGGTTAGCCTATTGATACTGTAGCCATAAGGCTACTTGAGTAGGAAGCTCGCTATTTCAATAGCGGGTAGTTCGCGTGCTAAATTATATATTATAAAGGAGGATTTATGCTCAAATTTTTCACAAACAATGATGTTGTTTGTAAAGATTGCAAAGCAGAAGAAGTATACAAGGTTATTGCTTCTTTTTTATCTAACCTTGAAACTACTTCAATGCAAACCGTGCAAATTGAATATGAAGAAGGTTACAACAAATATTCGGCCGAATTTCAACTTGTGCCCAAAGGCGGTAAGTTTTTCATCAGGGAAGTGCGTAATAACATTCCATTAGTTGTAAATGAAAAATTGCCCACGGTATATCTTGTAATGGTTAATCCGGAATATAACAACTACAAGTTTTATAAGCTGGAAGATACCGGTAGTGAGGTATTGGCTACTTATGGTCGAATAGGAGCCGGGGCTAATGAAGTTTTTGGAACGAGAACACATTCATATCCAAAACGAATGTACTACGTAAAATTGCTTGAAAAGCTCGCAAAGGGATATAAAGATATGACCGATATATATTGTCCTACCGAAAACAAAATCCCGGAAAAAGAACTTTCAGAAGCTAAAAATGAACCGCAAGACGAGAATAGCCCTTCTGCTATCCTTTACAATATGCTTTTGCGATATGCTAAACATACAGTATCGGAAAATTTGCTTGTTGCTACCGTCACACAACAAATGTGTGATGCCGCAGAAGAGTATATTCAACAACTTTATGAGCAGACCGAGAGTACAGATGTTGAAGACTTCAACCAAATATATCTTCAATTATTAGCCGTTTCTCCCCGTAATGTAAGAGATATCTCTACATTGCTGGCTCGTTCTTCAAAAGATTATGCGAATATAATTGCAAAGGAAGAATCACTGCTTATGGCTATGCAAGCGGTAGCAGTTAAACCGGTTGTTAAAAGAAAAGCAGTTGCTGACTTCGGTCCAATTAAGGTTCATATTGCTACTGAAAAGCAAAAAGCTGAGGTAATGCGACACTTATCGGATAACCTTAAAAACCAAGTTGTGGAAGTTTACAGAGTTATTAATCCCGAACACAAAAAGAGGTTTAATGATTATCTTAAACAAAACAACATTAAAAAGGTTAAGCAACTCTGGCACGGGTCGAGGAATGAAAATTGGCTTTCAATTATTCAACAAGGCTTACTTCTAAAACCCAATGCAATTATAACCGGTAAAATGTTCGGAGATGGCATATATTTTGCCCCTTCTTCAATGAAATCTTGGGGTTATACCTCCGGACGAGGTTCATATTGGGCAAGAGGTTCGCAGGATAAGTGTTTTATGGGTTTGTATGCAACTGCATTTGGCAATCCATATGACACGACTGCACCACAGCGTTTCACACAATCATTCTTGAAAACGCAAAATAAGAACTGCGTATATGCTCACGCAGGTTCGTATTTAAGAAACGACGAAATTATTTTCTATGATGAAAATGCGTTGTTGTTAAATTACATCGTTGAATTTAAAGCGTAAAGGAGGATTTTATGGATAAAGAAACATTCTGTAAATATCTAAAAATCGCTGAAAGATATTTACAACAAGCAGACAATGCTTCAAAAGCATTGGAAGCATTTACAGACGGCGGCGCCATTTTCACCTTAGGTGATGAATTATTTGATAATTTTATTATTCTTTTAGGTGAAAGTGTCGGAGATGAAAACGGAGATACAATCTCTTGGTGGCTGTTTGACGCTCCAAAAAACGAAAAAGTCGTTTTTGTCGGCACTTACGGAGAAGAAGAACAGAAAAAGTATAATCTTGCCACTGAAGAAGATTTGTATGATTTTCTGACAACCGTATAACCAAAAGGCTCACCATTTGGTGGGCTTTTGCTTTTTTTGATTTTTTATTTTTTTGTTATAATTTTTACATAAATAACTGTTGCGAATGCAACCATTGGTTATTTCTATATCAATGTAAATAAAAAGACATAACCGTGCAAAGGAAGTGCCTTATAAGACGCGGTTCATTTGTCTAATAAAGTTATTTAAAAAAATTAATAAACAACATGGGGTTTCCTGTGTTGTTTTTTGTGTCTAAAAAACAAAATTTCCTAAAATGTAGTATTCATGTTTTACAAGAAAAAAAGAAAGGAGGGAATAATATGACCGATAGAAGTTATAGTTTTTTGTCTTCGCAAACAAAAACGTATTTTGATACTCTACACGAAAATGACCAAAAGGGCGGAGTATATGAATATGTTGTACAGGGCAAACACGGTAATTTGTCGCATAAAAGCCTTGGCGGTTGTATTAATATCCTTCCTGATTTGTTATATAAAGGCGATTACTCATATTTTGTAACCCTTAATTCTTACAGAAAGCCTAAAAATGACAAAAAAAGTATCAGAAACAATAAAGACCTTTGGGGTTTGGATTGTATTATGATTGATATTGACGGTGATTGTGACCTTTGCGGTAAAGAACCGGAATTAATAGAAAATCTTTCTTGGTTTTGGAAAGAAAAAAAGCTTTTGCCTGAACCTAATTTGTATTCATTTACAGGTGGTGGCGGAATACACCTTTATTACACTTTTCAGAGATTGCCTAAAAATATGGCGAATTCCATAAATAATCTTAAAAAACTTTTTGCTAATGCTTTTGAAGAATTAGATAAAGCATATGGGGTTTTCCCATACATAACAAATACTCAAGGTAAAACAATTACATACAAAGTAGATAAAAGATGTCTTGACTCTCAGCGTTATGACAGAATACCCGGAAGTGTAAACCCTAAAACCGGAAATACATGTGTTTGTTTTAAGACAGAAGCCCCAAGATACACTCTTCAAGAATTATATGCGTTTGCAGAAGAATTCAAAAAAGAAAAAAAGAAAACCCCTAAAAAACAAAAAACAACAATTAAAACTTCAAAAAGAATACCCCTTGCGAGAGTTTTTAACAAGCGCATTAAGGGTTTATTTGCGTTGCAAAAAAACGGGAAAGACTTTCAGGGCTGTAGGGAATATGCTTTGTTTATTTTAGCGTCCTCAGCGCGTCAATTAGGCTATTCTTATGAAGAAACAAGTGCTTTATTAAATAAATTTAATAATGGCTTTGAAGTACCTTTAAGAGCCTGTGAACTTAATGCTATTTTACGCAAAAATAAAGTCTATAAGTTCACTAATGAGTATATAAAAAATGTATTAAACATTAGCGAAGAAGAAGAAAAATATCTTTTTTCAGAAAAGCGTCCGGGTGACAGAAAAGAAAGAACTTTTAATAACAGAGTTAATATTGCCAAACTGGTTATAAAAGGGAAGACCATTTCAGAAATTGCAAAGCTTTTAGGTGTGAGTGAATCTCTTGTAAAAAGAGTACGCTGTGATATTAAAAGACTTGGCGGTTTTATTAAGTGGGCGGGAGCCTGCGATAAAAAGAAGATTAAAAAGATAATTGAAAACCTGTTAATTAAATTCAAAAACAATGAATTAAACAGGTTTTTTAGTGCTGCCGTTTCGGAGCTTTCTTCGTTTGCAACAGAAGGTTCGTTTTGCAATGTATATAATATTCTCTGTAAGAGTAACAAACAAGGCTTGCCTTTAGGGGAAAATGCAAGAAGGCAAAAAAAGTTACTAAAATGTACAGAAACGTAAAAGTTGTGAAAAAAATACTAAAAAGCTTATGTTTTTTTCAATACTGTAAGGGAATAGTGTCTTTTAGCGTTAATTTTGTTTTTGCTTAATTTTTAGATATAATTAGTTTATGATAAGTCTAAATATAATTTAAGTTAGGAGTTGAAAAAAATTAATAATTCAAAAGATTTCTTTGGAGAGGTGTCGTTTGCCGGCAATGTTAAGACAGCTCCAAATAAATATCAGGATTTCGAAGGCAAAGACTGTACTTTTGTTATTATGCTACATAATGATAAAAGAAAAGATTGCGTCGAAATTAAAACAAATAATAAAACAATCACCCCAAGTTTTTTGTGGTACGAAAATAATGGCGGACGAATTCGCCTTTGCACCAAAGACGGGGTGTTTAAGATATATATTTAGAAGGCTAAGGTATTAGTCTTCTTTTTTTATACGTATGAAAATTTTGATACAATTATATTATGAGTCGATATGCTATTTTTCAAAAAATAGCGTTTTTTGTATATAAACGAAGTATACATCATTTAGACTAATAATCAAGAAAGGAGTCAAAATGGATACTTATTTTAGATACCATGTTCATAGTTCATATTCTTTGTGCGACAGTACAACTTCTTATAAAGAATATATTGACGCTGTTGCAAAAGAAGGCGGTAAGGCTATTTGTTTTTCTGAACACGGTAATGTTTTTGAGTGGGCAGCTAAAAAGCAATATTGTGATAAAAAAGGTGTACAATATGTGCATGGAATGGAAGCATATCTTACACAAGGTCTTAAATTTGGTAAGTTGGCTGACAACTATCACATTGTGCTTGTAGCTAAAAACTATCAAGGCTTACAAGAAATAAATGAATTGTTCAGTATTTCGTATAGCCCCGATCATTTCTTTTATAAGCCAAGAATTACATTTGAAGAATTCTTGAATATCTCTGATAATGTTTTTACAACCTCTGCTTGTTTGGGCGGTCCGATTAATAAAATCCCCAAAACAGTAGAAAAGCTTAAAAAAGAAATGGAAGAATGTGAATCCTTGCGGGAAGGATTAGCCCTCCAATATAATAAGGCGGTTATAAAAAAAGGTAATTATCAGCTTATACAAAAACAAATGGACGAAAATGAAGAAAAGTTGAAACTTCTTCAAGAAAACGTCGATTATTTGAAAAAAATGTTCGTAAAGCTTATTAAAAAATTTAATTATCTTGAAATACAACATCACCCTGAATCGGCAGAACAAAAAGAATACAATCAGCTTTTGTATAAATATGCAAAAAAATACAAAAAAGAGTTGATTGCGGCAACAGATACACACTCTTTTGATAACTATCAAGCTGAATGTAGAGCTTTGCTCATAATTGATAAATATCAAAAGTCTGCTGAGGAAGAAGCCGACTTTGAAAAAGATTTTGATTTGACTTGGAAAAGTTATGACGAGTTAGTTGAAGCTTTTGAAAAGCAAGGTGCTTTGCCCAAAGAAGTCTATATGCGAGCTATTGAAAATACTAATAATATGCTTGCTCAGATTGAAGACTTCGAACTTGATAAAAGCTTTAAATATAACGATATTCCGGGTGTTACCGATACAAAGAAAGCTCTTCAACAAAGAATTAATGAAAATTTTGTTGATAAGCGAGAAAAGGGAATTATTCCTGCTAATAATGTTAAAGTTTATCTTGACAGAATAAGGGAAGAATTTGCAGTATTGGAAAAAATCGGAATGACCGGTTTCATTCTGTTTATGTCTAATCTTTTAATGTGGGTTAGAAGTCAAGGCATACCAATAGGTCCTTGCCGTGGCTCCGTTGGTGGCTGTTTAATAGCTTATATTTGCGACATTATTGATTTGGACCCAATAAAGAGAAACACTTCTTTTTCTCGTTTTGCTAATGAAAACAGGGTTGAGCTTGGTGATATTGATATTGATATTTCACCAGACCAAAGACAAATGGTTATAGACCATATTGTTGAAAGCTATCCGCCTGAACAAACAGCGAGAGTTATTACGTTTGGTACTCAAAAGGCGCTTGGTACTATTGATGCTCTTTGCAGAATATACAAGGTTTCAATAGAAGAAGGAAAGTCCATAAAAAGTGCTTTTAAGGCAAATCACGAAAAACTTTTAAAGCATTATTCCGAGTATTTTGACGAATATGAAGGTGATACATTAGGTTTCGGTTCGCAACCGGAAATTGAATATCTCCAAAAATATATGGAAAAATTAGGATTCGCTAAGGATTCTATTGAAACGAAAGGTGTTGTCAATTATCATCTTGATAATACAAAGGAATTAAGAAATAAATACCCTAATTTTGTCAAGTATTACAACGGTTTATTCGGTGTCCCTGTATCACAAAGTATGCACCCGGCAGGTGTTATTGTAGCACCGAGTCATATCAATCTTTACAAGGATTATGGGGTAATGCGCAGTGCAGGACAGCAAATTATATCTATTGATATGGATTTGTGCCACGATGTTTCCCTTGTTAAATATGATATTCTCGGCTTAAAGAATTTGCAAATAATGAGAATTACCTGTGAAAACGCAGGAATAAGAATCCCATATTCTTATGAAATGAATTGGGATGACGCTACTGTTTGGAACCATTGCCTTGATGCACGCACAGGATTTTTCCAATTTGAAAAAGAATATGCTTTTTCACTGTTGAAAAAATTTAACCCGCAAAAAATTGATGATTTAACGCTTATCAATGCTGCTTTAAGACCCTCAGGTGCTTCTTATCGAAATGATTTAATAGCTCGTATACCGCATAAAAATCCGTCAAAAGAAATTGATGATTTGCTCGTTGATAATCTCGGATATTTGGTTTATCAGGAAGATATTATCAGATTTTTGCAGGAAATATGTGGTTTAAGCGGTTCTACGGCTGACACGGTACGCAGAAGTATAGCACATAAGAAAAAAGAGGATATTGAAAAAATAATGCCTCAAATTATTTCCGGCTATTGTGAAAAATCACATAACTCTGAAACAGAAGCAAAAAAAGAGGCTCTTGAATTCATTAAGGTTATTGAAGATAGTTCCTCGTATATGTTTGGCAGAAACCATTCAACAGGATATTCTATGTTAAGCTACAAATGTGTATATTTCCGTACATATTTCCCGGCCGAATTCATTGTGGCGTATCTTAATTCTGCAAAAGATATTAAAGATATCGTCAAGGGCGATAATTTAGCCAGAGAGCTTGATATTTCGTATCTTAATAATCCAACAGTTAGAAAAGAAAAAGCCCGTATTTTGTCAAAGTTTTCAGGTAAAACAGTAAAGCCGGAGGATTTGCCGATATATCCTCAAAAGGTTATTATTCACAGACCTACTTTCGGTAAATCAAAGGGTGGTTATACATTTGACACAACAGAATATGCAATATATAAGGGCGTTTCGTCAATTAAAACTCTATCTGCTGGTTCTGCTGATGAATTATATGAGCTTTCTAAAAAAGAACAATATCAGGATTTGGAACATAAAGATGTTTTTGAAAAGCGTGTTTTGTTTTATGAACTTATAAAAGATTGTATGCAAAATACAAGACTTAATAAGTCACAACTTTTAGTGCTTATTAAATTAAATTTCTTTGAAGCTTTCGGCCCTGATAAAACCTTAATCGAAATTTACAATATGATAAATGCTATTACCGATTGTAAATTTAAAAATATTAATAAAAAATCGATTATGAAGCAGAATGTCCCGTTTTTGGGTATTAATATGGAAATTTTAAACCAAATTCCGTATCGAGAAACACCCGCTAAGTATATGGACATAGATTTCGATTTATATTTTCGAAAAGCAATTATCAAATTGCCGGAAGAAACTGTTCCGCTTAAAGAAAGGTTGGAATATGAGTTCGAGGTAGCGGGTTCTTATCTTTCACGTATTAGAGGGCATAAAGTGTATTATTACATAACAAATGTTCGTCTATATGAAGATAAAAATAAACCATACCTTGATGTTTTTAACCTTAAAACAGGTGAACAAGAGCATTGGAGTGTAACCGACAAAAAATATTATATCAATAATAAATTTGAAAAAGGGGACATTCTGGGCAATTGTAAAATTGAAAAGGTTAAAAGAAAACAAAAAGTAGATGGACATTGGATTGAAACTGATCAATTCAAAGAAGTTTTATCTGCTTGGAAAATTATCAACAAATTTTAGCTAAAAACCATCCGAAAGGGTGGTTTTTTTATTTTTTTTAGGAATATTTTTTAGTTTTTCAAAAATATGGAGTATTCATCTATTGAATACTTACAAAAAATAAGGGAGGTTTTCAGTTGGAAAACGAAAAAATATTCAAAAACGAGTCGGAATATTATGAATTGTTAGAATTTGAAAAAGAATGTGAAAGAGAGGCGGAAGAAAATCTTTTTGTAGAAGAAAATTTTGATGATTTTGTAATGGAAGATTCTTCGCAGCTCTACATAAAAGAAATCGGTAAGGTCCCTTCTTGTTCAATCGAAGAAGAAATAGAATGTACTATTAGAGCTTTCAATGGAGATGTAAAAGCTCGCAATAGACTTATTGAGGCTAATTTGCGTTTGGTAGTCAGCATTGCAAAAAAATATTTATATTCAGGTGTTCCTCTTCTTGACTTAATTCAAGAGGGGGTTTTCGGTCTTACTAAAGCGGCAGAAAAGTTTGACTATCATAAGGGGTTTAAGTTTTCTACTTATGCTACTTGGTGGATAAGACTTACTATATCTCGTGCTGTTATAAATACCGGCAGGCTCATAAGAATCCCGGTACATATAAGTGAGTTTAGCGAAAAAATGCGTAAAGCGCAGGCTAAGTTTTTTCAAGAATATAAGCGTGAAGCCACCCCGGAAGAACTCGCTAAATATATGAATCAACCGCTTAAAATGATAAAAAAAGCTCTTGCAGCTAATGCCAATATAGTATCTATTGAGGCTCCTGTTACAGATGACGAAGAAACTTCTGTCGGCGATTTTATTCCTGACGCTAAATATGATCCTGTTGCTGAAGCAATGCGCCATACTCTACAAGCAGAACTTATTGATTTAATTAAAGAAGTTGATATGAGTGAGCGCGAAAGAACAATACTAATTCAACATTTTGGCTTAACAGATAAAGATGGTCAGCCTGTTGACATAGCTGAAATCGGAGAACAGTTTGGCGTAACTAAGGAAAGAATTAGACAGCTTGAAAAGGAAGCTATAAAAAAGCTTCACGATTCCGGCAAAGCAGACCACTTAAAGGCTTATCTGGAATAAGGGGGGATTTTATGGATAATTTAAAATATGCATTTTATATATATGAAAATTCATACACACATAATAAATATATTTTATTTAGAGGTGTTGGTACTGTCGAAAATAATATATTCACAAGGATTGAAAAGTATGACTTTTTAACCACTGCAAACGGCTATCAAAAACTACGTAATTATTATGATATGGTGAAAAAGTTTGGTGAGAAGCCTTGTATAATTATTGCTGAGGACGGCAGTGTTATTTTTGAAAAGGAATATTCCAATCAAAAAGAAATAGAAGAAGATTTTAGTGTTAATGTTTCCACTTTATATAAGCGTGCTTTTAAAGAAAGAGATATTGTCAGTAAAAGGATAACTTTGTAATTTTTTTATTTTGAGTTTTTTTGTTATAATTAACAGTTGAAAGACTCAGTTAAATTTTCTAAAAATATCATTCAGAAAGGGAATAAAATTATGAAAAGTAGAAAATTGATTGGAATTATATCCGTTGTAATTGGCGTAGTTTTGGGTTTATCGTTACTTTTGTTAAACATTATCCAAAACAGACAAATAACTCCTGTATATGTAACAAGTAAAACTGTTGCGGCAGGCGCTTATTTAACTGAGGATAATGTTGAGAGAACGACAATTCTTACTAAAGACAAGCACGCTGATTATATTACAAACGTAGAAGATATTATTGGCAAGGTTGCCACTGTTGACCTTGTTGCTAATGATATTTTATCTACTGCCAAAGTGGGTGAGGTCGCTGAAAATACTGATAACCAGTTTTTGAGTATTCCTTCCGGCAAACAAGCTATATCATTTGGCGTATCAGGTGGTGCTGATTCTTTGTCTAATAAGCTTAAGGTTGGAGATATTATCAGAATATATAACTACCAAACCTCTACCGGAGAAGTTATTTCCCCGGAAAGCTTACAATATGTAAGAGTTGCAAGCATTACTTCTTCCGCTTATCAAGATGTAACCGGTAACGGTAATGACGGAACAAAACAGTCTCAAACAGCCACAGAAGAAACGACGCCTTCTTATTCGACTATCACTGTGATTGTATATACAGAACAAGCACAGGATATTATTAAGGTTCAAAAGAACGGTGGTGCTTACGTATCACTTATTTCAAGAGGTAATGCAGACCTTGCACAAGAATTACTTGATAAACAAGAAAGTATTCTTAACAATTAATAAAGGGAGGGGATATTTTTGATTATCACAAATTACGGTTCGAGCGGAACCGGTAAATCAACATTTTCTGCTTCCTTGGCGATGGCAATTCTTAAGCAAAATCCTCGTGCAACTGTTTTATTAATTAATTTCAGTCAAAATGTTCCAATGCACGCTATTTATCATTCAAGCAAAGAAATACCTCGTACATATTCATTAGGTTATTTGTTTGAGTCTGATAAAATTGAACAAAAAGATGTTGCTAAATTTGTTGTAACATTAGAAAACAACAAAAATATCGGTATGCTCGCGTATTGCTTGGGCGATTCTCCTTTGTCATATAAAGAAGTTGAATATAAAAAGGTAATTCAACTTTTGAAAGTGGCTGAACAATTAGTAGATTATGTAATAGTTGATTGTGGCTCACAACTTTTGAAAGAAGAAACCGCTGCCGCTATTGAAATGGCTAATTGCCTTAATGTTTTCCTTACTCCCGACCCTAATGGTGTCGTGTATATGAAAACAGCAAGATTACTTTACGAGAGCAATGCAAAATTTTTCGTTCCAAACACAAATTATATTATCGGTCCTTGCAAAAACTTCCACGCGGTTAAAGAAATGTGTACTGCTTTAAATATTAAGGCTTATGATTTACCGTATAGCGCAGAAATTGCGGTTAAAAATTGTGAGGGCAATATATTCGGAGCGTATAAAGCTTCTCCAAGAAAATATAAGAGTATCATAAAAAAGATACTTACTACTGCTAATAATACGGCGGGATATACCAATAATCAGGATATTCAAGATACAAAGGAAAATCAAAAACAACAAAATACTCAAGAGGAAACCCGCGAATAATCGTGGGTTTTTCTTATTCTGAAAGGGGGACTATTAATGTCTGTTAGAGACCAGTTTTTGCTTGACTCACAACCAAAAGAGCGAAATAGTTATGACCACGTATTAAGTATTATACAAACTAAAATAAAAAATCAATATTCTGACATTATCGCTAACAACACTAATGAAGATATTAAAAAGCGTTTAACTACTGCTATAGAAAAAGTTATAATCGATGAAGGCTTGTCGGTTGAAGGTATGTCAACTACGTTATTGGCTGATAGATTATATGAAGATATGGCAGGTTCTTCATTCTTAAATAAATATATATATGAAACACCTAATGTAGAAGAAGTTAATATCAATAGATGGGACGATGTTACTGTTACTTATTCAGGAAAAAAACCTGAAAAAATACCTGAACAGTTTTCGACTCCGCAACAAGCTGTTGATATTGTAAAAAGACTTTTACAGACACAAAATTTAACGATCGACTCTACAACTCCGTCTGTGCTTTCATATTTGTCAGACGGTGTTCGTATATGTGCTAATATTGCGCCTGTTGTTTCAAAAGACGCTGCCGTTTCCGCTTCTATTCGTATTGTAAAAACAGAAGACGTTACACTTGACACAATTGGAAGTTTTGGAACTGCCACCCCGGAAATGTTGGATTTCTTAAAGCTTTGCGTTAAAAACTATGTGTCTTGTTGTATTTCGGGTTCTGTTGGCGCCGGAAAAACAACAACTTTAGCTGCTATGTTGGAGCAAGCGAGAAATACGGACCGTGTTATCACAATCGAGGAGGGTTCTCGTGAATTCTCTTTATTAAAGCGTGATGAAAACGGAAAAATTATTAATAACGTATTGTCAAAGCTTACAAGAGACTCTGATAATCCGGACCTCGTAATCGACCAAGAAGCATTGTTGGAACACTGTCTTCGTGAAAACCCGGATATTATGGGTATCGGTGAAATGCGTTCTTCGGAAGCGTACACCGTAGCCGAAGCTGCTCGTACCGGTACTGCAACATATACAACTACCCACGCTTCAAATGCTCTTGACACTTATAAGAGACTTATGGAACTTTCTTATAAAAAATATCCTATGGAATTTAGTTTCCTTATGATGCAAATGGTAGACGCTTTTCCGATTATTGTACACCAAAAGCGTTTCCCGGACGGTTCTCGTAAGATTGTAGAAATTTTAGAGGGCGTTGGCTATGATAACAAAAAAGAAAAGGTTATAGCTAATATGCTCTATAGATATGTAGTAGAGGATAATATTGAAAATGAAGATGGAAATATTGTTGAAGTAAAAGGTCATTTTGAAAAAGTAAATAATATGAGTTCTTCTCTTTATACCCGTTTTCTTTCAAACGGTGCTACTACAACTACTCTTGCAAAGTTTTTTGATTCTAAATTAGGTGATATTCCAAAAATAGAATCCATAACAGGAGGGGATTGTTAATGGCTGATAGATTATTTACTTATATTCCTTATATTAGCTATGGTGTAGCTTTTTTATTGGTTGCAGTTGGTTTATTTTTAACTTTTTATAAACCAAGAACACGAGAACAAATACATATTGCGCAGAAAATTGTTTTACATAATAACATGTCTCTCCGAGATAAGCTTGATATTATTAATGGTAAGAATGCTTTTGGTTCTAATGCTGTTAAAAACTATTTCTTTGATGTAAAACTTACTCTTGCAAAAATGAACAGGATTAATGATTATCCTAAAATCAGATTAGCTGCATTTGCTTTAGCTGTCATTATGTTTATTGTATGCTTAGCACTTGATAATCTATTTCTTGTTTTTATTCTTGTTCCGTTAGCGTTTATGATACCTTTTACATTGGTAAAGGTTAAATATAGAAATTATGTTAAAAATCTTGAAAAAGAGCTTGAAACAACTCTTTCATTAATAACTATTTCTTATACGCGTACCTCTAACTTTATTACGTCCGTTGAAGAATGTATTGATACTCTTCCGCCTATTGCCAAGCCATATTTTGAAGACTTCTTAATTGAAGTTAAATCAATTAATGCGAGTATTCCTTCTGCTTTGTTAAATTTAAAAACAAAGGTTGAAAATAAGACCTTCCAACAATGGATTGACCGTGTTATGATTTGTCAAAATGATAGAACTTCAATCCCATCGTTACAGACTTATGTTAATGAGTTCGCTGACAACCGTGTTATTCAAAACGAATTAGACGCTGAAATATACAGTTCTAAAATTGAAATGTATATGATGGTAGGTTTTGTAGTATTTACTCCTGTATTATTGTACTTTATGCAAAAAGATGCGTTTAATCAATTAATGACTAATCCAATCGGTAAATTTGTGGTAGCTCTTAGTGTCGGTTTGGTAGTGCTTGTGCTATTGCTTGGCAATAAAATAGCAAAGCCTGTTAAGTTTAGAGGCAATAAGGATTAAAGGAGGCATTTATGGAATTAATTAATAAATTAAAAGAGGGATTTGAACATCTTCTTCTTATTTTTAATGGTGAAGTTTTGTTAAGAACTATATTGTATATCGTTGCCGCTATTGCTATTGCTTTCGGTATCGATATGATTTTACTGTATATTTCTCGTTTTCCTACCAAAAAAAGCCAAAGAATATTGCAAACAGTATCTACGCTTGATAAAGGCGAAGAACAAACCACTATAAATAAAATTTTAGGTGGTATCAGTAAAAAGGTAATTCTCGGCTTTGTTGAATTAGGTGATTCAACTAAATACCGTCTTCAAACTGCATTATCGTATTTTCATTATACGGTAACTCCTGAAGAACATTTTAGTGATGCATTAACTGCCGGTATTTGTACAGCGTTTTTAGCGTGTGTACTTATGATTTTTAATCCTTGGTTTGCTCTTTTTGGTATTATTTTAGGTTTTATTATCTTCAGAAACGAATTAAATGCCCCTGTAAAAAGGTTTAATAAAGTAAAAGAAAATATTGACTACGATTCGGCTATATTTTGTAAATTTATAGCGGACGCTTTAAAAGAAAATAACAGAAATGTTATTGATATTCTTACTTCTTGTAAAGAAAGTGTTTCAAGTGACTTCAAATTAGAACTTGAACATACATTAACTGACATGAAAACCGGAAACCAAGAACAAGCTTTAATAGAAATGGGTAAAAGACTTAACATTTCTTCTATTACTCAGATTGTGGTAGGTTTATTAGGTGTTTTACGTGGTGATAATCAAACAGTATATTTCGATATGCTTTATGAAAAGTTTTATAAAGAAGAATTAGCGAGAATTAAAAAGAAAAATTCTGTTAAGGTCGGAACAATATCAAAAATAACAATGATTTTAATTTTACCCGTTGTTGGTATGATTTTAACAGGTGTTGTTTTGGTTTTATTGGAACAGTTTAAATCAAGCGGAATTTTGTAATCCTTCAAAGGCTACCTTCGGGTAGCTTTTTCTTTTTGTTCTAAAATTCTGATACAATTAAATTATAAGTCAAAAAACTCAACTGAATACTGTATTCTTTTGAGTTTGTATTTTTTTTATTTCAAGTTTTAAAAATTAAAGGAGAAAATCGTAATGATAACTATTTACGATAAAATTTATTTTGTATTTGACATATTAATTGCCGTATTGTTTATTTGGGCAATAATAACGATTTTTACGAAACACAAAACGATTCGATTTTTCTGTTGTTCCGGGTTAACACTGTTGTACGGAATCAGTGCCGCAATGTATCCGGTTTTAAATATGTCAAAATTTTCTTTGGCTAATAATATTTGCCTTGGCCTTATTTGGGCATTTATGACGTTTTTAGAAATCCGGGATAACAAAAAGGAAAAACAGGAGGAAACTGAAAGTGACTGATTTTTCAATTAAACCAGAATATTTTCAAGGTAAAAAAAACAAAGAAAGAAGACTTTGAAAATAACTGGGATTGTGCTTGTAATTGGTGCAATTATAGCCGGTTTAAGTTTGCTTTTTTTAAAGCAGGAAAAAAGAAAGAAATTTTTACCTTTATCCCCAGCCGAAATGAAAGCAGAAAAAATTAATTCTCCGGCTCAATATGCAGTTTGGCTTAACAGTTATCTAAAAGACTGTTATAGCAAGAAGTTGAATCCACTTCAATTAGAAATATTAGAAAAACACTATGGAGTGTATTACAATAAGGAATCAGATATGTTTGATAATTTTACAGGACGTGAATATAATTGGAGGAAAAATTATGAAAATACAACTAATATGGAGCATTAAAAATGTGGAGGTGTTAAAAATGTTTTTTTGACGAAGAATGGGCATAACAAAAATAGGTCGCGAAAGCGGCCTGTTTTTCTTTTTGATTGAAGGGCGTTTTTGTTTAAAATTTAACTATACAGTTATGAAGGGTAATCCCTTTAATAATGTATAGGGAGGTGTATGTCCAATGAAGTCTAAGCTTATGAGAAAGGCTGCTGAAATGAAGTCAGCACTCGTATCAAAAGAAGCTGCTATGAGTTCGACAGAAATCGTTCTTCTTATCCTCTTCGTAGTTATCATTGCTGTACTCGTTGGTGTTGCTATTCGTAACATCGTAGTTGGGGCAGACGGTAATGGTGGTGTACTCAAGAAGGTAGGCGATAAGATTGACGCTGTTGCAGATACAGGCGCTGGTCTTACTGTTTAATTATTCTTAACTCGCTTTTCATATTAACAAGCTGCGGATTTTCCGTAGCTTGTTTTCAGTTTTTTAGGGCTAAAAAAATAAATAATAACCAAATATATAGTGAGAAGACATGTTCTTCTTAATATGAAAAGGGGAGGTGTTGTCCGATGAAATCGAAGCTTATGAGAAAGGCTGCTGAAATGAAGTCAGCACTTGTATCAAAAGAAGCTGCTATGAGCTCAACAGAAATCGTTCTCTTGATTCTCTTTGTTGTTATCATTGCTGTACTTGTTGGCGTTGCTATCCGTAATATCGTAGTTGGCGCTGATGGAACAGGCGGTGTTCTTGCAAAGGTTAAGACAAAGATTGAAGCTGTTGCCGATTCTGGTACTGCCGCTGGTGACATTACTGTTTAATCTTTTCAAGATTTCAGTTTATATATTAACAGGTTACGGGTTATCCGTAGCCTGTTTTCACTTTTTTTTTGCTTTTGTGTTATAATTTCATCGAGGTGATGATTGTGAAAAATAAGATATTAAGACTTTGTGCTGAATTTCAAAGCGTATTATGTGATAAAAACGCAGCTATGACTTCTACTGAGATTACTATTTTGCTCATAGGCGTTGTGGTATTAGCTCTTGCGGTAGTAATTGGGATTAATAAAATTATGGGCGACGGACAAAGTGAAGAAGAAGGCGGCGCACTAAAAAAATTCAAAGACGCTTTTGAAGCTCGACAAAATTAATTTAGAAATATCTGAATTTTGTTGACATAACTGGATGTTTTGTGTAAAATAATAATAAAGTAAAACACTTTGTTTTACAAAAAAGTGGCGTACCCGTGCCATAGTGGGAATTGAAAAAGTTGGAGTACCCGTGCCATAGTGGGAATTGAAAAAGTTGGAGTACCCGTGCCATAGTGGGAATTGAAAAAGTTGGAGAACCCTTGCCATAGTGGGAACTAAAAAAGAAGGCGGCTAATTACAGCCGCCTTAAATCATACGAGGTTTCAAATGCAACACTTAAAATTATATTGTTTAGACGAAGAATATATTAATTACTTAAGGCAAGGTGATAAAAGAGTCGCTTACAATAAAAATCAAACGCGTCCTTATGTGGGAGTTGTGTATTTATATAATAATTTTACATATTTCGCCCCACTTTCGTCCCCAAAACCAAAGCACACTAAAATGAATTCGCGTAATATTGATATTTTCAAGATTTGCAATGGCAAATTAGGAATTGTAAATCTTAATAATATGATTCCTGTACCACCACAAAGTCTTATTGATTTTATGCCAAATGTTACAGACATCAAATATAAGGCACTCTTAAACGAACAAATAACTGAATTGAACTCAAACAAAAAATATTTGTTAAAAAAAGTTGAATTATTCCAGTGGTCATACAGAAATAACAAACTTCCACAAAATGTATTATCACGAACTTGTGATTTTGAACTTCTTGAACAAAAATGTCTTGAATATCAAAACTTGTTTGCGTAAATATGTTTATTATAACCGGTGACAATTTGTCACCGATTGAGTTGGCGGACAACAGAAAAATCCGAAAACAATGCAAGACTTATGGGCTTGTGCGTTGGCAGGCAACAGAAAAACCTGAAAGCATTGAAGTATATGATTGTTCCAAGTCGCAGTTATATACAGAGCTTTTACCGAGGGTTTTGTGTTCTTCCTCAACTTGGATAGGTTGCTAACCGAACGAAAACACAAAAAACACCACCATTTACGGCGGTGTTTTTGTATTTAAGGGGGTATTTAATGTAAAATCTGTCTTAAATACCCCTTAACTGTTGCTTTTTTTTTACTAAAATCACATTTTTCCAACTCTAAAATCTGATTTTTGCACATTTTTCCAACCCTAAAAACAAAAAACGACTCGGCGTGGTCCGCATTGCCAATATGTAATTGGTTAGAGGCGTGCCGAGTTCTGTTTTTGATTGGAGGAAGGTTGTATGTATTGTTAATTAATATGAAAGAATATATAACTTATAACAATAATACAAACTAACTTAATTATAACATATTAATTGAAAAATCCAAAATTCGTATTTTTAGTTGATTTTTATTGTATATTTTTGTATAATTGTAATGTTGGCACGCCTTATTTGAAAAAGGATTACTTCTTGCAAGGCACACGAGATAGTAATCTCAAATTTTCAAAAAAGGGGGTGGGCAAATGTCTTTACAAGATTTGTATTATATGTGTTTAATTGTACATACCTTATTATGTATTTACGAAAAATATATACTAATACAAAAAGAAAAGACACTTGCCGGAACCAAGTGTCAACAAACAGAAAAAACAGATGATTAATCTGTTTCAGAGATGGCGAAAGCCGTCTCTGTTTATCATTTATATTATATCAAGAAGTTTCAATCTTGTCAATAAAAAACTTAATGTATAATACAAACTAATGTAATTATAACACGAATAATGAATATAACAAAACCGTTCCTTTCGGAGCGGTTTTTATTATTGACAAAATACAACAATTTGTATATATTATTTATTGGGTTTAGTGATGACAGCTCTTCTCTTATCTTAAAATACGGTTTTGCTTTTTAAGGTTTTGGCAATGCCAAATTTTATAAGAAAGGAGGAAGGTTATGTCATTAGAAATGATTGCTATTGTCATAATTGCCATATTTTTGGTTTTGGCATTAGTAGCAATAAGTTTTGCTATTCTTTTGTTTGCAATCTCTTATTTGATTCAACAAAAGAAAAAGAAACGCTCAAATGACAAGCGTTTCCACTAAACCCATTGAACAGGGGTAACCCTGTTCTTTCCGTTTATATTGTATCAAAAAGTTTTATGGTTGTCAATAAAAAACTTAATGTATAATACAAACTAATATAATTATAACAAAAAAATTCATACTTTAAAAATAGTTTTTTTGTTTTATTTCTTGGTTTTGTTATAATTTTCTTGTAGGTTAAGCACAAAAAATTCTAATAATTTTCAAATATTAACTGTTGTTTGCTTCTTTTAATATTTGTATTTTAGAATTTTGGGCTTAGCTTTATTTTTTTTTAGAGAAAAATATGTTTTTCTGTTTGAAATGTGATATTCATGTAACAGAAAACAAGTTTTCTCTTTACCCAAATCAATAAGTGTGATATAATACACTTACACGTTGGAAATGTTTGTAAAAAAAAGAATACTAAATATTACAGACATTTCTTTTTTCTTTTCAATAAAAATAGGAGGTTAAGACTTTTATGAAAAGAATTCTATCAATTTTTTTATCGGTGATAATGCTTTTCAGTTGCGTACCTTTGACAGCTTATGCTGCTGATAATCACGAGCATAATTATGTTACCGAGACAAACAAAGAAACAGGGGTTCAAACAACATATTGTAAGGACAACAGTGAAACGACATTTTCGTATGACGCTTCAACACAATACCCCGAAAGTCCGCATAACTACGATAACAATATGGATAAACGCTATGCGTATGGTGTTCCGGGAGCTGTTTCGTATCTTGTAAAGTTTTCCGATAAGTGTAAAACAGAAGCAATATATGATACGATTACTGTTTCTAACGGTTCAGGCGAAACGGTAGGTGTGTATTCAGGCACAGAGCTTGCAGGTAAGACAATGCTCCTTGAAGGCACATATTTTGCCATTGATATGCAAACAGACCGTTCGGCGACATATTACGGTTTTAGTATTGATACAATCGTAGTTAATGAAGAAAAGACTTCTTATGTAGTTCCGAATATCCTTTGGGAAACAGAACACACATATAGAAATAATCTTAATCAAACATATAATGTATATGTTCCGGGCGCAAATGAAGTAAACATTGAATTTTCAAAGATTGATTTTGAAAAGAATTATGATAGCCTGTCTATATATGACGCTAACGGAAAACTAATTAAGAAGTATTCGGACAGAAATATTACAGGCTCGCAATTAAAGCTTCATATTCCTTCCGATAGGTTTTCTATGGTGCTTTATTCGGATAGGTCTAATACACAAAACTATTATGGTTTCAAGATTAAGTCCGTAACAGGCACACGCACAAATGCTTCGACAGTAAACCCGACAGGTGATTATGAGCTTTTGCTTCCGAGTGCTGACTATCCGCAGACAAGACATAACTATGCGGCTAAATCTAATTTGAATTACGGCTATAAATACCCGAATGCTAAATCCTTAAAGGTTAAGTTTTCCGATAAGTGTAAAACAGAAGAAAAATACGATGTTATTACAATTTACGACGAAAACGGAAATAAGCTTGGTACTTACAGCGGTACTCAATTAGCAGGTAAAACTATTGATATTCCGACAGGAGCTTTCAATATTAGCTTTACTTCGGACTATTCAAAAAACTATTACGGTTTCAGTATTGACAGTATTGTGGCTACTATGTCAAGTAACCCGGAGACAGTGGGTTCAAGGTACAGCCGTGCTTACGACACACCTATAATTCCGCATACTTCACATAATTATGCTAATAATGCTGATGAAACATATTATTATACCGACGCTACTGCTTCTTCACTTGATTTGCAGTTCTATGCTAATTGTCTGACTGAGGCTAATTATGACTTTATTACTGTTTATGATAAAAACGGTAAGCAATTAGCAAGATATAGCGGCAAACAGGCAGCAAATAAGTTTTTACACATTAATGGTAATTCTTTTAGTATCAAATTTACCTCCGACGGTTCAAAAACATATTACGGTTATTCGTTGTTCTATGTAAGTCCTAATTATAATAGCGCTCACGAAGGTTCCAATGTTTATGCTTATCCCGAAACAAGTCATAAATATGAAAACTACGCAAAGCAAACATATAAATATGTTTCGCCTTACGCAGACGCTAAAGCATTGGATTTAAGATTTTCGTCTCAAACTCTTACCGAAAGTAATTATGATTTCATTACTCTTTACGACGGCAACGGTAAGCTTGTCGGTAAGTATTCCGGCTCTCAGCTTGCAGGTAAGACAATCAGAGTAGACGGTAACAACTTTAAGATTGATTTTACAACAGACCGTTCAGCTTGTTATTACGGCTTTTCATTTGACGCTATAACCTCCGTTTTTGATACAGATTATTACGAACAAACCGAATTAAGACATAATTATGTACAGACGCAAACAATTAAAGAAAACGGCATTAACCATAAGCTTTATACCTGTACTAATTGCGGCGACATTCAAAGAGATGTAAACCTTGACACAGAGGGCTTAATCATAGCCTTGGATAAGTCAGAATTCGCTTTTGACGGACAGGAACATAAACCGTTGCCTGTATTCGAAAACGGCGAATTAGAGCTTACAGAGGGCGTAGATTACACACTTGCTTATGATAAAGATTGTACAACCGTTGGTGAACATAAGGTCACTGTAAACTTTATTAATAAGTATAACGGAATAAGAGAACTTGTTTATGTAATTTATCCTAATAATATTCCTGAGATTACAGTTGAAAACACCGGATTTGGCTTTAATGTTAATTTCGCAGAGAATGCCACATACAGTGTTGTATACGCTGATAACGAGAACTTTGAAAATTCAATAACAGTCGGTGTAGCGGCTTCTGATAAAGCAATTATTTCCGATGTAGAGGTTGGAAAAACATATTATGTTAAAGTAGCTTCTTGCGTAGCACAAAACGGTAAGCTTTATTATTCGGATTACTGTGATACACAAACTGTATATATAGACGGTGTTATGGGCGAGGTTTCAAACCTTTCTCTTTCAAAGGTTTATGTTACAGATATGCCTTGGGCTGTAAAGGCTACTTGGGACGCTATTCCAAATGCTGATAAATATGAAGTATTTGTCAGATGTTGGGATTATGACGTTGTTAAAGACGAAACACATTATAACACAATTGATACAGCTTGTCGCTGTAAATTTCAAAATATGGAACCATATAATGAGGAAAATGGTGGCTGTGATGAAACCTATTATTGGACCCCGTTGGCTAACAAAGAGACATATATATATCCGGCAAACTATGTTACAGAAAATATTGAGGTTGGTTCTTTAAACGATGGTGGCTGGATCGTAGAACACCTTAACGCCCATAAAGGTATTGTTCGCCCGTTCTATACAGACACACAAATAGAAGAAGAAGTCAAAAAAGGTGATTTTCTTAATTACGCATATCCGGGACAGGTAAGCGAGCCGACTATTTCAAGTGAAAAAGGTTATTATAGCTACGATAATTATTATTATCGTTATTATACTACCTCTGATGGTAAAAATGGTTGGCGTCTAAACCCAATGGATTACGCTATTGCTAATTCTTCGGAAACACTTCCTGCTTGTGGTATCAAATATACAACTACCGATACAGAATTCACCACTTACGCTAATCTTGCGGATTATCACAGATATACAATTTCTGTTCGAGCAATCAAAGAAGGAAATACTGACTATAAAGGCGAATGGAATACAAGTCTGATTAAGCTTGATAAAAAGCCGTATTCTTCTTATTCGGATTCTAAAATCATTACACAATCTGAAAAGGACTATATCGTTTCTGAACTTTTGAAGGCTGAAAGTTATGTAAAGCAAATTTGGAATAAAAATATAAAATTCAATTTCTATGACATAACCAAAGAAGCCCAAGAAGATTTGTATATTCAAAATATGATACGTTTGGGAACGGTTAATTCTTTGGTAAAAAATTTTGGTACCGGAGAAGGTGATGGTCGTAATACGGGCGCTTGGTATTGGAATTCTGTTACTTCTAATAATCTTAATAAGAATTATAATTATAGCGAAGAAGTTGCTAATGCTAATAGTATTGGTATGAAAACGGATCTTTGGGGTGGAAATGGAATCTTACTTTCAAATTTTGATTTTCTTGACCCTGCTTTTTGTAATAAAGATAGACTTTACAACGAATATGATGTTTTCTATACTTGGTTGGAAGTAGAAGGCAGTATACGTCTTTATGTGGCCGTACTTGGCAGAGGCTTCAATGCTATGGGCACTTGCGATACGGCCGGTGCAGCCCTAAGAAATGCTTTAGGTTTACCTGCCTGCGACAGAAATTGTTATTTATGTCAAGGCGTAATAAAAGCGAATAGTCGTATATAAAAGTTAACACAAAATATAAAACCACTCCGTATGGGGTGGTTTTTTGTTATATTCGCGATTTGTGTTATAATTTGTATATAGGTTAATGATTTTTGAAATACTTATTGACAAAAATCGAATCTACTTATATAATAATAGTAGATTAAGGGCAATTAAGCAGATGCTCCTTAGTTAATTATGTTTAAAAAAGAAAAACATAACCATAACTTTTTGGCATTTTTTAGTGGTTATGTTTTTTCTTTTTGGGTAACGAACACGTATAATCATAAGAATGATTTTTAATAATTCTAATGAAACTCTCAATATTAAAATAATAATCGATGTATTCACTACGCATTCCCCCTTTCTTAAAAAGATAGAGGGGATATAAAAACAAGAAAAACTCACCCCTCTGATACAGTTTATATGTACCAAGGAGCAACCACTTAACAGCTTAACAGCAAAGAAAGGAAAAGAAATCTGTTGCAACCCGAAGGCTTAACCCTTAACCTGAGAATATTTTAACACAATTGTCGAATATAGTCAATCACAAATGTAAAACCAATCCGAAGGGTGTTTTTTTATATTCGTGATTTATGTTATAATTACATTAGTTTATATTATTCTTTAAGTTTTTTATTGACAAGGTTGAAACTTCTTGATATAATATAAACGAAAAAGAACAGGGTTGCCCCTGTTCCGTGTTTTAGCAACGCTTGTCTTCACAAGCGTTTTTCTTTTGCAGGGTTGAGTGCATAATTATCAAATTATGTAAAACACAAGCAAAAGAGAATAATAATGTTGATAGTTCTCGTAAAATGACAACAAGCAACAAAACTATCAGCTCTACGGACATTTTCTCACCACCTTATTATTTTATTTGGCTAACGCCAACAGTAAATCGTTGCCAATAATATAAAAAGTGGGTGCGTTGCTAAAACATAACAATTATATATTTATCAATATTATTTGTCAACAAAAAAAGATTGCAATATCACAGATGTAGCCATTAGAAGCGCCCTTGGTCTTCCGACTTGTAAGAATAACTGTTATATTTGTCAAGGTGTGACAAAGGCAAATAGTAGAATATAGTTAACAACATAAAAACCACTCCGCGAGGGGTGGTTTTGTTATATTCGTGATTTGTGTTATAATTTTATTGACAAATTTAATTTTGTTGCATATAATATATATGAAAGATTTATCTTTCCTTCGCAAAAGATAACGAGTGACGG
>JBJEGN010000136.1:0-5476 GCA_051875105.1 Candidatus Gastranaerophilaceae bacterium
ATTTTTGATTTTTTCTTCGTATTCTTCAACTGTATTTATATAAACTTCATCAGCCTTCTTTTGAAGTTCCTTTTCTAATATTTCTTCGTACTCGGTTTTTGTTTTTATGAAAGATTCTTCTGAAGCTTTTGTTTTTTCTTCTTCAAGTTTACTCTCATAATAACTCTTAAGCTGTTCTATTTCTTTTCTTTTTTCTTCGTCACACTCGTTTTTCGTATTCAAATAAACTTCATCAGCTTTTTTTTGAACTTCTTCTTTTTGAATTTCATTAAACTTTATTGCATATTCTTTTTCACAAGCTTCTTTTACAAGACCAATTTTTTCTTCGTAAACAGACTTTAAAGTTTCAATTTTTTGATTTACTATTTTTTGATATTCGATATTCTTGTTCTTTAATTCAAGTTCATAACTGTTTTTAAGCTCGGAGATAATATTTTCATAAGTACTTCTGATAGTTTCTATCTGCAATCTTATAGCTTCTTCAAAAAATCTGCTCATATTATTTGACTTCGATTGAATAAGCTCTTTCATTTGTTCAGATTGTTGCGCAACAAGAAATTTCATTGTTTTATCGCTTTGAATAGCTTTTTCGTCTACATATTTTATGTAGTTATACATTTCTTCAAGTTCGTTTGTATTTTCACTTTTACCTTTGGTATTTGCCTTTTCTTTTACCTTTTTTTCTTTTTTTGGCTTTTCTGTTTTTTGTGTGACAACAGCTTCTAAATTTTCTGTACTATCAACATTTTTCTTTTTACTTACTCTTGCCATTTTTTTCTCCGAACTTTTTCCCATTTGCATTTATTTTATTATATTTTTCATTATACTACAAGAAATATGAATTTTTTTATCAAATATTTGAATGATGGAGTTAGAATAAATTTAAGTTATTATATTTTGTGACGATATAAGGCTTGGATAAAAATATGGAAGAGCTGTTAGAATATCAAAGTGAACTTGACGATCCGGACTTGAAAAAAGTCGGTATGGAGTTGATGTTTTTAACTCCTGAAAAAACTTCCCACGAGGAAGGAATTTCTGCTGTCGAACTTTCTAAACTTCTTGATATTCCGACTGATATTGTTAAACAAAAATTAAAAATTCTATACGACAAAAATATTGTACGTATTATCGGCATTAACCCTAAACTTTGGAAATTTGATGAATATAATTTTCAAAGAATGGACGAAGATGATGAAGTCTACAGACTTCTTTGCTGCTTTGATGACGTTGATTTCGACCGATATTTTCAATATTAGCCTTCTTTTTTTACCATCTTTTAAGTTGTTTTTTATCTTTAAAATAACTCCTTTTTGGCGGGCATGCCTCTGAACATTTGAAATAATACGGGCATGCCTATAAATAACAAGCTTTTTGGGCATATTAATAAAACCTGTTTAAAAAAATAAAAAAGCCGCTTTTGCAAGCGACTATTGATTTTAAATCCCCAAATCAATCTCCTTCGAAATTGATTTCTAAAATAATTCGTTTCTTATTTTAGAACAATAGCCATAAGATGTGAACAAAAATTTTTATAAAATTTCTAAATATGCAAAAGAAAAACATTCAACAATCAAGTATAATACGGGTTTTGTTGATTAAATTCTTCTTTACAAATCGAAACAGGATATTTTCTCCCCAAAATAACAGGAAGTTAAATGTATTTTATTTTATCAATAAATATGGTATATTTGCAGATAGGGGGCTGATATGAAGAAATTATCATTGGCATTTGTATGGCATTTACACCAACCGAGTTATAAAACAGGTTCTGATGACGTTATGTTAATGCCTTGGACAAGGTTAAATGCGGTAAAAACATATTCCGGAATGTTTAAGTATTTAGACAAATTTCCAAAATTGAAATTGAATTTTGATATATCACCGGTTTTAATAGATGCCCTTGAAGGTTATGCATCAGGACAAATTACCGATATTCATGAAAATTTAACCCTTACCCCTGTTGAAGAATTATCTCAGGATGATATGGAATTCATCTTGAATTATTTCTTTGATGCTGACTATAACAATTGTATAGCTAAGTACCCCAGATATGAAGATTTATACAAACGAAGATATGCAAAAGAAGAAACAGACACAGATGATTTTTCAATGTCCGGATATTCAGACATAATGACTTTGTTTAATCTTGTTTGGTTTACGGATTCTCAACTTGAAGAATATCCGTTAGTTGCGGAAGTTGCAAAAAAAGGCAAGCATTATACCAACAAACACAGAGAATGTTTAATAGATGCTCAAAAAGATATTATCGGAAAAATTATTCCCAAAATCAAACAGCTTGCATCTGAGAAAAAAATAGAAGTTCTAACCTGTCCGTACTATCATCCGATACTTCCGATTTTAGCGGATATGGAATGTGCTAAAAACTCTTCCGTAAGAAATTTATTACCCGGAAGTGATATTAAAATGCCTGATTGTGCAGAAGAACAGATAAAAATCGGAAAACAAAGAACCAAAGAGGTTTTTGATGTTGAGCCAAAAGGTATGTGGAGTCCTGAACAGTGTATTAGTGACGAAACAATAAAAATGATGGCAAAAGCAGGAATAGAATGGACTATTTCTGACGAAACCGTGTTATCACAAACGTTAAATAAGGAGTTTATCAGAGATTTTAAAGGTTATCACCAAGATCCATTTGACTTAAGTCAGATTTACTCTGTAAATTGTGAAGGTAAAGAAATAAAGATTGTTTTCAGAGATGCGGTTTTACCCAATTTGATTTCTTTTGAATATCCAAATTATGACGCACACACTGCGGCAAGAGATTTATATGAAAGAATTAAAGTCGTTTATAATAAATTTTTAAATGCACCTTATGAAAATCATTTGCTAACTATTGCCATGGACGGTGAAAATGCTTGGCGTAATTATTCTGACGGCGGTGAATCTTTCTTAAATGAGCTATACGAAATTATTTGCAACGATGAAACCCTGGAAACGGTCAGATTAAGTGATTACATAGAAAAAGCTGATAATGTCAGAAAATTAGATAAAATCGAAACCGGTTCAGGAGTAAATCGTGATTTTAGATTTTGGACAGCAGAACCTACGAAAAATATCGCTTGGCGTTATTTATTCACTGCTTATGAAACAATTAAAAAAGTTGAAAAAGAAGGATGTATTTCCCAAGAACAAATAAAAACAGCTTACAAACATTTATACACCGCTCAAGGCAGTGATTGGTTTTGGTGGTACGGAGAACCTAACGATTCCGGACAAGACCATTTGTTTGATTTCTTATTCAGAGAACATTTGAAAAATATTTATACAACACTAAACCTCTCAATACCACAAAATTTAGATGAGCCGTTAACCACTTTTTCCGGTAAACCTTCAAGAATTCCCAAAGGTTTGATTTCCCCGCAGTTGAGAGGCAAACAAGATTACGAAGATGAATGGGCAAATGCCGGCTGTATTGATGTTCCTGCTTCTCCTTTAATGCAGGAAAATAAATTATTTAACAGAATTTGCTTTGGCTGTGATTATGACAATCTCTATTTTCTCTTTGATGTAAATAAATTTGTGTACAGCTTACAAAATTGCGGAGAACAAATCTATCAAGTTTATTTGTATATAAAAACAAATAATGAAGATGCAAAATATACCGCTCCGGTAAGACCGTTAAATAAAACCGAAAATGTATGTTCTTTACTCAAAAACGGATATACACACGAAATAAAAATAACATTCATGCAGGATAAAGTTTTTCCGCTATTTTTTTCAAAAGCTATGAAAAATAATTTGTGGGTAATGAAGAAAAATAATTCTGTTGAAATGATTTATGACGAAGTTATGGAAATAAAAATTCCTTTTGAAGACTTGGATATAAAATCCGGAGAAAAAATTGATTTCTTTGTTATAAACGGTACCTTTGGCAGAGTAGAAGAAATTTATCCGCAGGATTTGTGGCTTACAATCAAACGTCCGGAAAAAACAGAAAGCTTAATATAAAAAACAAAAAATAATAAAAGTTAAACAGACTTTTAAAATATATAAAAATGTCATATAATAATAATATGAATCAAAAAATGCAATCTGATTTTGAAACGGCAGCAGATATATTAAAATCAATAGACTTCAATTATAACAACAATTTTGAAGAACAGAAACAAACATTGTTCTCAAAGTGGAACGCATTTGTTGGAGAAAAAATAGCAAAATATTCCGAACCAAAAGATTTAACAGAAGATGGTATAATGCTTATAAAATGCAAAAATTCAGTTGTTGCAAATGAGATTTTTTTAAAAAAAACCGAAATAAATGCCTTAATAAAAGGTGAGGCAAAAAAAATCGGACAAATACCTTTTAAATATATAAGAATAACTTACGGAAAATAATATTAATAAAGGAAGAATAGATGATTAAGACATACAAACAAGGTTTTTCATTGGCAGAAGCATTGGTAACGTTAATTATCATAAGCTTGATATTAGCAGCAACAATGCCTATAGTTTTAAGGTCACAAAATGCACCAAGTGAAGCACCTTGGAAGTATGTAACACAAGGAGCATTAAGTCAAAATGCAGCAGTATACAGTGTCTTAGGAGCAACTTCAACTGCCCTTTTTGGAGATAAAAGAGTTCCAATAGACAGTAACGCAAGCGGTGCTACTAATGATACTTTATTCGCAACAAGATTAAATCCGAAAATTTCTATCGTAACTCGTGACAGATCAAATAACCCGATTGTTTCAAGACACTTAATAGATTTTTATGAAAAAGAAACAAACGGAAATTACACAAACATAGGTAAAATTTCTTTTGACAGATTTTACAATTTATCATTAGGCTTGAATGCCCTTGATTCAATTAAATCTCAAACAGGAGAAGAACAAGCGGTTGTTCTTGCAACTTCTACAAATGCTAATGACTGGTCAGATTTGAACTTTTCATCTCCGGGAGTGTTAGATGCAAATACCCGAGGAGCATTAAATACCGCAGTCGGACAATACACAATGTCCGGTGATTCAAGATATTTGAACGCAACTTCTCCGACAAGAAATTTAGAAGGAAATGCCAATACTGCATTAGGAGCCTTTGCTCTGAGAAGATTGACAAAAGGTGATTTCAATACTGCAATAGGAGCCTATGCTCTCCAATCTTCATCACTTGATTCTACCGGAGCTGAAAACACATCAGATTCAATCGGTTCCGGCAACTTAAATACTGCCGTCGGAACATTTTCTATGAAATTTAATACAAGCGGAAGCAATAACACTGCAACAGGCGGATATTCATTATGCTCAAATACAACCGGCAATAATAATACAGCCTTTGGCTCATCAGTATTACAACACAGCACAACAGCAAGCTGGAATGCCGGATTTGGTTCAGCAGTATTAAGTGCAACCACAACAGGGCAAATGAATACAGGAATTGGTACCGCAGCATTACTTGCAAACACAACAGGTTCAGGTAATATTGCAATAGGTTATAAAGCACTTTCTGCAAATACA
>JBJEGN010000137.1:0-5475 GCA_051875105.1 Candidatus Gastranaerophilaceae bacterium
AAGATTGCCCACGGCAAGATTTGCGGTCGCGTGTCGACTTTTTCGACACGCTCAAGCATCGACTTTGTCGGTGCTTTTTTTAATGAAATTTGCCTGCGCAAGTGAAATATTGCTTTGCAATATGAAATATGCCTTGCGGCATATGAATAGGCAAATTTTATTTCATATCGATCGGGAGGGAGATATTTAATTAAGGTACAATATGAACTAAGGTTCAATTTCCTGTTTCTGAAAAACAAAATCTATATTGACATAAAGAAAAGCAATCGAGAAAGTGGTTGCTTTTTTTTATTTAGAGGAAGATCAAGCCACCATTTTATTGGTGGTTATGACAACTGCTGCTGGATATTTATTCACGTCCTATAGGGAATATTTTTTAATTTATGGTAAAATATAACCTTGAAAGGAAGTTGATACCATGAAGACTATTACTAATGAAATCGTGAAAAGATTTAAGCTACATCTGTATGAGGAAGAAAAGAGTGACAACACTATAGAGAAATATATGCGTGATATTCGTTTCTTCTGTGAGTGGCTTGGCGAAAAATGTGTAGATAAATCCATAGTACTGCAATATAAAAAGGAGCTTTGTGAAAAGTACGCACCAAAGAGCGTAAATTCGATTTTATCATCACTAAATGCTTTGTTTATGTATATGAATTGGTATGATTTGAAAGTCAAAACCCTAAAAATACAGCGCCGGATATTTGCCGACAAAGAAAAGGAACTGACAAAAGCCGAATATGAAAAACTATTGACAGCGGCAAAAAACAAAAAGAATGAAAGACTATATTATCTTATGCAGACTATAGGCAGTACGGGCTTGAGAATTTCGGAATTAAAATATGTAACTTGTGAAGCTGTAAACGCTGGGCAAGCTGTTATAAACTGCAAGGGAAAAATAAGGCAAGTGTTTCTTCCGAAGCAACTATGTAAAATATTGAAGGACTATATAAAACAACATCATATAAAAAGCGGATCGGTGTTTATAACAAGAAGCGGTAAACCCCTTGACCGTAGCACCGTGTGGAAGATGCTCAAAGATTTATGTGAAAGCGCCAATGTAGCAAGGAGCAAAGTCTTTCCACATAATTTTCGCCATCTTTTCGCCAAAACATTTTATTCTCTCCAAAAAGACATTGTAAGACTTGCCGACATCTTAGGTCATTCAAGCATTGAAACCACCCGTATATACACTATCGAAAGCGGAGAAATCCACGTAATGCAGATGCAAAAGCTTGGGCTTTTGAGATGTTAGAAATAAAAAATTTGTTTAATATGTGTCGCAGACAAATTAAAGACTGTTTTATTGCAGTATTAAAAACAAAAAACCACATAATCCGTATTATGTGGTAAGAGAAAATACGACTTATATAGTTATACATATGAATGATACCACTAAAACTATAAATTGTCAACAAATTACATTGAATTTTACAAAATATGTTGCAATTTGTTGAAAATTATACAAACATAACAAGACCAATGAAAATCTTTTATAAATCATTGGTCTAAAAATGTTGCATTTTTTTGTAGTTTTTCTACTTACGAGAAATGAAAATAAAAAATACCAATATTTTTCAATTGACTTACCACATAATACGGATTATGTGGTAAGTCAATTTATTTTATACTTGACAAACAGATTTAAAAGCTTACTGAGCAAGATTTATTTATGTTTGCAAAAAAAGTGGTATTAAGATAATTGTAATTGCTGAGGTGTAATATGTTAGATTTAATTTGGTTTGATAGTGGTTAGATATGTTAATTAATAAACCATTAAAAAATATATTAAAAAATTTTTAGGAGGACCTATTGATGAAGACAAAATCAATCAATGTAAAAAAATTGTTGTCATTGGTTTTAGCAATTGCGATGATGGCTACAATGGTTTTACCGACGGGTGTATTTGCGGCGACGGCAAGTACAATTACGACTGACCTTGACGAGAAAACAGTAGTTGTTGGTGAGCAAGTTGAATTTACTGTTTCCACAGTTCCGAATGATGATCTTGGAACATATGTAAAAGGTATGTTTGAAGTAGTGGCAGATACGACTGATATAACAAGTCTTGAATACTACGAAACAACGCCCGGAATGGAAGGTTGGTACACGTTCCCGACTACATCAGACGGTAATACGATTTCAGGAGTGTTTGGTCCTGTAGGTACAGGATTTCCAATGATGGAAGCAACTTCTGCTTTTCGTGTTGTATTTGCAAAAGCGGGAACATATTCTGTTAAAGTTAGTGCGGTAAAAGCAGACGACGATTCAGAGGTTTGCAGCGAAACTGTAATTGTTGATGTATTGGGCTATGCTGATTATACTGAATTGGAAGCTATAGTTGATGACGCAAGAGTATATGACTCATCAAAATACACGCCTTCAAGCTTTAGCGCATTGACAACTGCTATCACAAATGCAGAAAATGCAATTAGTGAAAACTGGACATCTGATAAGCAGTCTGATATTACAGATCTTGTAAATGACATAAGAACTGCAATCGCAAGTCTTGTTGAGGTAAGGGTAGTAGGTTTTACAGCAGTAGCTGTTGCAGCGGACGCATCAGTTAATTATGCAAAGGCGGACAAAATTTATCTTGTATTTACAGAAGCAATTGCGAATGATGCAGATATTCTTTCCAAACTGGAAATCGAAGGTGAAACTGCATCAAATTATGTTGAAAATCCTTATTGGGTAGATAACACGATATATAGCATGGATATAAAAGCTGATTTGAATAACAATGCAGCGATTAAATTTCTTGGCGATGAAAACATTAAGGCTGTAGCAGGTTACGCTCTTGACGCCTACGAAACAACAATCATCGGCAACCTTGAAGAAGCTTATGAAGAAGTTACAGCAACAAAAATGACTGCAACAATTGTAAAGTGTTCTGAGGTTCCCGGTGTAGTTGATGGAGATAAAATCATAATAGTATTTAATGCTCCTGTTTATAAAAACCCCTCATCTATTGAAGTGAACGGCATGGAAGCAACTGCTGTTTCGGACACAGCAAATACTGTATACCAAATAGAGCTTGATGGAACTGAAACAATTTCCGCAGGAGATACTTTTTCTTACAATGGTATGAATGCTGTATTGACAGGTTCATTTGGCACCGTTATCGTCCCTGAAGTTGTCCGTGCATTAATTGCAGATGAAGATGGAACAGCTTTAACTAAAGGCGATAAGATTTATGTGTTCTTTAGCACACCTACAAATAAAGTCCCCGGTGCAGATGAACACAATTTTACAGGCGTTCTTGAATGTTCAACAGGTAAATGGGTTGACAGTCAGACGCTGGAAATAATTTTAGGTACAACAGAAATCAGCGAGAGCGACAGAATTGACTTGACATCGCTTATGATTAAAGATGTATTTGGCATTGAGAATGTAAATGCAACAGATATTGAACTCGAAGGTTCTTTTGGTGTTGCAATTCAGCCTGCTCTTTTGACTCTTACTGCTATAAGCAAAAAGGGTTCCGGTGTAGCAAGCGAAGGCGATGAAATTCATCTTGCTTTCAATGTAAAGATGAGAGAAGATGCTTTGGACCTTACCGATTTTAATTTTAACTATGGTGACTATGGAACAAATACTGCATCGGTAAGATGGGCAACCGGCTCAGAATATACAGATTACAGCACAATAATAATTACTCTGGGTCAAAATCCCGCAGTTGTGCCCGGTACTACAAAGATTTCTGTTAATATGGATCTTTACGAAATGACCGGAACAAAGAAATGTACCCGGAACAACTTAGCTAACTGTGTTGTTACAGGTACATTCGGCACATCTATTGCACCTGCATTGATTAATGCAACAGTTGTCAAAAAGGTTCCTGTTGTAGGAGCACAGAATAATGACCAAATTATTCTCTTATTCAATGTTCCTACAAACGGTTATGATATTGCAAACCTTGTTTCGATAAGCGGAAAGACGCTTGGTCTTAACTACACAGGTGAATGGAGCAATAACAATACGGTATATACAATTTCGTTAGGTACAAACCCGACTGTTGATAACGGAGATGAAATTGTATTTGAAAACGACGGAACGCTCAAAGATATAAACGGACAGAAAACGGCAGCATCTACAACAATTGCAATTAATGGTTCTTTTGGGGTCGAGGCTGATGAGGTTGGTATTTCACCCTCAAGTGTTGTTGCAACAATTGTTAAGACCACATCCGTTGCAGGTGCTAACGCCGGTGACAAGATTGTATTTGCTTTCAATGTTGCAACAAATGGTGTTGACCTTGTAAATTACTTTACATTAAAAGGAAAGTTTGGTACAGGTCTTACAGGTGGCTGGAATGCAGAAAAAACATTATACACTTTAATCCTCGGTGAAAATGCCACTATTACTGATGAGGATGTTATCGAGTTTACGACAGGAGCAGGTATTAAGGATGCAAATGAAGTCAATAGCCCTGTTACACTTACAACAGGTGCTTTAGTTGGTTCATTTGGTACAACAATTGTTCCCGAAGGTATAGTACCTTCTCTTCTCAGTGCAACAATTATTAAGGGCGACGGAAACACAGGCGCTGCAGCCCAGGCAGGTGACAAAGTTGTATTTGCATTTAATATGGCAACAAATACAGTTGAACTGCTTAGCTGTTTGGGTGGCACTACATTGTTCGGTCAAGGTGCTGTAGGTACTTGGAACGAAGACGGTAACATTTATACAGTAACAATAGGCAGCAATGCAACAATTACAGACGATGCAATTCTTACAATAACTGCAGATGCAGGATTAAAAGACAAAAATGAGTACAGTGTAAACGCAGTTGTTACTAACATTGTGCTTATCGGTTCATTTGGCGTAGAAGTTACTCCCGTAGCTCCACAACCCAAACTTCTCAGCGCAACAATCATTAAGGGTGACGGAAACACGAGTGGCGCAGCTCAAGCAGGTGACAAAGTTGTATTTGCATTTAATATGGCAACAAATACAGTTGAATTGCTTGATAATTTAGGCGGTACAACATTGTTCGGTCAAGGTGCAGCAGGCGCTTGGAACGAAGACGGAAACATTTATACAGTTACAATAGGCAGCAATGCAACAATTGCAGACGATGCTGTTCTTACAATAACCGCAGACGCAGGATTAAAAGATAAAAATGAGTACAGTGCAAACGCAGTTGTTACTAACATTGTGCTTATCGGTTCATTTGGTGTAGAAGTTACTCCAGTAGCACCACAGCCCGAGCTTCTCAGAGTAGACATAATTAAAGTATCAAGCAAAATGGGCGCTCAAGAGGGCGATAAGATAAGATTTATCTTCAACATTAAGACAAATAAAGTTGACGACTTAACCAGTAGAATTCAGCAGACACTTGAAGGCACAGCAATTACTGCTTTCGGTAACGGTGTAAGAGCTTCTTGGAACGAAGATGGCAGCGGTTACGAAATCATACTTGGTAAAAATCCTAAAATGACAGAGGATGTTAAACTGGTAATCCCTGCA
>JBJEGN010000138.1:0-23470 GCA_051875105.1 Candidatus Gastranaerophilaceae bacterium
ACCTAAAATTGCCCCTACAAAAACTTCAAAAGGAGTATGACCCAAGAGCTCTTTCAACTTTTTAGAAGGATCAAGAGGTTTGCCCTCATAGAATTCTTCCATCATTTTATTTAAGCAAGCAGCCGTTTTTCCGGCAGAACGTCTTAAACCGGCAGCATCATACATAACAATTATCGAAAATCCTGCTGCTATAGCAAATTCAACTGATTCAAATCCGCATATAAAGCCCACGACAGTCGCAAGAGCCACTGTTCCTGAAGAATGAGAACTCGGCATCCCTCCTGTCGTCGTCAATATTTTAAAATTCATTGATTTGTGCGTTAAAATATATCCTATAAATTTCAAAATTTGAGCAATTGCCGCTGCTTCGAAGGCTGTAAAAAGAATTTCCACACTTGTATTTAAAAACATTAAACGACCCTTTCAACCAAATCATTTACAATTCCCGAAAGAATTTCAGATTTGAAGTTATTTTTATTAAGTATATCACAACATTGCTCACATAACAGCCTTAAATCCGATTTAGCTTTATCAAGCCCAAACATTGATGTATAAGTTGATTTATGGGCATTTGCATCTTTTCCGGGAGTTTTTCCAAGTTCTTCAACAGTCGCAATTTCATCTAAAATATCATCACAAATTTGAAAAGCATGCCCGAATTTAACAGCAAATTTTTCAAGTTCATCAATTTGTTTTTCAGATGCTCCGGCAACAATAGCACCTGTTTTGACGGCAAGTACAAACAATTTTGAGGTTTTGTATTCTTGAAGATATTCTAACGTTTCCGGAGAAATTTGTTTGTTTTCTGATTGGATATCAACAATCTGACCGGCTATAATACCGTCAACACCGGCAGCTTTGCAGAATTCATGGATTAACGCAACAATTTTATCTGTAGAAAGTTTAGATTTTTCAATTATTAACTGCGGAGCAAATGACAAAAGAGCATCACCAGCCAAGACAGCCGTACTTTCAGAAAACGCTTTATGATTGGTAAGTTTACCACGACGATAATCATCATTATCCATACAAGGCAAATCATCGTGAATAAGGCTTTGAGTATGAAGCATTTCAATAGCACAAGCAGCAGGCAAAATATCTTCAATCGACCCGCCAAGCATTTTGCAAACCTCAATAGCCATAACAGGACGAAGCCTTTTTCCTCCCGCATTTACCGAATATTTCATAGACTCAAAGATTTCTTCCGGATATTTAATTTGAATATATTCATCAAGTTTTTGTTCAACAATTTTTTTATAAGTATTAAAATGCTCTTTATATGAACTGTTCGTCATGCCCATTTTCCTCATCAATTAAAAGGTTTTGATTTTGTGATTTTCTTGAAAAAACACGTTTACGCTCAGAAATTTTAGTCAAAATTTTGCCTTTATTAAATTTCACAGCAGATTCAGTTTTCAAACCTTCATAAGTAATTTTTTGCTTATAATTTTTAGCCTCTTCTATAAATTTAAGATAACTCGAATATCTTGTTGTTGCAATTTTATCAAGATTTTGTAATACATTACAGGAGTCTTCATGAATATGTAAACAATCGGAATACTTACAAATATTCAAATTAACAATTTCAGGAAAAAGATTTTGAACATCTTTAGGAAGTAAAAAATCAAATTTAACGTGAGAAAACCCGGGAGTATCAACTATTGAAATACCGTTTTCGAGTTTGAAAATCTGACAATGTCTTGTTGTATGCACACCTCGTTTTGTTTTTTCACTGACATTTGAAGTCCGCAATTTTAAAGATTTTGATAAAAAATTAATCATAGACGACTTTCCGACTCCTGATGCACCGCACAAGAGAGAAACTTTCGATTTTAAAATTTGCAAAAAATCTTCCGATACTTCGTTATTCAAAACAGATGTAAAATGCAAATCGTAATTCAGCGGTTCATAGACCGATTTAATTTTATCAATCAGAGAATTATCTTCAAGCAAATCACTTTTATTAAAACACAAAACAGGCTTGATATTGTGATATTCACAAAGTGCAATATATCTGTCGAGCTGTTCAAAATCAAAATCGGGATTTTTTAACGCAGAAACAATTACAGCTTGAGAAACATTTGCAACTTTCGGGTGTGAAATATAATTTTTTCTCGGCAAAAGTTTTGAAATAAAAGCCTGAGAATTATCGTGAGAAAGTGCTTCAAGTTCAACAAAATCTCCGACAATGACCTTTAAATCACGCTTTTTCAAAATATCACGGAGCTTGCACTCGACAATTCCGAACTCTGTATCGACATAATAAAAATCTGAAATTATCTTAATAATTTGACCTTGCATAATCAAATTTTACAACGAAAAAAGACAAATTCAATTTATTTTTATTTAGCAAATAATTTATGTTTGTAATATAATTTGAGTGTTAAGTTAATACAAAGATAAACAGAAAGAAAGAAAAAGATGATTAACGAAGTCAAAAAAACCGAGTTTGCAATAGGCGGCAAAACGGTCGTAATTGAAACAGGCAAATACGCTAAATCAGCAGCTTCATCAGTTACGGTAAGATGCGGTGACACAATGCTTTTCGTACATGCGGCAGTAAGTCCCGAACCGAGAGTCGGAATAGATTTTTTCCCGCTCTTAATTGATTATGAAGAAAGAATGTCAGCTATCGGAAAAATCCCGGGCGGTTACAACAGAAGCGAAGGAAAAGCTTCAGACAAAGCTATTTTAGCTTCAAGATTGATAGACAGACCGATTAGACCGTTGTTCCCGAAAGGATACAGAAACGATATTCAAATAGTTGCACAATTATTCAGTTCAGACCAAGAAAACCAACCTGATGTATTGGCAATCCTTGGTGCATCAGCAGCATTAATGCTTGCAGGCGTACCTTTTGAAGGACCTGTCGGTGCAGTAAGAGTCGGCAGAATAGACGGTCAATTAATAGCAAACCCGACTTATCAAGAATCCGAAAAGTCTGATATGAACATTGTTATCGCAGGTACAAAAGATTCAATCATAATGGTTGAAGCAGGATGTGACTTCGTATCTGAAGATGATATTATGGCAGCTGTTGAATTTGCACAAAAAGAAATTCACTCACAATGTGAAGCCCAACTCGCATTTGCAGCTGATTGCGGAATTGAAAGACCTGAATTTGTAAACCCGAACGATACAACAGAAATTAAGAATATTCTTAACGATATGTGCTACGATGCGGTTTACGATGCTTATCACAATTTCGACAGAGAATACAGAAAACACAAATTAGACGAAACAAAAACAAAGGCTCGTGAATACTTCGATAGTTTAGATGACGAACACCCAATCAAGAAAATGATGGCAGAAACCGGAATCGACTTTATTGCAGAAGAATTCAAATATCTCGAAAAGAGAATTATGAGAGCTATGATTGTAAACGAAGGTGTTAGAGCAGACGGCAGACATGTTGAAGATGTTCGTCCTATCTGGTGTGAAGTCGGTGTTCTTCCAAGAGCACACGGTTCAGCCGTATTCACAAGAGGACAAACTCAAATCTTGTCAGCAGTTACACTTGCAGGTCCTGGAATGGCTCAAGAGCTTGACGGTGTTGACCCGCAAACAACAAAGAAATTCATGCACAAATACATATTCCCCGGATTTTCAGTTGGAGAAGTAAAACCGTTAAGAGGCCCCGGACGTCGTGAAGTCGGACACGGAAACCTTGCAGAAAGAGCTAATATTCCTGCATTACCGTCAGAAGAAGACTTTGGATATACAATCAGAGTAACATCAGACGTATTGGAATCAAACGGTTCAACATCAATGGGTTCAACTTGCGGAACTTCAATGGCTCTTATGAATGCAGGTGTTCCTGTTAAATGTATGATTGGCGGCGTTGCGATGGGTCTTATCAAAGAAGGCGACAATGACGTTGTTTTAACAGATATTCAAGGTATTGAAGACTTCTTAGGCGATATGGACTTCAAGGTAACAGGTAATGACGACGGAATTACCGCACTTCAAATGGATATGAAGATAAAGGGCATTTCAAACGCAACATTAAGACGTGCCTTGGAACAAGCAAAACGTGGCAGACTCCACATTTTAGGAGAAATGAGAAAAGTCATTACAGAACCTGCTGCAGATTTATCACCGTATGCACCGAGAATATTCACGATGACAATCCCGACAGATGATATCGGAACAGTCATCGGACCTGGAGGCAAAAACATCAGAAGTATCATTGATGCATCAGGTGCAGAAATTGATATTCAAGATAACGGTGTTGTTACTATCACTTCTAACGACAAAGAAGGTGCTGATATCGCAATTAAGATGATTAAACAAGCAACTTTCAAGCCAGAAGAAGGAATGGTAATAAAGGGAAAAGTTGTTAGAATTATTCCAATCGGAGCATTTGTTGAACTTGCTCCCGGAAAAGACGGTATGATTCACATTTCCCAAGTTTGCAAAGAAAGAATCGACAAAATCGAAGGTCACCTCAATATCGGTGATGAAGTAATCGTTAAGATTATCAAAATCGATGACAAAGGCAGAGTAAACCTCACTTTAAAAGGTGTAACAGAAGAAGACAAAGCAAAAGCAATATAGTATAACGAATTCCCGTATGTCGAATTGACATGCGGGAATTTTTTTATGAGTATAAAGGAATGGACAAACAAGAATATATTTTAATATTTGGAGGCGGAGCATCAAGAGGAATTTCATACATTGGTGCTATACAAGCTCTTAATGAACTTAACGTCTGTTCCGATAAAATTGTCGGCTCGTCTGTCGGTTCAATTTTTGCTGTTTTATACGCATTAAATTATGATGTCGAAACATTGAAAGAAATCTTTTATGATTTCAACGCTTTTATTTTTAAAGATATAAATTTTGGAATTGGAACGGATTTTGCATTTAGCAAAGGTGACATTTTTGAAAATTGGATAAGAGAACTTATCGAAAAGAAATTTTACGGGGAAAATTACAAAAAAGGTGAAAATCCACCTGTGACATTCAAAGATTTAAAAAAAGATTTATACGTTTGCACAACTGATTTAGCAGCAAATAAAAAATATATTTTTTCAAAATTAAACACACCCGATGACGAAATTGCAAAAGCCGTCAGAATTTCATCGTCATTCCCCGGACTTATGAAACCAGTCATCACTGATGATAAATTTTTAGTTGACGGAGATTTGGCAAAAAGTTTGCCACTATGGGACGGAATAGAGGATTTGCCAAAAGATGTACGAATTTTAGAATTTAGGCTTGAAGGTTGCAAAGATTGCATGAATTGTAAAACAGTAATTGATTATTTCAACACCGTTTACAGCTCTATGTCTAATTTTTCAACAGAAAATATTGTAAAAACTTACAATAACAATGATATGTTCGATTATATTTTAATCGACACAAAAGACGTATTATTACTCGATTTTCAAATGTCTAACGAGATGAAAGATAAACTCGCTGAAAACGGTTATCAAACGACAAAAAAATATTTCGCAGAAACTTTATGCGAAAAGAGAAAAAAACTTTTACCACATTATGAAAACACCTTAAAAACTTTAGAAAAAACGAAAAATTTCATAAAAAATAACAAAGGAACTGAAATAAAAGAAACTTTAGCAAATTATATTTTCGAGATTTGCACAGAATATAACAATCTTGATGCAAATTTTATGCAAAAAATAGAAAAATTCAAAACTGATTTATTAAAAGATATTTATAAAAACCCACTTCTCCCGATAATAACAATTAAAAATAAAACTTCTCATGTAAAAGTAGCTCAGGGTTTGATAGAAGATTGTGAAAATAAAGTTCATACAATGAAAAAATTTATAGAAAATTGTCGTTAAAATACTTAATAAAACTGCTGAAAAAATTTATTTTTTAATATATGATAGAGAAAACAATAAAAACGGATAGTGAATATGGAAACGGATAAATTAAAAGAAGAAGAAAAGACAGCACTAATTTTTAAAATAGTCGCTTCATTAAACAAAATTTTAAAAGAAGACCAAGAACAAAAACAACCGTTATTTTTATCAATTAACGAGCAATTTCTGTTAAAATTGGTTACAGGTATTGTAAAAGCACCTAAAAAGTCTTATGTAATAGGTATAACAGGTGAATCCGCTTCCGGTAAAACAACTCTCGTTAATAATGCAGCAAAGGCTCTTTTAAAAGATGAACGACGTGATTTGTTTACTACAATAAGCTGCGATGATTATTACTACGATGCATCAGACGAATTAAAAAGAGCAGGCAGCTACGAAAACTTGTTTATGAACGGATTTTCATTTGATACACCGAACGCAATCAATCTTCCATTAATGAAAGCTCATTTAACAAGCCTTAAATGCGGATGTTCTATAAAATCACCTGCATACAACTTTGTTACTTGCGAAAGCGTTCCCGATAGTACAGAAAAAAATCCTGCTTTGATTATTTTAAACGAAGGTCTTTTTGTATTAAATCCTGAAATTATGGATGTGGATGATATTAAAGTTTATGTATTCACTCCATTCAGTATAATCAGAGAACGATGGTATGTAAGAGCCGCAACAAGAGGCAAAACCGGTAATGCAGCAGATTTACAATTCGAAAATGTAAATTCGGCAGCACAAGTTTATATCAGACCGACAATGCAACATGCCGATATCGTTATAAACGGTTTAACCACCGCTGAATATATCGAAGAAATTACTGAAAAAATATTGAAATCAGTAAAAGATATATTAAGTACCGCAAAAAATTTATAAAATTTACGAAAAATATATTTTTTAATAGAAGTTAAAAAACAAAAAGCGACTGTAAGTTTAAATAAAACTTACAGTCGCTTTAAATTGTATTAGCCTTTTATACTGTATGGCTTGCATATAACATCATAACTTTCACATAGTCTTCAATAGAAAGCCCTTGAGCACTAAGTTCATCTTGATAAACAGTAGCAATTTCATTTCCATCTTTATCTGTTACTGTAATCTGTGGTCTTACCGATCCGCTTCTTTCGGTAACTTTATAATCACCTACATAATATTCTTTAGTTGAAACACTTGTCGTTGGCTGAGTGACTGAAGCCATAGTTTTAATTTCAGAAAGTGATTTTACATACTGTTCAACTGTCATATTTTCTTTCCGAAGTTCATCTAAATATTTAGTAGCAATTTCATTTCCATCTTTATCTGTTACTGTAATCTGTGGTCTTACCGATCCGCTTCTTTCGGTAACTTTATAATCACCTACATAATATTCTCTAACTGAAACACTTGTCGTTGGCTGAGTGACTGAAGAGAAAACAGGTTGTTTTTTAATAGAATCCACAAACTCTTTTAAAGTCATACCGGATTTTTCTAATTGCTCTGCAGAGATAGAGCGAGTTGACCCATCACTTAATGTCACTGTAAAACCATTAAAGCCCTTGAAATCACGAATAGAACCGTTTGATTCAATTCTGGATTCTACTTGTAGCCCATCAATGATTGCATAAGCTGTATCAACTGTTGTTGCACCATACATAGGTACGCTGTATTTATCAGCTATAGATTTATAAGTTGACATTCCCGTCTTAGGATCAAATGTCCATTCATCCTGATTGGCTTTGTACCATTGAATACTATCTTTACCATTATTAGGTAATGGTTTACATACTTTACCATTTACAACGATGGTATTTTCCATCATTTTTTTCATATTATCTTCTAAAGATAAACTCTTATCATATTCTGCTTCTGAAATCGAATAATAAACACCATCTTTGAAGAAAGAATAGTTCTTACCGTCTGTATAAACTTTATAATCACCTACTTGAGTTGATTGTACAGAAACCTTGCACTCACCCCAAGAAGAGGTAAGTACCGAATTAGGGTCTACTTGCACTTCTGACGTCCATTTATATGCTTTCTGGGGATCTAAATTTACAGGTTGATTTTTAATAGAATCCACAAACTCATTTAAAGTCATACCGGATTTTTCTAATTGCTCTGCAGTGATACTTACTGTAGAACCATCTTCCTTTGTTATCGTATATGTAGTATCAGGATTTGGCAATATCGGAGTAGAAGATTTAACTTCTAAACCGTTAATCGTTGCAAATTTTTCAGTCGGACGACCAACTGCCAAACCGCTTATTAACGAAGTAGAAAGTCCTGTGTTGCTGTCGTACTTCCAAATATTTCCTGATGGAGTATATTCTGTCCATTCTATACCATTTTTGTCGATAGATTTACTTACATCACACTGTTGACCATTTCTGATTACAGTATGGCTAAGTAATTCTTTTATATTTTCAGAAAGTGATTTATTCGAATCAATACTTGATGCAGGGAATGAATAATAATTTCCGTCTTTATCAGTAAATCCGTAATTTTCACCATCAGAAATTACCTTGTAATCGCCGATTTGGCATGATTTTACATTGGAATTTTTCGGATCGGGTGTCCACTTTGAATGATCTGTCGGATCTGTATCATCCAAGTATGATTGTCCAGGATCAGGCAATTCATTTCCTGCTGTATATCCTTCATTATCCATAAGAGCTACAACAATTTTTTTGAAGAGTTCATTATATTCCTTTGAATTTTCAGGATATTGGCTAAGCAAAGCATTAATCTTATCATTTGCCCATTGTGGCATGGTTCTCTTCAAGATTTCAAGAGTGTCTTTAGCAAGTACACTTTCTCTGGCAGTTCCGTTATTATAAGGATCTAACAAATTAGCAGCAACTTCCCTTAATGTATATGTTCCTGCTCCCCATTTTGCATTGTCAAACTTCGTCAAATCTACAACAATGTTGTCTTGTCTTCCATCACCTACACCAGAGAAAATAAAATCATAAAAATTTATATTATTAAATTCTAAGTCAAATACATCATAGGGCTTTCCATTTGACCAATCAAAACCAAGATTTTCAGTAAAAGACTGCTCATCCATGATTACATACGTACCGGCTTCCAAATTGGCATTGGTAAAATACTTTTGGTTATTATCTATAAATACCTTGTCATCCGGTGTATCAAAATTCCACGTAGAATCATCCCAAGATAACAAATCCATACCTTGGGCTTCGTTACTATAACCTTTAATATGGTTTTCAATATGATCTAACACTTTATCATAATTTGAACCACTCAGAATAAGATTACTGTACAAATCCATCTGTTCACCATAAACAGTCGACATTATATTTCTACGGCGATCTTGTTCTCTCCATTCGCTACCGAGTGTACCAGTCTGTCCGATTCTGACCATATCAATTCTCCATAATCGTATGTATTACATGTATTATAACGGTTTTTGACAAAAAAAATTTACTTTTATCGAATGATTTTATTAAATATTGTTACAATTTTCAACATTGTTTTTCTTACAAAAAAAACGGATTACAAACAATTTAATCCGTTTTTTATAAAAAATAATATATATTAATATATATCAATTATACATACTTATTGTGGAATTTTTCATTAAACTTAGCTGATTTCTCCAACTTGTATGCAAAATTCAACATTTTATCTTCCTGCAATATCGGAGCCAAAAGCTGAATACCGATAGGCATCTTTGAACTATCCAATGTAAACGGTAAACTCATAGCAGGAATACCAGCAAGGTTAGCAGTAATAGTTGCAATATCTGTCAAATACATTGCAAGCGGATCTTCTTTCTTTGAACCGATTTCAAATGCTGTATCAGGACATGTCGGACACATTAAAACATCAGCTTGTTTGAATGCATTATCAAAGTCATTCTTAATCAATCTTCTTAATTGTTGTGCCTTTTTGTAATATGCATCATAGTAGCCTGAACTCAAAGCATAAGTTCCAAGCATAATACGACGTTTAACTTCATCACCAAATCCTTCCGCTCTTGTTTTGTTATACATTTCAATCAATGTTTCACAATTAGGAGCTCTGTATCCGTATTTAACACCGTCAAAACGTGCCAGGTTTGAACTTGCTTCCGCTGTTGCAACAATGTAATATACGCCGATTGAATACTTGATTAATGGCAATGAAATCATTACAATTTCTGCACCTAAATCTTTGTATGCTGCTATTGCATCGTCTAATGCCCTTTTAACATCAGGTGCAAGACCTGTTTCATACAACTCTTTAATAATACCGATTTTAAGTCCCTTGATATCTCTGTTTAAAGTCGAAACATAATCTGGAACAGGCATGTTCAAAGAAGTTGAATCGTGTTCATCATAACCTGCAATAGTTTGAGCGAGCATAGCACAATCTTCAACCGTTCTTGCAAAAGGTCCGATTTGGTCTAATGAAGAACCAAATGCAATAAGTCCATATCTTGATACACGACCGTATGTCGGTTTCATTCCTACAATACCGCAAAATGATGCAGGAAGTCTGATACTTCCACCTGTATCAGAACCTAAAGCTAATGTTGAATGATAAGAAGCAACCGCAGCTGCTGAACCTCCTGAACTTCCTCCCGGAACTTTATTCAAATCCCAAGGGTTTTTTACATTGTTAAATGCTGAATTTTCATTACTTGAACCCATCGCAAATTCATCTAAGTTCGTCTTTCCGACAACCGGAATAAGATTGTTCTTCAATTTTACAGTAACTGTTGCATCATAAGGTGATACAAAATTTTCAAGAATTTTACTTGATGCAGTTGTTTTAAATCCCTTTAAATTAATATTATCTTTGAGGGCAAGAGGGATACCTGCAAGTGGTGGAATTGTTTCGCCATTTGCAATTTTTTTATCAACCTCTTTCGCTGTTTCATAAGCCGCATCTTGAGTTAATGAGTTGAAATCCCCGATTTCGTCCGAGCTTGTTTTTTCAATGTGTGCATAGACGGAATCGAGCAATTCAACAGCCGTAATTTCCTTGTTTACAAGTGCTTTATGTTGTTCTGCAGCACTTTGTTTTATTAATTCTTCTGTTATCAATTTTCATATCCTCAATATATGTACATTGATATTATATTTCAAAAATAAAACTTTTAAAAGGAATAAACAGCATTTTCTCCCAAAAGATTTTCCATATACATAAGACGATTATATTTTTCAACTCTTTCACTTCTCGAAAGTGAGCCTGTTTTTATAAAACCGGCATTTAACCCTACTGCTAAATCCGCAATAAATGTATCGGCTGTATCTCCTGAACGATGCGAAATTATAGTTTTATAACCATGTTTTTTAGCCGTTTCCACTGCCATAAAGGTTTCGGTCAAAGTACCTGTTTGGTTTGGTTTTATCAAAACAGAATTTGCTATATTCTCGTTATAACAATTTTCTATTTTTTTGTAATTCGTGACCATTAAATCATCGCCTACAAGCATAATTTTCTTTCCGATTTTTTCAGTAAGCTCTTTCCAGCCTTTGTAATCGTCTTGAGCCATACCGTCTTCTATTGAAATTACAGGATACTCATTTGATAAATAAGTTAAATAATCAGACATTTGTCTTGAATTCATTATTTCCGATTTTGAATTCATGTGATAATAACCGTTTTCATAAAATTCGGAAGATGCAGCATCTATAGCAATTTTTACACTATCCGTATCATAACCGGCCAAATCAATTGCTTGAATTAAATATTCAAGTGCTTGTTCATTTCTCTCAATATCAGGAGCAAAGCCTCCTTCATCACCGACAGATGTCATAAATCCGTCATTATGAAGAAGCTTTTTCAAAGAATTAAAAACTTCATAAGAACATCTTACAGCTTCTGAAAAATTGCTAAACCCAACCGGCACAATCATAAACTCCTGAAAATCAAGCCCATTGTCAGCATGAACACCACCATTTAAAATATTTATCATCGGAACAGGTAAAACATGTGCATTAATACCCCCAATATAATTAAAAAGCGGCACTTGAAGAGTATTAGCAGCAGCCCTCGCTACTGCCAATGAAACACCTAAAATAGCGTTTGCACCTAAATTTGATTTGTTTTCTGAACCGTCTTCATCAATCATTAATTTGTCAACAGTAAACTGTTCAAAAACAGACATGCCATTTAAAAATTTATTTATACACTGATTTACATTCTGTACCGCTTTTAAGACGCTTTTACCAAGAAAATATACAGAATTATCATCTCGAAGTTCAAGTGCCTCAAATTTACCCACAGATGCTCCTGAAGGAACTGCTGCAACTCCAATTACGTCTTTATCTGTAACTACTGTTACTTCTAATGTCGGATTTCCTCTCGAATCCAATATTTGCCTTGCTTTTATTGATTTAATAAAATTTTTCATATATAAACCTCTCTAACATTATTAAAATATTGTTAAAAATTTTACATAATTCATTACTCTATCGGATAATAAAAAAGTAGAACAATATTTAACTAAAATTGAAATATAATATTTACTAAATAAAGGAGAAATTATGACAAACCCTATTTTAAATTCGTCATTTAACCCGGAAACACGAGCTTTTGAACTTCAAGGCCGACCGATGACAATCAGCGGTGTTATGAATAAATTAGGCTTTCTTGCAATATTAATGGCTTTATCCGGCGGTGCTACTTGGTATCAATTTGCTATCGGTAACTTCGACAAAGTTTCTGCACTTACCGTAGGAGGACTGGTTGTCGGACTTATTATGGCACTGATTTCTATGTTTGCAAAAAATATTGCAAAATTCACAATTCCAATATACGCTTTTGCAGAAGGTGCTGCTCTCGCAGGTCTATCTTGCTTTTTTGAAGCACAATTTCCGGGTATTGTAGTTAAAGCCGTTGCTATGACTTTTTTAACTTTGTTTTCAATGTATTTTCTTTACGCTACAAGAGTTATAAAAGTTACAGAAACATTTAGAAGCACTGTCATCACAATGACTGTTTCAATTTTAGTTTTTTACTTAATCGCTTGGATTTTGAGCTTATTCCATATTCAAATTCCGATGCTCTATGGCTCATCAATGTTATCAATCGGCTTTTCTGTTTTTGTATGCGGTGTTGCAGCATTTAATCTTATGTTGGATTTCGATTTCATAGAACAAGCTTCAAGAAATTTCTTCCCTAAAGATTATGAATGGTTTGGTGCTTTCGGTTTAGTTGCAACTTTAGTATGGCTTTATGTTGAAATATTAAACCTCTTGAGCAAACTTAACAGAAACAACTAAAACATAATAAAATATAAAAAAACAGACTGTTGATTAATCATTAGTCTGTTTTTTTTCGTCTTCTTTCAAAATATTCATCGCTGCAACACGAGCGGTTGACCAGCAGTTTTGCAAATTAAATCCGCCTGTAAATCCGTCAACGTTTATCATTTCACCTGCAAAATACAAATTCGGAAGAATTTTTGATTCCATTGTTGCAGGATTTATTTCATCGGTATCAACTCCACCAGCCGTAACAATTCCTGAATTTAAAACTTTTTGTGTAACATGGATTTTTAATGATGTTAAATTTTCTAATATTAAAGATTTCTCTTTGTTATTCAATTGGGCTATCTGCTTTGTGCCATCAATATTGCAATTCATCAATATCATATCAAACAAACTCTTTGGACAAAAAGCCTGAAAAGCATTTCTGATAGAAATTCTCGGATTATCGGTTTTAAAATCAGAAACATAATTATCTATATATTTTTCATTTTGTCCGGCAACATTTATTTGAAGTTCTAAAGGCGACTCCGGACTGTATTTTTCATAAGCACAAATTGATGAAATTTTAAAAACCAAAGGACCTGAAATGGAATTTCTCGTAAAAAGCATGTCACCAGCAATATTCAATAATTTTTTACCCTCAAAAAATACTTTTACCCAAACATCCTTTAAAGTAAGTCCTGACAATTCATAATACTGTTTTTCGGCAATTTCTAAAGGTGCAAGTGTAAAAGTCGGAGTAATTATCTTATGACCTAATGACTTGGCAAGTTTAAAGTTCTTTCCGCCGGTAGCAAGAATCAATTTTGAGAATTTATAGTCTTTATCACAAGTCGAAATAACAAAATTTTTACCATCGTGAAAAACATGAGAAACCCTTTGTTTGATAAATTTAACCCCTAAAAGATTTCCCCTTTGCAAAAGGATTTCAGCAGTCGTTTTTGCACTGTCAGAAATCGGAAATATTCTATTGTCTGCCTGCACATATGATTTTATGCCGATTTTTTCAAAATAATCTACTGTATCATTCATATCAAATCTGCTAAATACAGAAAGCAAAAACTTTGACCCTCTCGGATAATAACCGGCAAATGTTTTCATATCCGTTTCAAAATAGGAAAAATTACAACGCCCACCACCTGTAGGCAACAATGTCGTCAAAGGCTCTTGCCAATCGAAAATCGTGACATCCGCATTATAGAAGTCACGAATCGAAATAGCCGCAAAAACCCCTGCAGGCCCTGCACCAATTATTCCTATTTGATTAGAGTTCATCAAACCTCGTTCCAAAAAGAACTATGTCTTCCGGATTTTCAATAGCTTCATGCAATTCAAGTAATGATTTTTTATACTTTGGATGAATGTAATCAGGTACCAATTCAAGCAAAGGCACAAGTGCAAAAGCCCTTTCATGTAAGTGCATGTGCGGAATTGTTAATTCTTCATCTTCGTATATGAGGTCGTCATAAAGCAAAATATCAATGTCAATGGTTCTTGATGACCAATGAATTTCCTTTTCTCTGTCACGACCAAGATGTTTCTCTGTATCAAGACACAACTTCAACAATTCTTTCGGTTCCAAATCTGTTTTAACTTCCAAAACAGCATTCAAAAACCAACACTGATCCGGTTTTCCCCAAGGTTCTGTTTCATACAAAGCAGAACTTCTTACAATAGTAACTTTTCCTGATTCAACTAACATTTTCGTTGCTTGTTGAACATATCCTACTCTGTCACCGATATTTGAACCCAGACATAAATATGCTATTGCCATTTTTGACTCCTCGTTTTTAATACATTTTATTATGCTAATTATACATTGACAAGTAGTTTTTTATATATTTATTAATTTATGGTAATATATTTATAAAGGAATTTGAAATGGCAAATATTACCGTTTACACTTTTGATAATTACAAAGACGAATATAACAAGGTTTTTGCGGGCGTTTACAACGATTTCAAGTCAAAAGCCGTATCTGAATATAACTTTGAACTTGAACCATTGGAATACAATGATTTTGTCAAATCGGTTGAAGCTGAACTTATAAAGTGTATTATTCTTTTTGAACAAGATGTTCCGACAGGTTTTTTAACATACACAACCGTCATTTCCGAATCTTTAGAATTGAATATGATTCACGTTATTGGTGATGAAAATTCTCTTCAAAAAAGATGTTTACTTTTGCAAAAATTCCTTGAAGAAAATCAAAAAGCAATTTCAGAAAAAGTTGTCACCTTTACTGTTTTAGGCAAACAAACCGAAATAATTCCTGAACTTCCCACTTTTGGTTTTTACCCGATAAAACAATCTGTGATGAAAATTAATTTTCAAGATGAAGAAGATACAAAGATAATTCGAGAAATGCCTTTACAAAGATTAAAAAACGGATTCGAAATTGTTTCTTGGAACAACAAATATTATAAACCGGTTTGCGAACTTTTACTTGAATCGTTCAAAAATCAATCAGATGCAAAATTCGACCCAAGATTTACCTCTATGAAAGGAATTCGAGATATAACTGATAAAATCACCGCAGGTGTTTATGGTGAATTTTTACCGCAAGAAACAAAAATTCTTTTGTATAAATCAAAAGTTAGCGGTGTATGTTTTGCAAATCTTACCAACTCTCAAATAGCAAATATCCCGCTTGTTGCAGTTAAACAGAAATTTCAAGGAAAATCTTTTGGAAATCTTTTATTAAAATCTGTAGTAAAAGATGTTTATTTATCAGTTGCAAGCGGAAAAAGACAACTCGGAGAAATAAATGCCTGCTGTGACAGTAACTTTGAACCGGCATTTAAAATGTACCTATCATCCGGTTTTAAGGAATCTTATTCATACACTCAGGCATACCGACCAATTAACTAACTTTTGCAACGTGAATTTCCGCAAAGAACTTTTGTAATTGCTCAAAAGTTAAAATCGTATTGTGTGAAGAATTCCAAGGATTTGAAACCTTAAATACCGTTTCACCTTTATCATCGGTTGACGGCATAATTCTATATGCATGAGCACCGTACATATTCAAACTTCTATCCATGACAAGTTCCGCTCTTATAGGATTTGTACGCCCTTCATTTTTCGTACCGCCTGAAAAAATATAGTTTTTAGATAATTCAGGATTCTTCAAAAGCTGGCAGACTTCTCTTTCATGAGCAGGGTAAGCTTTCACCTCTTTCAAACCAAAATCAGAGAATACATCTTCCATAAAACCGCCGTCACCACGGTAAAAATCACCCGGATTTTCGTAAGAAGTTTTACGATATGCATTCATTTGATCAAGACGTTTAAAATTAAATCCGCTATAATCACTCATTTCAGGGCGTTTTATAGATTCAGCCACAACAACTGAATATCCGTCCTTATTTTTTTCAACTTTTAAACCACCTAAATCTTCAATCATAACAACATATTGAGGATTTTTTGAATTCAAATCTTCTTTAAAAATTTCTAATGCCTTTTTATGTTCAGAAAGTCTTGTTTTAATATCTTTATCATCAGGGGTTTGAGATTGCTGTTTCTCCAAGTTTTTTATCGCTTCTTCTTGTGCATTTATAGCCATATTAGAAAATCTGTCTGCAAGCATTTCACCATAAGCATGCTCAACCAGTTTCATACCAAGCGAACCCGTAACATAATTTTTAGCATAATGCTTTGGCATTTCACCGTTTTCTGCAGTATAAACAAAATCACTCGACGGAAAACGAATATTAATATTATCTCCATCTTGTTCAAAACACTTCAAAAAATTAACCCTCGCTTGAGGATTTTCCATCATTGAATTTACAGCAGAAACGAAATAGCAATCACCCGAAAGTCTTTGAGCATTTGCAAAACGTTCACCCAACGGGAACAACTTAATCATTGTCGCTTTATCAAGTTTTAATTGCTCTGCAACGCCGTCTTTGTTTTTTATAAATACATTTTTTTCGCCTTCAACTTCAAACATTTCACCGATATTAACCTTATCTGCACCATCAGAAGCTGAATTCACATGAGGAATATAAAAATCATTCGGATCGACATTTTGCTGTTTCGCTGAATAAATCATTCTTATGTCGCCTTCCATACCGTCTGACATAAATCCATCTTTACAAATATATCTCAAAGTTCTTGAATTAATGCTTTTATCATTAACCAAATTCAAAAGCATAGCAGTATTTTCTGCCTGCCTGTCATTTTGCTTTACAATTTTTTTAAGATTAATTAAGTCCGAAACACCTAATTTACCTGTAAGTGCGAACTTATTAATCAATTTATCGGGATTTTTGAAGCTGTTCGTACCGTTTACCCCGACCATAGCCTGCCATGCCTGCCCTGACGGAAGATTATCCGAAACAACCGTATTTTCTTGCTGTGAGGCAATATTTTGAGCAGAGTTTTTCAGAGGTTTATTTTTCAATAATACCTGCGAATTAACTTTATTAACATTGCCCGATATTTGCATTACTATCTCTACTCTCTGAACAAAAACTATGGCACTTACACCACAATAAAATTATCGGTAAAAATTTCTAAAACTTTAATATTTTTGATAAAATAATAATAAAAAACGGAGATTTTAAAGTGAAAAAGATAGCAAGTTTTACGGTAAATCACAACAAATTAAATAAAGGCATGTATATTTCAAGAATAGATGGCGACATTGTAACCTACGATATAAGAATGAAAAAACCTAACAACAATGATTTTTTACAAAATGGCTCAATGCACACATTTGAACACTTATTTGCAACATACGTGAGAAATACAAAATATGCAAACGACATCATTTATGTCGGTCCAATGGGTTGCAGAACCGGTTTTTACTTTCTTGTGAGGGATAATATTTCACACACAGAAGCTCTAAATCTAATAAGAGAATGTTTCGCTTTCATAAAAGACTTTGAAGGTGAAATACCGGGAACAAAACCGGAAGAATGCGGAAATTACCTTGAACACGATTTACAAGGTGCAAAAACGGTAGCAAAAGATATGTTATCAGTTTTGCAAAATTGGACAGAGGAGAAAATGATTTATGAAAAATAACCCAACAATAGCAGTAATCGGTGCTATGGATTGTGAAATTGAACAACTTAAAAAATCAATTAAAGATGTTGAAGTTTATAAAAAAGGTCAATTTGAAATCCTTGAGGGAAAAATAGGAAACACAAATGTAGTTTTAGCCAAAAGCGGTGTAGGAAAAGCAGCAGCAGCCATGACCGTCCAACTTATTGCGGACAAATTTAATCCTGATTATATAATAAATACAGGTGTAGCCGGCGGACTTGCGGAAGATTTGTCAGTAGGAGATGTTGTTATCGGAGAAGAGTTAGTTCAACACGATTTTGATGCAACAGCATTAGGATACGCTAAAGGCTATATGTGTACAGGTTTTCAAAAAGATAAACCTACAGTTTTTCATGCAAATGAAAAACTAATTGAGCTTTTTGAAGATGCTGCAAAAAAATATTACACAAGCGGTAAAACCTACAGAGGAATTATTGCAACAGGTGATATGTTTATGTCAGATTTGACAAAAAGAGCAGAAGTTAAAAATTTGTTCAATGCAAAAGCTGTAGAAATGGAAGGTGCAGCAATTGCTCAGGCTGCAACTGCAAACGACATTCCGTTTGTCGTTGTAAGAGTAATATCTGACCTTGCAAATGGCGAAGCTGCAACCTCTCTTGACAAATTTGAAACAGAAATGGCTATTTTATCATCAAAACTCGTAAATTCGTTAATTGAAAATATATAATCACAAATACAAATATTTTTTAGCCTTTCGGGTAGTACAAAAAATCATTGGAAACAATATCATTTTTTTGTAGATAAACGAAAGGTTAAATTTTATGTTTTATAACGTATTGAATGCTAAAGATCTTGTTAATGAAGAAAAGTTCAACAAAAAGAATTTGATGGAACACAATGAAAGCAGCTTGTCTGTCATAGGATTGAAAAAAGAAGAAATTATAGATACACACACTTCTATTTCAGATGCTGCAGTGTATGTATTAGATGGAAAAATTCAACTCCACTTTAACGCAGAAGAATTTACCGTAGAAAAAGGACAAATGCTTCTTTTCAAAAAAGATACAGAACATAAAGTTTTAGCATTAAAAGACAGTAAATTTTTATTAATCAAAATATAACAAAAACAATAACTAATGGTGCATTAATTAATAATTAATGCACCTTGCTATTATAAGTTAATTATTAAATCTAAAATCGATTTAATTTCATCTGAAATAAAAATCTTATCATTTAAACATTTACTTGCGGCTTTTGCAAAATGAGCCTTTCTAAATTCCCCCAAGCCTCTTGATTTCCATAGGTTTTCAAGCGCAAAACAAGTGCCGTTTTCAGAAGATATTTCGCTTTTTTCTGCAGGAGCAACATCATAATTCATATCAGAAAAAGATTTTATGATTAAATCCTTCGATAAAATATCTTCAAACTCGCCTGATTTTATCAAATAGGCCTTATCCTCTTTTCTCAAAACAGAAACAATATCGTTATAAACAGGTTCTGCATCGTTATCAAGCAAAACAAAAACAGGAATTTTTAAAACATATTTTAACTCTGCATAAATACTCAAAACCTTACTTTTTCCGCCGGTAGCAAGAATATAAACTCCATTTTCATCAAAATTATAACCTGATATCTCGGCAAATTTGGGCAATAAAATTTCCTCGGTAATTCCTTCTGTCAAAATCAATTTTTTTATCGGAAATAAAGTTTTATACTTATACCTTAAACTATCACCTAATTGAACAATATCAACATCTGATGAATAATTCAAAAACAATTTCTTTAAAAACAGAACATTCTTTGGTAGTTTTTTTTCTTCTACATTTTTTAAAATTGGAGTAATTTTCAAATCAGCATTCATTAACTCAAGAATATAACTGTCTGAAATATTATACTGAATTTCATCATACTGTTTTAAAGAAAAACAATCCTCATCAGCTTTTCCAAAAATATTTTCAACCGAGTTATTCCAAATTTCAGTAACAGTATCAACAAGAAAAGAAGATGGAAGTTCATCTAATTTATGCTTTGATACAGACGGAAAAATCAAATGTTTAAGAATGATATCATAAAAAACCCTGACATACTTAATTTCAGGATTTTTAAATCTGGACAAGCGATCAAGAGAAATTAAAATATCCTCTTCCGTCATCAACTTATATTTTTTATCACATTTCAAATCAAAATTCATATTAAAAATAAAAGGGATACGCTTTTGCATATCCCTTGAAAAATTATTAAGCGTGAATTTCTTCTGATACAGAAGAATTTGAACAATTCCATGACCATCTTGAAGAAGCTTCAACAAGGCTTCTAACAGTTGCTATCATAGAAATCAAAGAATCACATTTGTTAACAGCAGAACCTACACCAACTGCAGAAGCACCTGCCGCAAAAGCCATAGAAACAGTTTTTACTGAAATTCCGCTTGCTGACATTACAGGCATTTCAACGTTTGAAGAAAGTTCCATAGTGTTAGCCATAGTTCTCATAGCTGTATCCATCAAGCCCATAGCACCTGACATGTGGTGTTCAGAAACCATTGAACCTTCCGTTTGGATTAAATCAACGTGAAGTGATTCAAGTTTATGAGCAAGTTCAATTTGTTCATTCATCGAAATGTGACCGGGAATTGTAACACAGAAGAATACATCTTTACCATTCAATAAAGATTTAGTTTCTCTTGCCCAAGCCCAAACTTCGTCAGCAGAAACCATTCTACCGTTTCTTGAAAGTGCGTCATAGTTACCGAGTTCAATTGCATCAGCACCCCATTCAGCTGCCATTACGAGTTCTGAAGGAACAATTGATGAAACGAAAATCGGAAGATCTGTCATTTCACGAGTCATATCAAAGATTTCTTTGTTGCAGCAAATATCAACAGCAGTTGCACCGCCTTGAGTTGCAGCTGAAACAACGTTTCTTACTCTATCCATATCAAAATTATCAATACCTGCGATAATCTTGATTGCTTTTCTTTCATTCATTGATTTTTTGAAATTTAATATTCTTTTCATCTTTAAAATCTCCTTACAATTTTGCTAAACCAATAGTATCACGTCAAGCGAGTATTGCAATAATTTTTTAATTTGATATTAATATTTAAAATTGTAAAATAAAATGTATAATGAATTCTATACTTTCAAGGAGTTAACATGAAGAAAAAATTATTCCTATCAATAATTTGCTTTTGTTCATTACTTTTAGCAGGTTGCACAGAAAACACTCAAATTGCAAATCCATGGTCAGATTGCAACGACAATTTAACCCAAGCGGCAAAAATTGCAGGTTTCAAGTTTCCTTTACTTTTGTCTAATTATACAGTCAGAGCGATGAAAGACATGATTGAAATAACATATCCGCTTGATGAATTTAGAGAAGTTACCATAAGAAAAAGTTTAACAAACGAAACAGGTGATATTTCAGGTGACTACAATAAATACCCGAAAAATGAAACAATCATCATAAAAGGCGGGGTTCCGATTGAAATCAGAGGCGACAAAGATAAAATTTATGTAATGAACATGTCTGCCTATACCGGATATTACAGTGCAAGATGCGAAAAAGGTATGTCTTTAAAAGAAGTTGAAGGTATATATGAAATCATAAGAACAGCAGAAGATGCAAAACTTCCGACAGAAACATATACAGACAAATAAAATTTCATAAACACTAAATAAAAACTTAGAATAAAGGTAACAGATGAAAAGATGTTCTTGGGTTAATTTAAAAAATCCGATATACATTAAGTATCACGATGAAGAATGGGGCAAACCGCTGCACAATGACAAAGAACTTTATGAACTTTTAATTTTAGAAAGTTTTCAAGCCGGACTTTCTTGGGAATGCGTTTTAAACAAAAGAGAAAATTTCAGAAAAGCTTATGACGATTTTGACATAGAAAAAATCGCAAACTACGGAGAAGATAAAACAAAAGAATTACTCGAAAACACAGGAATTATAAGGAATAAACTAAAAATTTCCGCAAGTATAAATAACAGCAAAATTTTCTTGGCTATACAAAAAGAATTTGGAAGTTTTGACAAATATATTTGGAGCTTTACAAATAGTAAAATAATAGATGAACCTTTTGATATAAGGACCTTTTCGCCACTTTCTGATGAAATTTCAAAAGATTTGAAAAAACGAGGAATGAAATTTGTCGGAACAACGATTATTTATTCGTATCTGCAAGCAATCGGATTAATAAATGCTCATGGAAAAGATTGTTTTTGCAATAAAAAATAGGCTAATCCAACACGAGATTTTTGGCAATTACAGGAGTAACTAAGTCCCAAGCAGCTTCTCTTGGATGATAGTGCATATCCGTCCCCCAATATTTATTTGAACGCAAGTCAGTTTTAATCAATTTGGGAAAACTTATCACATTAAATGCATTATCAACCAATTTTTTTTCAAGTAAATCTTGATACAAACATTTTTCATAAATTACAACATTAAAATTAACTTTAGTATTGTACTTATTTTCAATTTCTTTTTTTGTTAAAATGAAGTATTTTAACGCACTATCTGTAATCTCATCGGCATTTTTTGGATTATTAATCCATTTATACACAATATGCTTGTATAGAAGCCTTGAAAGATAAGATGACTTAAAAAAATTACAAACAGGATTTTCATAATTATCTAAAATGAATTTATCACCACTCAAATGGCATTGGGGGTAAAAACGATCGTCCAAAACAAAAAATGTATCACCATACATTCTACGATAATGATCATCTATCATTATGTATACAAAATTTTTAGTTTGCGGAACTTCTTCATAATAGTAATCAGAAGTAACTTGAAGATACATTTGCTGAAAACTCCCTGCAGAAACAGCTCTGTTATAAACAGGTCGTTTAAGAAGTTTTGCCAATTTGTAACTAACTGTTTGATTTTGTTCAAGCAAATATCCATAAGCATAAGAACAACCAAAAATAACAATTGGTGATTTTCCTTTGTATTCCAGCCCATCAGGTAACCTTCCGTTTCCCCAGCCGCCAATAAAGTGTCCCTTCACAGGAAGAGGAAAAACCACAGGCTTTACAAGCATATAAGAAAAACCAGGTTTAACGGCATCACTCGGTATTTTTTTGTACAAAAGTCTAAAAACAATAATGTCACATAAAATAACAAAAAAGAAAAAACTCAGTATAAATATTAACAATCGTTTGCAAAAATTTTTCATATAATCAATATACAATAAAAAAACAAATACAATATTTTATGAGCAAAATGAAAGCAAAAACAGACATCAAGGGAAAAGCAATATTTTATCATTCCCCGAAACCCGCAAAAATATTGGATAAAAAAAATCGGAACGACAGTGATTTGTAGCGAGTTGTAGGCGAAAGATGAGCCGTACAAATCGATATGCCCTTTTGGGTAAACCGTAGGTTCAACCTGGAT
>JBJEGN010000139.1:0-5345 GCA_051875105.1 Candidatus Gastranaerophilaceae bacterium
AGCTTTAAAAGCCCGCTTTTTTTTACAACAACCAAAATTATTTTTTGAATTTTTTCCGGTCCACAACATCTGCAAAAAATCAGGATTTGCATATACAAGAGCAGGAGGAACAATACCGTCTTTTATCAAATTTTGCTCTCCATACAAGTCTTTTGCAATTAAGTCATAAAGTTTCGCCCTTTGCGTTAACCCCTTTTTTATAATATCAAATTCATCTGATGTTAAAAATAACGGTATAGAGTCAAGTCCATGTTCATCCTCATTTTGAGTTTTTATAATAGCTTGATAATATCTTGTGTAATTTAGCCTTCTTCTGCGACGTTCCGCTTCTTCATCACCTATTTCTCGTAAGTTTGATAGTATTGTTTCGGTAACTTTTCGAGGCATTCCGTCTGCAAGAAACAATTCATCATAAATGTTTGCCTGCGGCTTATATTTCATCGCTATATCATACTTCATAAATTTAATCCTTGAACTGATTTTATCATAATCGATAAGTGTATGATATACAACATTTTATAAAGATTTTTTATTCTAAAATGGTCGTTTAAAAATTTTTCTCAGAAAAAATATAGTAGCAAATTTTATAAAATTACTATTCAAAACAGTATCAATTATCGTATATGTTCTGCAGTCAGAACGCCTATTCAACGGATTGTCAATATAAGGTTTATATTGTAAAAACTCTTTTTGCATTGTCTTAAAAAATTCATATTTATACAACAAGCCAACTTTGTCATAAAAATGAAGAACAGAATACACCTCAAACCTCATGTATTCATTATCGATTATTTCTGTTAGTCCTAATTTATTTAAATCTTCCTTTAAATAATGAAATAATCTAAAACAATCAAACTTTGTCCTATCCTTTAAATTACTTGAAGAATTTTTTCTGCTTACAGTATAGTAAACTAATCTCTCGTCTAATATTGATATTTTTTTCGCTCTGAATACTGCTCTAAAAGTGAATACATCATCTTCACAAAACATTCCTAACGGGAATTTTATATCATTTTCAACTAAAAAACTTTTTTTATATATCTTGTCCCAAATAACATTTCTTCTGTTAAATAAATCAATTTTATCAGTAAAATCCTTATAGCAATAGCCGTTTTGCAGAAGTTTGGGAACAGTTGCGAAATTTGTGCAGAAATCAATTTTTTCCATCGTAATATCAACGCCGTCTTCGATTAGAAAAAACTTACATACTGTCATATCTGCGTTATCTTTTGTGATTTTTTTATACATTTTTTCAACACAATCGGGAGCATAGCTGTCATCAACATCTAAAAACATTATATAATCAGATTTAGCTTGTTCCATTCCAATATTTCTCGCATAACCCTGTTTTCTATTTTCATTTAAAGCAATTAGTTTTACCCTGTTATCTTTTTGGCTAACCTCTATTACCAAATCTCTCGTATTATCTGTAGATTTGTCGTCAATAACAATAATTTCAATATTGTCTAAAGATTGAGATAAACAATTCTCCAAACAAGATTTTATAAACTTTGAAGCATTATAAACAGGAATTATTATTGAAACATAAGGTTTATTCATTATATAAAATTATCCACATAATTAATACAATCATTTAAACACAAAAAAGCCGTTCTTAAAAGAACGGCTTTCAAATTTGTATAAAAACAACTATTTACCAGCGTTTACAACATCTTTAAATTTTTTGCCAGCTGAGAATACAGGAGCAACTTTTTCAGGAATCTTAATTGCTGCACCAGTTTGAGGGTTACGGCCTAATCTTTCAGCTCTTTTTCTTGCTTCAAAAGTTCCAAAACCTACTAAAGTTACTTTCTTTCCTTTTGCAACTGACTTTTGAACAACATCCATAAATGTGTTTATAATATCAGCAGCTTCTTTTTGAGTAACTTTTGCTTTTTTTGATACTTCTTGTACTAAATCTTCTTTGTTCATTGTAAAATCTCCTTATTTGTCTGTTGGCATTTACAAATGTTATTATATCTGATTTTCAGAAGTTTGCAAGTCCTTTACGTTTGTTAACAAAAGGGTTTGAGATACTGATATACCGCAAACCCTTTAACAGCTTGTATTTATTTGTTTCTCATCGTCGGGAAAGCAATAACATCTCTGATTGTCGGTGAATCGGTTAAGAGCATAACTACTCTGTCGATACCTATTCCCATGCCGCCGGCCGGAGGCATTCCATATTCTAACGCTGTGATAAAATCTTCATCAATATCCATTGATTCCTCATCACCTGCAGCCTTTGCCCTCGCTTGAGCTTCAAATCTGCTTCTTTGATCTAACGGGTCTGTTAATTCAGAAAAGGCATTACAAATTTCCCAGCCGTTGATTCTTGTTTCAAATCTTTCCGTCAATCTCGGATTATCTCTGTGAACTTTTGCAAGCGGTGATATATCTCTCGGATAGTCGATAATATGTGTCGGTTGAATTAAGTGCGGTTCAACTTTTTCCTCGAAAATTCTTTCGAGAACTTTGCCCCAATTATCACAATCTTCAACATCAATGTGTAATTCGTTTGCTTTTTGAACAGCTTCTTCGTAATTTACAACGCTTGAAAAATCCATGCCCGTATATTCAGAAATAGCACCTATCATGGTTTTTCTATCCCAAGGAGGAGTCAAATCGATTTCTTTACCGCAATAAGTAATTTTTGTTGTACCCAATACGTCCATAGCCACTGAAGAAATCATATTTTCGATAAGAGCCATCATTTCGTTGTAATCAACGTATGCTTGGTACATTTCAATCATTGTGAATTCAGGATTGTGACGAGTGTCAATACCTTCGTTTCTAAAATTTCTGTTGAGTTCAAAGATTTTTTCTGACAAACCGCCGACCAAAAGCCTTTTCAAATGAAGTTCCGGAGCGATACGGAGAGCCAAATCCATATCAAGAGCGTTATGGTGAGTCATAAACGGTCTTGCATTTGCTCCTGATGCTTTCATGTGAAGCATTGGTGTTTCAACTTCTAAAAATCCTTGATTTACAAGGTATTCTCTAATTTTTGTAATGATTTTGCTTCTTATTCTGAACGTTTGTCTTACTTTTTCATTCATTATCAAATCGATATATCTTTGACGATAACGAGTTTCAACGTCTGTCAACCCATGAAATTTTTCAGGTAATGCTCTTAATGATTTCGTCAAAAGGCTTACTTCTTTTACCTTTAAGCTGAGTTCTCCTCTCGGAGTACGTCTTACTGTACCCCAGCAACCTATGATGTCACCTATGTCAAGAAGTTTTAATTCCTTGAATTTATCAGCTCCCATATTTTCTTTGTGGCAGAATAACTGGATTTTTCCGCTGTCATCTTGTAAATCCATAAACATTCCCGAATTTCTTATTGCCGTAATTCTTCCTGCAACTGCATACCAGTCCTCTGTTTCTAATCCTGCTTCAAGATTTTCGTATTTTTCCTGCAATGTTTTTGCATTTATATTTTTATCAAAAGAATATTTAAAAGGATTTATACCTCTGTCTGCTATATCCGTTAGCTTTTGTATTCTCGTTTGGCGGACGTGATCCAAATTTTCTTTTTCTTCCATTGTTCCTCCGTATGTAAGCTGATTTATTTTAATTTTACATCAAACATTCTTTTTGAGATAATTTTATTATCAAAAGGTTTTTATTATGTCAAATAAATTTAGCGAAAACGGTGTTATTATTCCCGAAAATATTATGAAAAAAGATGCTGACGTTGAATCCGTCGCTATTGCCTGCTCTCAAATGTATAATGATGAAGTCCTTTGGCAAAAAGAATCTATGTTTCATTCAATCACCGTTTGCCAAAATAATATCGGACGATTTCTCCGTTACGGAATCAGTTTTCAGGCGGGCATGATTGAGTCGGAACTTTATAAAGGTAATATTCCCTATTTGAATTATTTTTTAATTCCTTATTTGATAAATTCGAAAGCTCAAAAAATTCTTGTTATCGGTTTTGGAACGGGGATTTTGGTAAAACAGCTCGAAAAAATTTATAAAGACCTTAAACAAATTGATGCTGTTGATATTGAAGAAAATATTCTTTCTATCGCAACGGAGTTTTTTGATTTTAAACAAAGTGAAAAATTCAATTTTTATCTTCAAGATGCACTTGTTTATCTTCGTAATAACAAAACCAAATATGACCTTATAATCGTTGATGTCGCAGGTAATGAGGGTGTTGACGAGAGGTTTTTTGAAGATGATTTTTTCAAAAATATAAAAAAATCTCTTAAGAAAAACGGTATTTTTGCGTTTAATTCCTGTGCTAATACTGATTTTGCCGAAAGTGAAGATGAATTTTTCGGATTTACGATTAAAAAGTACAAACAACACTTCAAAAATTTTGCTGTATTTGACGGAAAAACTTCTGACAGACTTTATTATAAGGTGTTTTTTGATATTGATAAAAGAGTTATTGATGTTACAAATGCGATTTTTATTGCTTCCGATAAAAATTTAGATGAAAAAATGTTTAATTCGCCAAATGAAAAAGATGTGAAAACGGTTTTGGATATAGGCATTTCGATAAATGACTATTTGAACGATTTGCACAAAATATATAGAGCGGACTAATTTCGTATTCTGTAAAAATATACTTTTGTCTAATGTTTTATAGTTTTTTGTTCTCTATTCTCTTTTAAAAGAGAGGTCTTTATGGATAAAAATTTAGAGAATAAAAAAGAATGTAAAGAATTTATGATTTTTACGGAAGATTTTTGTTTCAAGTTTTCCGATTGCAATGATAATCAAAAGTGCGGCGGCTGCAGCGGTTTTGCTGATTTGTTCAAATGGCTGACAGACAAATCTTCCGAAAAACAAAGTTTCTTTTAAAAAGATTTATATATTTCAATACCCTATGTTCAAAAATTTTGATATCATAGGGTATTAACCGCTTATTTTTTAATATGAACTATAATTAATCGTTTAATTTAGCTTCTTTTACAAACAGTTCTGCACAATGTTTCCATGTTTCTGATGTTGGATGTCCATCAGGTAATCTTTCTTTATCATTAGCGGGCAAAAATTCTTCTTTCTTTATTACTGAAATTCCCATTTTTTCAATTTGCGACCAATCATAGTTCATTTGATCATCAAATACAAATATTATAAACTTACTTCCTGGAAATTTTTGCTGAATTAATGTATTTATCTTTTCTATATATTTTGAAAATAAAGAAAAGTTCTTTGTCTTAAATTTCTCACTGTTAGATATGTGTTTTATATATTGCATATTGAGTTTTCTGTATATGTATAACGTTGGTAAATTAAACTTATCAACATAAAAATTATTGTTTTTATATAAGGCTATGTCACAACAAACAGTTGATAAATAGCCATTTTTATAGGGGAGTATC
>JBJEGN010000140.1:0-5262 GCA_051875105.1 Candidatus Gastranaerophilaceae bacterium
AATCATTCCTCTAACAGCTTCGTTATCAGGCATCTCAACAGTCTTGTTGATTTTCTGGATTTCTTCGGAGGTGCTGTCGATGTGCTGCATTGCTTCAATAAGCTGTTCCATACTGCTGTTGCACTCGGAAACGTTGTTGCCCATTTCAGTTACAATATCAGCGGGTTCAAGGGAAGTCTTTAAAAAGATAAAAAGAAGAGATAAATTTGATGTCGTCAAAGATAACCTAAAAAGATATCTGGAAAACTCCCCATATGGCGACAATATAAAAATAAGATACCTAATATATGAAGGCATCAATGACAATGAAAAAGACATAAAAGATTGGGTCGATTTATGCGAAGAAATTGGTGCAAAAACGCTTGAGATAACATTCGAATTTTGTAAATCATTCTCTGAAAAGCGTGGTCAACCATATTCTCCGCATCTTGATAAATTGATTGACTATTATAAAGAATATGCAAATAATAAAGGTATTTTTAACGTGCTTGTTGATAATACAACTCTCGGAATTATGGAACGAGGACACTATTAAAAACACCCTTAATATTTGACTATTAGTCTAAAAATCAACTTTTATAAATTGTAAGTTGCACCTGCATTTTTCAATGTAGTTTTTATGTCTGTTCTTTTCAACAAAGTAGCAAGACCAAGAGGTGTTAACCCCTTATTTGATGTAGCATTGACATCAGCTCCGGCTTTTATTAATACAGTTACACTATCAGCCTTATTAGCCGTAACTGCAGCGTGCAGAGGTGTTAAACCTTGTTTGTTAGCTAAATTTACATCTGCACCACTATTAATAAGTTGTTTTAAGGCGTTTATTTTTCCAAGCGAAGCAGCAACGTAAACCTGTGACTCACCGTTTGATGAAACTTGATCCAAATCACCGCCTGCTTTTGCTATTAATTTTATAGTTTCGGCATTATCGTTTAAAACAGCTAAACTTAATGAAGTCGTACCATCCGAGTATTTTGTATTTACATTGTTTTTAGATAGAAGTTTTTTGACCGTGGCAGTATCATTGTTTTTTATTGCAGTTTGAAGTTCCTTCAACTCTGAAACTGTAGTTTGACTTTTATTTGTTACTGTATCAGTGTCAGCTTCCAATTTTTCCATAAAATCTGACATCTTTTTCAAACTTGATTTTTCACTTTCAACTGTCGTTGTTTCATCTTCTGTCATTATTTTTAAAATTCTTCCAAATTTAGAGAAAACTGAAGAATTTTGTGTAGTTGTAGTACTCGTAGTTGCGGCTATTGCAACACCGTTAATTTGAAAACATAAAACAAACGCTAAAATTGCTGATAATTTTTTCATATTCAAATCCTCCTTGCATTATGACGTAAGTGTGAAAATATTATAGATTTCCTCATCGGTTAAATCAGTGATAGTCTTTTCACCTTCAAATACTGCCATATTAACCAATTCTTTTTTCTTTTTTATCATTTCGTCAATTTTTTCTTCAAACGTGCCTAATGTTATTAATCTATGAACTAAAACATTATGTTTTTGACCAATTCTATATGTTCTGTCTGTAGCTTGTTCTTCTACTGCAGGATTCCACCATAAATCATAGTGAATGACGTTTGTTGCGTTAGTCAAGTTCAAACCTGTACCACCTGCCTTTAAAGATAAAATCATAATTTTGCTGTCATCATCTTCTGAAAATTGCTTAAGCATAGCTTCACGTTGGACAGTGTTTAATGAACCATGGAAAAATAACGGTGTCGTTGAAAGCTCATTTTGCACGATAGGAACGAGAATTTTTCCCATTTCTTTATATTGTGTAAATACAACTGACTTTTCTTTGTTTTGAATAATTCCGTCAAGAACGGATATAAATTTATCACATTTACCAGAAATATCTTTTGTCATTTCACCTGATTTTTTATACTGATAAGGGTGATTACAGATTTGTTTCAAAGCTGTTATAAGTTTGAAAATCATACCTCGTCTATTTATACCCTGTGCTTCTGCAATTTGCCCCATAATGCCATTTAAGGTTGACTCATAAAGTGCTGCTTGAGTTTTAGTCAAATAACAATATTCGTCCATAACAACTTTTTCCGGCAAATCAGAAATTACAGACTTGTCAGTTTTTAATCTTCTCAACACAAAGGGTGAAATAGAAAGTTTAAGTTTTTCAGCTCTGTTTGTCTGTTTAAATTTTTCAATAGGCAAAGCATAACGTTTTTGGAATTCTCTAATTGTACCTAAGTATCCTTTATTGATAAAATCGAAAATGCTCCACAATTCCGTAAGTCTGTTTTCAACAGGAGTACCGGTCATCGCAACTTTATATTCAGCCTTAAGTGATTTAACTGCGAGAGTTTGCGACGTGTCAGGATTTTTAATATTTTGTGCTTCGTCAACAATAAGCATTCCCCAATTCTTTTTACGAATTTCTTCTATATCAATCCTCAAAACTGCAAAAGTCGTAACAATAACGTCTGCTTTGTCATCAAGCTTTCTTTCTGGTCCATGATATACAGAAACCGTCATAGATGGTGCAAATCCATGTAGTTCTTTTACCCAGTTACCTAAAAGTGTTGTTGGGCAAACAACCAAAGTTTGACCTTTTATCTTGTTTTCTTCTTTTAATTTTAGAATAAGACTTATAACTTGGATTGTCTTACCTAACCCCATATCATCAGCAATACAAGTACCAAAGCCTTTGACAGTGTTTGTATATAACCAGCGTAAACCATTTTCCTGATATGGTCTTAAATGACCTTTCAAGCCCTCGGGCGGTGTAACTTCTTTAACTTTTGTCAAATCCTTGAGAATATTCGCAAATGCAGCGTCATAGTCAAACTCATAATCTTTTATATTACCTGAAAATGCTGCGTGCAAAAGTTCTGCTCTTGTAAGATTTTCTGTAGAAGGATTTTTAACTTTGTCAATGAGTGATTTAACTTCATTTTCGTCAATAAGAATGTACATATTTTTGTATGCAACAAGTCCTTTTGCATTTTTTGTAAGTTCTTCAAACTCTTCTACCGAAATTCTGTCATCTCCGATAGCAATTTTATAATCAAATTCAAAAATGTTTCTCAAATCATCGCTATTAGAGCCGGAATTCAATAATTCTTGTAAATCTGCTTCTCGGCCAGCCTTCACTCTTGCATTAATAGAAGCTCTCGGAACAACTATATTTCCAAAATCTTCCGGCAATACAATTTCAATACCTGCTTTATTCAAGTAATATGCAGTATTTGCCATTACTTTATAAACATCATTAACATCTAATTTGAGTTTGAAATCATTGTCCTCATCAAACAAATTTTCGAGTTCTGGATAATATTTCAAAGCGTAATTAAGCTGCTTTTCAATAATAGAAGTAATAAATTCTGTGGGTTGACCAAAAATTTCTTTGTCATCTGAATACAGAACATCAATGGGTAAAATGTTGTCTTTTTCTTCTTTTTTATTTTTAATATCAATAGTTAATTCAAAGTCATTTTCATTAATTTTAGTAATATGAAGAACAGGGATAATATCATATTTACCAATATAAATTTCATCAAGCCATTCTGAAATAGCAGTTGCTATATCAAGTGAACGAACATAACGTTTTTGCTGCAAAGGTTTTACAAAATACATAGCAGCTTTTAAATCCTTAAATTTAGGCATTTTCAGTCCTATGTATTTAAACATTATGTAGTTAATGTACTTGTCAATTAAGTAATCTTTTGTATTTTTTATGGCTGAAAAATCTGAAAAATTGAGTTCGTCAAGTTTTTTCAAAGAAAGAGCAAGTTCAGTCGTAAAAGAGAATAATTCATATTTTACAGAAAATAATTTTTCGCTGATTTTAACTTTAGGAATGAAATATAATTTTTGAATAGCCTTCAAGACAAACTGCGTGATATTATTAAATGCAACAAAAGATGGAGATAAATCTTCATTGTGTTCAACATCTTGAAAACAAGAAAAATATTCCCATATTATATCAAGCGGAATTGCGTATCCCTCTTGTTCTACACCATTAATAACCTTAGTTTTTATGACAAACCTGTACAAAGAACCTTTTGATTTAAGCCAAAAATCGAAATTGTTTTTAGGGTAAACAAAAACCATTGGCTTTGAATTTTCTTCGTATAAATAAAAATTTGTATTTCTCAAAATCGAAACAGGCTGAACAAAAGTACCTTCAAATTCGTCTTCAATCACACCGTAGAGAGTGCTTATTGTTGAGCGAAAATCTTTCTTTTCCATGCCCGCAGGATTTTCAGTCAAATTCTGAAAGAAAGTTTCTATATTATTCTTCTTAAAAGAGTAAGTGTGATGTTCAGCAACGGTTTCTTGTTGTTCTTCTTCCGAGAATTCATCATCAAACTCATCATCTTCTTCATCGTATTGATCGTATAAAAGTATATTATCTTGTAATTCCATATCTACCTCAAAATAATATTATAGCAGAGTTATCGTCGAACTAAACATAAAAATCGAAAATGCAAAGTAATTTTTACATTTTTATTGCAAAGATGTTTTAAAAAAGATAAAATATTGATATGGAAAATATTCGGGAACAGCTAAAACTTTTGCCGGAAAAGCCCGGCTCTTATCGTTTTTTAGATAATAACCAAGAGATTATTTATGTCGGTAAGGCTAAAAATTTAAAAAAACGAGTCAGTTCATATTTTAATAAAAATCACGATAGTGTAAAACTTCGTGTTATGGTTCCCAAGATTGAGAAAATAGAATTTATAATTACAAATACTGAAACAGAGGCTTTAATTTTAGAAGCTCATTTAATAAAAAAATACAAACCAAAATACAATGTATTATTAAAAGATGACAAGAAGTATCCGTATTTTCTGATAACAGATGAAGAATATCCAAGAATTTTAATTGTAAGAAAACACAATATTAATATGGAGAAAGGTAAATATTTTGGTCCATACACAGACTCAGGAGCTATGTATTCGACCCTTGAATTATTAAAAAAACTTTTCCCGCTAAAACAATGCAAAAATCCAAAATTTAAGGACAGACCCTGCATATATTATGATATTAAAAAGTGTTCAGCACCTTGCCAAAAAATGATTTCATCAGATGAGTACAAGAGGCTAATTAATAATGTTGAAATGTTTTTATCCGGTAATAGACTACTTCTAATTGAAGAACTCAAAAAAGAAATGCTTAACTATTCAGATAAATGCGAGTTTGAAAAAGCCGCAAAGTACAGGGATGCTTACTTTGATATACAAAAAACCATCGAAAAACAAAAAGTTGTTTATGAAAATACCCAAATCA
>JBJEGN010000141.1:0-22806 GCA_051875105.1 Candidatus Gastranaerophilaceae bacterium
AAAAGAATTTTGATAAAGGTTATGGGTGAATGATTAATCTGCTAAAAAAAATCACATCAAAACAAGGTAAAACTATTGAACTTTTACAAATAGGAAAAAAAAATGCACGTAAAACGGTTTTAATAATAGGGGTTTTTCATGGAGATGAACCACAGGGAGAGTATTTAATAAATAGATACTTAAAAGAAAATTCTGAAAATCCACAAAACAATCTTTTAATAATTCCATGTCTAAATCCGGACGGAAAGGCTTTAAATACAAGACAAAACGCAAACGGAGTTGACTTAAATCGCAATTTTCCCACTAAAAACCGTAAAATTATAGAAGATGAACATTATTTTGGCGGCGAAAAACCTGCAAGTGAAATAGAAACAAAATTTATAATTGAAACTTTAGAAAAACATAAACCTAATTTTATTTTAACACTCCATTCACCATACAGGGTTGTAAACTTTGATGGTCCGGCAAAACGTCAAGCTGAAAGACTTTCTGAAATAACAGGCTATCCTGTGTCCGAAGATATAGGTTACGAAACACCCGGAAGTTTTGGCACTTACGCAGGCATAGAAAGACAAATTCCAACAATAACGCTTGAGCTTCCGGAAGATAAAACCGACGAAGATTTGTGGAAAGAAGTAAAAGGCATTTTCAATTTTTGTGCGAATGAAGTTTAGTTAATAAAAGATTTCTCTTATTAATTTAGTCACAGCAGATAAAAGCCAGAAAAGCAACTAAGCAAAAAATCAATCTTCATATTAAAGGACTTTATTGTTTTGCGGTTTTGTCAGTTTTCAAAAAGATAACAAGTGGAATAACCATAAAAGTTACCAAAGCTGCATATTGGAACAAATCAGCAAAAGCACACAGTTTAGCCTGAACAAGCAACTGTTTATACAAAACAACATTTGCTTTTTTTGCAGCACTCAAAGTCGGTAAATTATTCAAAAACACTGATTTTAATGCTGTAAAGTGTTTTACAAATATTGGATTATATACAGTCATATTTTTCAACAGATAAGTCTGGTGAACTTGAGATAAACTGATTGAAAAACTTGAAGCTAAAGATGTAAACATAGAACCTGTTACACACTTTGAAAGGCTATGAACACCTGCCGCATCAGGAATTTTATTCTTTGGCAAAGTTCCGAGTGCGAGTGCAGAAATAGGAACAAGAGCAAAGACAGAACCAATACCAAATAAAATATTAGATAAAATAATTGCCGCAGGTTCAGATTGAAGATTTAAATTTGCACATAAAGAAATCGATATACCCAAGCAAACAAATCCGGTTGCTATCAATAATCGTAAGTCGTAAAGTTGACACAACCTTCCGATAACAAACAAAGCTAAACAAGCAACAACTCTACTTGCGAGAGCTAAACCTGTTAACGATGCAGTATAATGCATCAAGCCTTGATAATATTGAGGCAACAATATTATAGTAACGCAAACCATAATATTAACTAAAACACCCAAAATTGTACCGATTACAAAGTTTAAATCCTTGAAAACTCTCAAATCAACAATAGGTTTTTTGATTTCCAATTCCCAAATGACAAAGAAAAACATACAACCTAAAGAAAATACACTTAACCAGCATATCCAAGTGCAGTCAAACCAGCCATATTGCTGACCTTTATCCAATACGACCTGCATTGAGAATAACCACAATATCAAGAAAGTTAAACCCAAAAAATCGACAGCATCGTTAGAATGATCTTTTTCGGTGTCATTTACAATAAACGGAATAACTATCAAGGACAAAATTCCGATAGGAATATTAATTATAAAAATCCACTGCCAAGAAAAATAATCAACCAAAAAACCGCCAACAGTAGGCCCCATTATTGAGGAAACCATAATAGCAAAAATAAAAATTGCCATAGCATCGCTTTTTCTATCTTTTGGAAATTCCTGCAATAAAATAGATTGAGATAAAGGCATCAAAATTCCGCCGCCAACACCTTGAATAATTCTTCCTAAAATCAAAATATTCAAGTTCGTGGCCAATGCACAAACGCAAGAGCCGAGAGTGAATAAAGCAATAAAGATTTTCAAGAAATCCAATCTTCCAAACTTTCTCTCAAGCCACCCTGTCAAAGGCAAGAAAATGCCGTTTGCAACCATATAACTTGTTACAACCCATTTTGCTTCATCATTTGTCGAACCAAACGAACCTGCAATATGAGGTAATGCAACGTTTGTCGCACTCGTTGCCAGAAAGGCAAAGAACGTCGGCATTGTCACCACAATCGATAACAACCATAATGGAACTGATTTATCGTTTTTCTCAACCATAGTAGTGTTCATTATTTGATTTTAACCTTTGGAACTACACTCATACCCGGAGTAATGTTAAATTTAGAAAAATCATCTGTAAATACAATTTTTACAGGAATTCTCTGAACAACTTTAACATAACTGCCGACAGCATTTTCCGGAGGGAAAAGACTTGCCTTAGCTCCGGAAGATTTTTGAATACTGTCAACCTGACCTTTGAAAACTTTATTCGGATATGTATCAACTTTGATATCAACAGTTTGACCTTTTTTCATATTCGTAAGCTGTGTTTCTTTGAAGTTTGCGACAACCCACATTTCAGGAGAAACAATAGCTGTCAAAGGCTGTCCGATTTGAACGTAATTACCGTTTTCAACACTTCTTGAGGAAATATTTCCGTCTTGAGGTGCATAAATTTTTGTATAAGAAAGATTTAATTTTGCTTGAGCAAGTTGAGCTTCAAGCTTTTCAATATTAGCTTCAGCAGACTCTTGTTTTGAACTTGCAGACTTAACAGATGCTAACATAGCCTTTTCACTGTCTAAAGCCTGTTTGTAATTTGTTTCGGCTGTATCAAATTCTTGTGTTGTACAAAGTCCGTTAGCCTTTAATTTTTTATATCTTTCAAAGTCTTTCTTTGCAAAATCGAAATTCTTATTAGCTTGAGCCAAATCTGCTTTGTGTTTGTCAACATCGTCACCTGATACATTCTTATTTGCAACGGCTTCTTTCAAAGCACCCTCAAGCTCAGCAACCTTATTTTCGTAATCACGAGAATCAATTTCAAGCAATAATTGACCTTCTTTTACAAAATCATTATCGTTAAAATAAAGTTTAACAACCTGACCTGCAACTTTTGGTGCAACTGAAACCAATCTGCCTTCCACAAAAGCATCATCGGTACTTTGATATTTCAAAGAATTAAAAAATCCGTAAATTCCGCTTGCAACAAGAAATATCATCAGTACAACAGGAATTACAATTCTTTTCTTTTGATAAAATTTTCTGTTATTAGAATGACGTTTTTTTCTTTGTGCAAGTCTTTGCAAAGCTTGCTGCTCAAAAATGTCATTCGTATGTTCTTTTTTCTTTGCCATATTACTTCCTTTTTGCTAAATTTTCTTGAATTTTATTTAAAACTTTTATACAAGTGTACATTTCATCTTCTGAAATATCTTGCAAATACTGTTCTCTTGAGTTTTTCATAACAGGAATAATTCTATCCCTTAAACTCTTTCCTGATTCTGTTATTTGAATTTTATTAACTTGCTTGCGATTTTCAACCTTCTGGATTTTCTCAATAAGTCCTTTTTCCTCGAGAATAGACAAAATTCTCGCCATATTAGCCTTGTCTTTATACAAAATCTCACAAAGTTTGTTTTGATGTAAAAGTGAATCTTCATTCAGCATGCTCAAAACAACAAATTGTTCGGGGGTTATACCAAACTTCGCTTTTCCAAACATTTCCAAGTTCTTCAACTTAATAGCTCTGCCTGCTTGAACTATCGCATTACCTATTAAGTTAGTAAAAATTTCTTTTAACATTTTCACCTCGTCAGTTATCATAATAACGCAACGAAAAAATTTTGCAACTTTAATATTTCTTAAAGATAGGCATATAGCAAATTACAAAAGATTGCATTTTTTATTTTTGTGTTACTATGATAACGCATAAAGGAGATTTTTATGAAAAAGATATTATGTCTGGTATTAATAATAATGACTTTCGGCATGCCCGCATTTGCGAAAAAGCAGACTGAAAATGAAATTAACAGAATGAACTATATGAATATCCCGTTTTGGGAAAAATTTAATGATGAAGTGCTTATTGAAAATCTTTATTCGGTTTACGAAAAAAATCACGATTTAAAAATAGCACTGCATAAAGTTAACGAGGCACAAAGACTTGTAAAAATCTCTTTTGCTAATGAATTACCGCAAATTGGTTTTGACGGCAATGTTAACCATACTTTCAACTCATCAAATGAAGTTTTTGGAGATGTTATAATTCCATCCTATCAAGAAACAAGATTTTTATTTCCTTTGACAATGAGCTACGAAGTTGATATTTTGGGCAAAAACCACTTGAAGACAAAAGCACAGAAAAAACAATACGAAATGGCTCTTCAAGATGAAAAAGCTGCCTACATAACATTAACATCAGCATTCGCAGGCGATTATTTTAACCTCATAAAAGTTGATGAACTTATAAGACTTCAACAAGAAATCATAAACGTACAAAAAGGTATTTGCGACGCTGTTAAACAAAAATACGAACTCGGAACGGCAACAATAAGCAGTGTTTTGCTTCAAGAAAAATTATTAACGTACCTTAAAGACGACCTCAATACATTACTTGAAAAACAAGATGTTTTGAAAAATCAAATGAATGTTTTCGTATCAGACGGCGAATTTAAAGACATATCAAGAAAAGCTTACGAAGATTTGAACGTAAATATTTCAATACCGCAAAAAGTTGATACAAAATTTTTGGATTACAGACCTGATTATGTAAAATCAGAATTAGCAATCGAAAAAGCAGGCATTGATGTAAGAGTAGCAAAAAGAGAATTGCTACCGAGTTTCAGAATTAATGGAAATTTAGGTTTTAATTTCTATAATATTTCAAAAGTCGACACATTCCTTGCAAACCTTGGAGTGCTTCCAACTATGGATATTTTCACAGGAGGAAGAAAAATTCAATATTTAAAATTCAAAAATGATGCATACAAAATTGCTGTAGAAAAATACAACAATGCAATCTTGAAATCTATGCAAGAAACAAATGACTCTTTGTTTGCATTAAAATCAGCAGACATAAAACTCATAACAGCTCAAGACAGAACAAAAATTTGTGCTGATGAAATGACATTAATGAAAAAAAGAAATGAAATAGGAACTGCGGACAACCTAAATATGCTGCTTCAAAAAGAACAGTTCTTAATTGCTAAAAAACAAGAAGTTTCCGCTAAAACAAACGTAATTATTTCTATGATTGATTTATATAAAGCTATGGGCGGATTTGACTTCACTACAAATACAGACTTATAACTTAAAACAAAAAAATAAGCCAACAAAAAAGAGGTCTATAACCTCTCGTTTTGTCGCTTATATTTTAACAGGGACTTAAAGTATCCCTTTAATTCAGTTAAGCAAATGAAGTGAATCCGGTGCTTGGCGTTGAATCTGAAGATTCAAATGATGAAAAGTCCAAACCTCCCTCGAGGAATGCAACGCTTCCTGCGCTTTCGCCATTGAATGCGATGCTTCCTGCCGACTCTCCGAGGAAAGCCAAACTTCCAGCCGTTTCACCGTTTACAAATGCCAACGAACCAGTACTTTCACCCTTAAAAGCTAAGCTTCCTGCGCTTTCACCTTTGAATGCTAAGCTGCCAGCCGTTTCTGAATTATTACTTCTGTTTTCATTATTATTTAACTTGGAATTGTTGTTTCTTCCTGAACCTAATGATAAATGACCAAATGATAATCCAAGTCCCATACTCTGTCCCTCTATATTCTCTCTGGATATTTTCTTTTTATATACTCTTTATATCCTTACTTATATAAAAACATTTCAGAAGTACGAATTTCAGCATGTATCTATTTTGTTACAAAACTTAATTTTTCTATCAAAGTACGATAAATTCTTGTATTTTACCCATATATACAAATTTATTTTATATATATTTCACAGATTAATCCGAGAATAACTGTTAGTAAATTAGCCGTTAGGGTAGTTAGGAACAATCTTTTAATATTATACTTACTTCTATTGCCAAAAGCAAAACTAAACAATAGAAATTCAATCAAAAAGACTATAAATTCGCCACAAATAAAATATTCGTTTTTGTTCGGTAAAAGTGATAATACGCTATTCAAAATCAAATTTGTAGCAATATTTGTCCAAAAAACAAACCACAAAAATTTCTTTTGACGGAATTTTGCAAAATAGAAAAACAAAGTTTCAACAACAGCTGTTATAAATGCAGTTTTAAAGAAAATTTTAATAAAAACTACAGCTAACGGAAAATAATAATAAAAAACATTTGTAAACAAATTATCAATTTGCATTATTCAACTTTTTGCTTTCTATTTGCAAACATTTTTATCATAAGCGGATATACAACTGTTACAAATATTGCCGACACAAATGCTGAAATAGCCATTGTAGATTTTTTGTCAACGAAGTTTGGCAAAATAAAATCCAAAGCAGAAGTTATACCAACCAAAATCAAAGCACCAATAATAAATCGTGCAAATTTTTCATTTATAGAACCGATTTCGGGAACAAAATCAACAAATCTTCTTTCCAAAAACCAGCCTGTGAAAATCCCTGTTACCATTCCGACTTTTGGTAAAGAATACATTTTCATTTTTATCGGGTCAACTAAAATTTTACCGTTAAAATAATCAATAGGATAAGATTTAAAATATCCGTAAAGCATCAAAGCGATACACAACAAATAAACGGAAGCCAAAATGATGACATCTCTATTTTTGCCGCCGTCAACCCATTTCAAAAGTTTATGCATAAAAAACAAAAGCAAGCAGCCGACAACAATTGAAACAATAATGTCTTGCGGAGTATGAACGCCGATATAATTTCTCGAAAATCCAATCAACAAAGCAATTACAATCAAAGCAATTTTGATAAAATTGTTTTTAGAACATACGGCAGCACCGCCCCAAACACAAACTGCCGTTTGAGTATGACCGCTCGGAAAAGAATATCCGCCCGCCCATTTTATAGCTTCAGGAATAGGTTTAACTCTCGAATCCAATATCCACGGACGATAGATGCAAGCCCAAAGCTTCAAAAATTGAGTAATAATAACCCCAATTCCCCAGCTGAACAGAATATATGTGCCGTCTTTTTTGCTTATACACCAATAAATAAAAGCGATAAACAAAACGGGTAAAGTTATTTCTCCAAGAGAAGTAATAAACATAAAAAATTGGTCGAAAATTCCGCCAGTAATTTCTCTTAAATTTTGCAAAAACAATAAATATTCGATTTGTGGAGCTAAAAAGCTGTTCATACTTACACATCCTATCTTTTTTGAATTTTTGGTATATCCATATCAATCACTTCGGGCAAGACAGTTTTTCTTATTCTACACCAATAGTCATACAAAAGTCTTTCGTCGTTAAAATTATTTACTTTTATATATTTACTGTATTGAAAAATTTTAACACCATAACTGTCTTTATTCTTTTGATACTTAAAAGCGTGGTACTCAATCATATTAAGTCTTTTCGCTGAATGCTCCATCGACGGTACAACAAAATCCAAAAGTGCAGTATTTGTCATTCTGTTGTATGCAATAGCAATAGGCATCTGCTTGTTTGAATAATACTTTATGTACATATTTTCAACTACTCTATGAAGTTTTTCACATTCTGATTTAACATCAGAACTTATAGGATTATAGTGAATTATTACAGCCTCGTCCCAACTATCGAAAGTCTGCCCTTTTTTCAAATAGGTATTAATATATCCGCCGGACAAATTTAGTGAGGACATGTTCAAATAAAAGTTTTTTTTGTTGAAGTGAAAAACGTCATTACTACTGTAATTACTACTGTATCCGCAACACAAAATGGCTGTTGATAAAAACAGAATAAATATCACCCAAAATTTGATACTTTGACGATTAATCATAGTATGCAAAAACTATATGACCTATTTTGACTTCATCACCATCTTTTACACCTGCAGCTTTCAATGCTTCAAAAACACCCATGCCCGTCATAATATTTTGGAAACGATTGATTTGTTCAAGGTTTTGAGAATCTGTGACATTAGCAAGTCTAAAGAGTTTTCCACCCTCAACTGTAAATTCGTTTTTACCTGTTTTATAAACAGCAAAAGCACTATCATCATTGTCATAAGCCGCATCATCATCTTCTGTTTCAATTTCGATTTCAGGTTTTTCGATTTCATCAACTTTTTGATACACGAAATTCATAAGTTCTTTAATATTAGCCTGCGTTGCAGCAGAAATTGCAAAAACATCATCAGAATATTCTTTAAATTCTTTTATCATTTCATCAACATATTCTGGTTCAACCGCATCTATCTTGTTTAATACAACAATTTGATAAGTTGAAGCAAGTCTTTCATCGTGTTTTGCAAGTTCTTCATTGATAGTTAAATAATTTTGGATAGGATTTTCTGCCGTTAAATCAACAAGATGAATTAGAAATCTGCATCTTTCAACGTGACGTAAAAACTCGTGTCCTAACCCAATTCCTGAAGATGCACCTTCTACAAGTCCCGGGATATCAGCAACAACAAAGCCGTCGCCAGTCGGCTTTCTGACAACGCCTAAATTCGGAACAAGAGTTGTAAACGGATAATCTGCAATTTTCGGTTTAGCAGAACTGATAACACTTATAAATGTAGATTTTCCCGCATTTGGCATACCCAAAAGCCCAATATCCGCAATTAATTTGAGTTCAAGTTCAAGATGTCTTTCAACCCCTGGTTCTCCGGGTTCGCAAAATTGAGGAGCTCTCTTTTGTGCGGTTGCAAATCTTGCATTACCCCGACCTCCACGACCGCCTTTTGCTGCTAAGACGGTTTGTTCGGGATTTTTCAAATCAGCAATAATTTTATTAGTAATAACATCCTTAACCACTGTACCTATAGGAACTTTAATATACAAATCTTTTCCGCATGCACCATGTTGACTTTTACCTCGTCCGTTTTCTCCATTTTCCGACTTAAAAATAGACTGAAAAGTAAAATCCATTAATGTTGTCATACTTTCATCAGCAATAAGGTATATATCTCCGCCTTTACCCCCATCACCGCCTGCAGGACCACCTTTATCAACATATTTTTCTCTTCTCCAGGCAACCATTCCGTTACCGCCTCTGCCTGATAGAAGTTTTATCCTCGCTTTATCCGTAAATCCTGCCATTATAATTCCTTTGCATATTACTAATAATAGGTTTTTCAATTTCTTAAAAATCCTATTTCATTATACTATAAAGATTTTAAAAGCTCTGTTCTTTATTTCACCAATGTTTTATCATCTTTGAATAATTCTTTTACGATAAATGAACATATTGCAGGGATAAAAGAAATAACAACAAGAGAATTTATAATACTTGTCGCTTGTGCCGCATAACCGATTATTGTCATAGCTATTGCAACAACTCCCCACGAAAATCCGTTTATAAATCCTCCTATAATACTTTTATACTCAGGCAATACCTTCTGTGCCATGCTCATAGTAATTGGCATAGCAAACATTGTGAAAAATCCCATTAATGCAAATATCAAAAATGATATCAACGGATATGTTTTATAAACAAACATAAACATCACCATAAGCGGGCATGTTGTAATCATGGAAATATAAAATACATTTGCCGTTCCGATTTTATGCTCTAATTTTGGGCTTAAAAAAGATGCGATTCCTCCCAAAAACAAAAAGAAAAATAATGCTAAACCAATTTGAAATTTTGAATATCCTTCCGCTTTCCACAAAAACGGCATCAATATTGAACAAGAAGTAGTCATTAGAGATTTCAACATAGCAATTAAATTTAAAATATTCAACTTATGATTTGATAAAATATCAACAAAAGCTTTTTTTAGATTAATTTTTTGCAACTCATTTGTTTTATCATTAGAAAATTTTGGAACCATTGAAAACATTAATAATGCCCAAAATATACCAACTATCGACATATATGGCATTTTTTCCAAACCAAAATACTGTGCAGTCGCAGAAGAAACTAAAGGTCCCAAAGAAAAACCTAATGTTCCTGCTGCCATAAATATCCCCATATTTTTAGCCATATCAGAAGTCGAAAACTTAGGAATTAATCCGAGTGATTGCGGATGGTACAAACTTGAACCTAAACTACCGGTAATTATAAAAAACACCATTAGTGGTATCGACTTCGCTGCGGGGGCTTGCGAGATAAAAACTGCCGTCATTATCAATCCCCAAAATATCAAAGCACGCTTTCTCATTTTATCCGCAAAAAATCCGAAAAACGGCTGTAAAATCGAAGCAAATATATGTGAACAACTTAAAATTATCGTTGCTACAGGCATTGAAATCTTTACCTGTTCTGCTATAAAAGGCATAATAGGATTTAAAACACCTGTATAAATGTCATTTATAAAATGTCCTCCGCAAAGCCAAATTTGAGGCTTACGTTCCTCTTTATCATATATAGTCATAAAATATCCCTTTTATTTATTATTTAATGTTTCGATAAAACCCAACATTGGCAAAAGAGCCCTTGTTCTATGCGAAATTTTATTTTTTTCGTGTTCAGGAAGTTCTGCAAGGGTTTTTCCATATTCTTTAACAAAAAATATCGGATCATAGCCAAAACCACCTACACCAGCCGCCTTTTCAGCAATATATCCTTCTATAATACCACAAGTTTCATAAATTAATAATCCGTTTTTGTCAGTCAAAGCCATATGACATTCAAATCTTGCACTGCGTTTTTCAAACGGTACACCATCAAGCTCCTTTAACATCTTAGCAATTTTTTCAGCTTGAGTCGGAGCATATCTTGCCGTATGCAATCCCGGACGACCGTTAAGATATTCAACACATAAACCGGAATCGTCCGCAAATGCATAATCTTTAACAATTAATGAAGCAGCTTTTGCCTTAATGAAAGCATTCTCCGCAAAGGTTTCACCGTTTTCATCAGGGTCAAAATCACCTTGAACAGCTTGCAAAACTATTGAAGAATGTTTGTTTATATCTCTCATCTCTTCAAGCTTATGAACATTTCCAGTTGCAACCGTAACAATCATTATTTTCCAAACCTTCTTGTTCTGTTTGAATACTCTTGAATAGCTTCAGCAAGCGAATTTTTATCAAATTCAGGCCAATAAGTATCTGTTACATAAATTTCCGAATACGCTGACTGCCAAAGTAAATAATTACTTATTCGTTTTTCTCCGCCTGTTCTGATTAATAAATCCGGATCAGGAATGTCTTTTGTATAAAGTCTTTCTGAAATTGCATTTTCAGAAACATCTTCAATATTTAAAACACCATTTTTAACATCTTGTGCAATCTGCTTACATACATTTGTAATTTCAGCCCTTGAACCGTAATTAAAAGCAATTTGCAAATTTACACCGGTATTGTTAGATGTTCTTTCTTCTGCTTTATATAAGATTTTTTGCAAATCTGAATTAAGTTCCGAGATATTACCAACAAATTTAATTTTTACTTGGTTTTCATCAAGTTCCAATATCTCCTTTTCAATGGTTTTTGCAAGTAAAGACATTAAAAAATTAACTTCTTCTTGTGAACGATTCCAATTTTCTGTAGAAAAAGCATAAACTGTCAAATATTTAACACCAAAAGAATGACAAGCTTTTAAAATATTTTTCAATGCTGCAACACCCTTTTGATGTCCAACAGCACTCGGCAAATGTCTTTCTTTTGCCCAGCGTCTATTGCCATCCATTATTATTGCAATATGTTTTAAGCCTGTTGCCTTTGTTAATTCTGCTGCCTTTTCCGATATAATTTCCGTAACTGCCAAATTCTTAATCCTTATAAAAAATATTTCTGTTACTTACAATTATAATCCGAAAAAAATTATTTAGTATAAACAAAAAAGGCAGCCTCTCGACCGCCTTTTCTTATACATATCAAAGATTACCACTTTAATAATTCATCAATTGCTTTTTTCTTTGCATTTTTTTTATTTTGATAATTTTTCTTTGCTGCATCAGCTTTCGCTTTTTGAGCTTTTTTAGCATCTTCTACTTTTTTCTTTTGAGCTTCTGCTTTTGCCTTTTGAGCTTTCTTAGCATCTTCTATTTTTTTCTTTTGAGCTTCTGCTTTTGCCTTTTGAGCTTTCTTAGCATCTTCTATTTTTTTCTTTTCTGCTTTCACTTTGTCTTTGTGAGCCTTTTCTGCTGCTTTTGCTTTTGCCTTTTGAGCTTCTGTCTGAGATTTTACTCTGTTCTTTTCTGTAGTTGCTTTATTTAAGGTTTTTGAAATACTTGAATCAACCTTGTTCAAAGAATTGTCAATTTTGTCAAAAACGTCTGCTGATGCACTTAAGCCTCCTACTCCAAGAATAATCATAGCTGCTAATAATTTTTTCATTTAAAATCCTCCTTTTACAATCTGTATTTATCTTTTAGTGTCATTACATATTGATATGAACGATTTATTGCTTCAAAAAGTTCATTATCATTTTGAGCAAGATTTTCTATATCATACAATATTTTTTCTAAATTGGTATCTGAATATCTGTAAATGAACATGTTAATACCTGATTTCAACGCTTTTATATAAGTTTGAGTATTATCACCATCACTATTTACAGCACCCATAACCATATCATCAGAAATTACCAACCCATCAAAATTCAGTTCGTTTCTTAATAACTTTGTTATTACATTTTTTGATAAAGATGCAGGTATCGGCTCACCATCAAAACAAGTATAGTAAACATGTGCAACCATTATTGCATCAATTCCGTTATTAATGGCATGCTCAAACGGCATCAAATGAGTTTGTTCCATTTCAGATTTACTAAGGTCAACTATAGGCATCTCTATATGAGAATCTGTTTTTGTATCACCATGACCCGGAAAATGTTTTCCTACAGCAATTAAATTATACTTTTTGTGTATATCAATTACTTTATCGGAAAATTTAATCACATCATTAGGATTATCTCCGTAAGCTCTTACACCAATAATAGGGTTATCAGGATTTGTATTTGTATCGAGAACAGGTGCAAAATTCATATTAAATCCGTAAGATACAAGCTCCTCACAAAGTTCTCTTGTTTGATTGCACAAAAAATACATACCCTTTTGTGCAGCATCTTTCGCACTCAAATATTTTTTTCCACCATGAATATTTTCAGTTCTCTCAACTCGACCGCCTTCTTGGTCAATACTAATAAACGGCATTATTAAAGAAACATTTTTAATTTCTTCAATACATCTGCAAACTTGCTCCTGATTCACGATGTTTTGCGTAAAAAATATAACACCGCCAAGACCATCTTTCAAAAGATTTACAAATATTTCATTGTTTTTTATCGATGGTCCATTAAATCCGGCTATAAAAAGTTGTTTTATTTTTGTCCGTATAGAATACATTATTTTACCAACTTATATATTTTGAACTCACTCGGTTCCAGTTTATCAAAATACAAATTGTTTTTGAAATCATGAACTTCTCTTTCTTCAAATTCTTTTGAATCATAGTTATAGAAAATTTCTACAGCTTTTTTATATTCAGAAGGAACTTGAATAGAAGAATCGTAAACAGATACTCCTTCTTTTATAGTACACTCACCTGTTCCTTCAGAGGTAACTTTTTCTGTCTGAGCAAAATAATTTGCTGCAACGAATAGTGTTTCCTTCGATGATTGCTTGGTTACAGCCCAACAAACAAAACCTTTATCTGTTTGGGTGATAATTTGAGCTTCACCATCAGTCAAAAGTTCACAATTTTTCGCATATCGAGCAATTGCATCAAATTTTTCAAAGAAATCATAATTTTTGGCACGTTTCAAAGAAATTTCAGCACCTATACAAGCCTCTGTACCAACAGTTGTATAAGATTCATCACCATCAACATACATAATTGGTCTTTGAGCTTTTTTACCGCCCGGAATAAAGTGTAACTTCAACCATTTGAATAATGCACCTGCTTCACCAAGCTGTCCCGGATACTGGTCTATATCTCTAAATTCACCATCCTGATTGTTATATGATTTCAAAACGGAAACTGAACCCCTTGTCAAAGGAGCTTCATTGTATGATTTTAAATCCTTGTTGTTTTTAATGATTTCATAAGGAGTCTTCTGATTTTGACAAATAACATCATTACCCCAAAGAACATCAAAATGCATTTCACGATGGTATTCTTTTATATTATTTCCGCCAAGCATATATTCAGCAAGAGTTGCAAAATGTTTACATTCTTGTTTTAATGCTTCATTACATTTCGCCAGAACATATTTGGGAGCTCTATAACTTATTGGTCTGTCACCTTTTTGAGAAAAATCATCAACAACATGGTCAATATGATCAACCCTTATGCCATCAAATTGGTATGTTTTACATAAATTTTTTACCTTGTTAATAAAATAATTAACAACAGGCATATTATACTCGCCACTTTCCAAATAAACGAAATAAAATGGCGACTGGCAATCCAAATTTGCAAACCTGCTTACGTCATTTCCCTTATAATCATAATGTTTAAATGTAGGATAATCACCCGTTTCAGACATTCTTTCAAATACAGGAATTCCTGCTGAACACCACGCACCACCCGGTACAGGCCACAAACCGTTTTTAATTAATTCTCCTATTATTACTCCTTGTTGCGTAATATCACATTCATCGCAAATTTTACTTTCAGGTACATTTTCAATTTGGGATACAATTTTTTTAACACGAGAAACCAATTTTATCTGAGCATGTTTTGTTGTCATTTTTTCAGATAACTGTTTTTTCTTCGCTTTTAACAATTTTGACAAATCATTAAAAACAGGCTTGTAATGTTCACTTATATCATCAGAGCCGCTTTTTAAAATACTTTTTGCAATATTAACAGCAACCCTTGCATCATCCTTACCGTACTTTTGTTCCAAAACGTAATATAAAGAATCAATTTCCACTTCAATTTCCGTCATAAGTTCGGAAACATCCATCCACCTTACAATAGAAGGATTCGCCAAAACTTCTTTAGAAAATCTGCTTGTTTGGGGCAAAATATCGTAAATAACAGGGTGTCCGGCAAGTTGGGCCATTGTTATAAAAAACTGAACTTGTTCTTTACCGCTAATTCCAGTTTTACCGGTCAAATATCCGTCTTTAACAGAATCACTAATCTCGGATGAACTTGGCAAATAGGCACAACCAAAATCTCTCGGATGAAAAGGAATTAGATATATAGTTGTTCCCAAAATATTTTTTTCAAGATTTCCTGACGGTAAAATTAAAATTTGTTTTAACCAATCAACAAAAATACCGGGAGCAGGTGAGTAATTTCCATTACCCAATGCTGTTAAATTTACAAGTTTTATTGAATGTTGTTCCCTTTTCATCCAATCAGAATTAGTAATACCGGCTCTAACTACAGGAGAAATTTCGCCTTTATTAAACTTGAAAGAATCATTTTCAAATACACCGTTTAAACGCCATTTTATCTCCAAACCATACAAAGTATCAGCAGCATTAAGTTCTTCCAAAGCTCTTATGTGAGGATATGGCAAATAGCCGTATTTTTCAATTGTTCTACGAAGATAAGCTTTTCTCCCTTCAGAAATTTCATCACCACAATAGATTTCTTTTAATTTTTTCAAAAATAAAGTAAGTTCCCTTGTTTTTATAATGTCGAATTCTTTTTTTTCATTCTTAGCAAATAAAAATGAGAACATAATACACCCCTTTCAAGTTATACAAACTATTTTATCATATTTTTTCGAAATTGGAGTTATTATTAAAAATTTTAAAGTCATCATATTTATGATTGATTTTTTGGTTATATTAACCCAATGGTTAATTATATTTTTTAAATATTTCGGCTAATGTTTTTTAATGATAAAAAAGCTATTCTATCAGAGTGAGAAACTTGGAGAAGAATTTGTAATGAAATCGTTAATAGTAAAATCAGCGTTAACAGCTTGCATAATTTTTGGCGGAAGTTTTGCATTTGCATCAACTTTAAATTCTGTTGAAGTCAAAACGACATCAAATGATGCAAAGATTTTACTAAACACTGATTATAAATCTTTCGTAAAAAAAACAGATGTTTCAACAAATCAAATACAATTAATTTTAAAAGACACAACTATAAATGAAAACATACAAACAAAGTATGACAATTCAAAGTCCTTTAACGGAATCAGCCTTGTTCAAGATGGTAAAGATGCTTATATCTACGTATCAGGAGTAAATCCTTCAAGCATAGAGGTTGTAAATGCAGCAACTAATAGCATTGTACCACTTAACACACACAAGAAAGATTTTTCTGCAGGGATTGGAATTCTCGGATTTTTAGGAATTGTAGGTTTTTTATCAATGTTCACAAACAAAAGAACTAAAAAAGTTACAAAAACATTAGTCGAACATTCTTTGCATAAAAATGAAATCAAAAATAATATAGACATAAGAAACTACACAATAAGAACTTCATCATTAAACTCAAGCTCCGTATCAATTCATGGAAATCCAACAGCAAAATTTGCACAGGATACAAGTTCTTTCAGGTCAAATAACACAAACAAAAATAAAAACTTGACCATTAGTATTAATACTTATTGTCTAAAAAAAGCGGTCAACTCGTAAACTCACTAATAGTAAAAGGCATGGTCGGATAATTTTGTAAAAAAACTTGAAAAAATTTCTAAAAACTATTAATATAGTATAAACAACAAATAAATGAATAATTTGAGAAACAAAATGATAAATATAAATGAAGATACAGATTTTGATATACATTCAGATGACGAGATTGCATTAGATTTTGCAAAAGTTAAAAACTTGGCAATAAACGATATTAAAAGAATTTCTGACATACATAAAGTTGCTCTCATAAATGGAAAAAAATTGTATATAAAAAATGCAAGTCCTGAAATTTTACAGATATTAACAATCACCGGTATTCATAAAAGTTGCGACATTGATTCAACAAACGCACTTTCCAAAAGGCAAAAAATATAAATGGGGAATTTGTACATAGTAGCATTACCTCTTGGAAATCTTAATGATATTACATTAAGAGCATTAGAAGTGCTAAAATCCGTTGACAATATTGCCTGTGAAGACACAAGAACAACAAAAGTCGTTTTACAGAAATATAATATTTCGGCAAAACTGCTTGATTGTCACAAGTTTAATGAGCAAGAGAGAAGCAAAAAAATTTCTGAATTACTTAAAAATTCAGATGTAGCATTAGTTTCTGATGCAGGAACACCTTGTATCTGTGATCCAGGCTGCGTTTTGATAAAAAATATTTTACAAGACGGACATAAAATTATTCCGATACCGGGAGCTTGTGCAGTAATAACTTTTTTATCCGCTCTGCCAAGAAACAATGAATTCTTTACATTTGTAGGTTTTTTACCCAAAACATCTCAAAAAAGGATAGAATTATTTAATAAAAATCAAAACATCAACTGTGTTTTTTACGACTCACCAAACAGATTAATGAAAACACTGAATGATATTTTTAAAACTTTTGAAAAAAATAAAAAAATTGCAATAGGGAGAGAACTTACAAAAATTCACGAAGAAATAAAAATCGGAACAGTTGAAGAAATCATAGAGTATTACAATAAAAATACTCTAAAAGGGGAAATTGTCGGAATGCTTTATGCTGATGAAATTCAAGAAAGTATAGACACAGAGACATTAACAGAAAAAATAAAATTATTAAAAAAACAAAATTATTCAGACAAAGATATCTCAAAAATACTTTCCACTCTTGAAAATATACCTAAAAATACCGTTTACGAATTATCAGTAAAACTTTAAATAAAGAAATAAAAGATATGATATAATTTTTTCATAATGATAAAAAAAATTTTATTGATATATCCACCGTCAGAACAAATGAACAGAACTGCTCGCTGCCAGCAGCCAATCAAAGAATTGATTGTATTGCCGCCGCTTCCTCCAACGGATTTGATGTACTGTGCATCGGTAGCAAGAAAATATGGAGCATTTTGCAAAATCAGAGATTATTCAGTTGAAAAAGCAGATTTACTTTCTGATTTGAAAGATTTTCAACCTGATTTAGTTTTAGCAAACGTAGCAAGCACAACCTTTGAAACAGATATGCAAGCTTTTGATATAATCAAAAGCTTTAATGATAAAATTTTAACAGTGGCAATAGGAGCACATTTTTTAACTTTCAATAAAACTGTTCTTGAAGAATATAAAAACCTCGATATCATTATTCGTGGAGAACCGGAGATAACATTTGGAGAAATCGTTTCAGGTAAAAATTTATGCAATATTAACGGACTAACCTATCGAAATAAAAATGAAATTATACATAATCAAGACAGAGATTTTCTCGAAAACCTTGACGAACTTCCTTTTCCGGCAAGAGATTTAATTGATAACAATTTATATGTCCGACCTGACAATGGCGAAAAACAAGCCATAATAAGAGTTTCACAAGGTTGTCCTTTTCATTGTTTTTTTTGTCTTGCAACACCCGTTTCTGGTGCAAAAGTTCGATACCGCAGCGTTGACAACATAATTTGTGAAATAAAAGAATGTATTTCAAAATATAGAATTAAAAACTTTGTTTTTTGGTCAGATTTATTTACTTCAAATCACAATTTTATCAAAGAATTTTGTGAAAAAATTATCTCTGAAAACCTAAATATCATCTGGGGTTCAAACTCAAGAGCTGATACACTTAACGAAGATATTCTTATTTTAATGAAAAAAGCCGGCTGTAATTTGATGAGTTTAGGAATAGAAAGCGGCTCCCAAGAAATTCTCGACAAAATTGGAAAGAAAATAACAAAAGAACAAGCTAAAAATGCGGTCAAAATGTGCAAAAAACATAATATCAAAGTTTTTGCTTATTTTGTTATAGGATTACCATGGGAAAATAAAAATAATATTCTTGAAACAATCAATTTTGCAATAAAATTAAATCCGGATTATGTAAATTTTTATACTGCAGCAGCACTTCCAGGGTCAAGATTTTATGACTATATTCTAAAAAACATGCCTGAAAAAATAGAAGACAAAGATTTTTATAAAAGCCCTTACTATTATCCTTGTATTGGAACAGAATATCTTTCAAAAGAAGAAATTAAGAATTTACATAAATTTGCAGTCAAAAAATTTTACCTCAGACCTCGCTACATTATGAAAAAGCTTACAGAAATAAAGACCTTTACTCAACTTTTAAATTATTTTAAAGCCGGTTTTTCAGTTTTATTAAAAAAATAAATCAGAGAAAAAATATAGTAGAAACAATAATCGCCGCAATAATTCCTACAACATCAGCAATTAAACCTGTTACAAGTGCATAGCGGTATTTTTTTATGCCGACAGCACCAAAATATACGGAAAGAACATAAAAAGTAGTTTCAGAACTGCCGAGCATAACAGCACCGAGTTTTACGACATAGGAATTTGGCGGATTTTGAGATGCAATATCGGAAAAAACGCCTAATGCGGCACTGCCGGATAAAGAGCGAACAATTGCAAGAGGCATAATTTCAGATGGAAGATGAATTTTTTGCAAAACACCGGAGAGCAAATTTGTTAACATATCCAAAGCACCCGATGCTCTAAACATAGCTACAGCTACTATTATTGCCGTTAAATAAGGAATAATTCTTAAAGTAACATCTATACCATCTTTTGCTCCATCGACAAAAGCCTCATAAACAGGAACTTTTTTAAACAAAGCAAAAACTAAAATCAACATTATCAAAATGGGTAAAGCAAGCATTGATAAAATATCAAAAAAATTTTTAATCATCGCTGCCTCCCGATAATTCATCAGTTGCAACTTGTGGCTTGCAAATACGAGCCATGATTTTTGCAGTAACTATTGCGGATGTAAATGCAGTTAAGGTAACAATTAATACGGGCATGATTATTTCAGTCGGATTTTCATAACCTACGCTCGCTAAAATTGCGATAACAGTTGCAGGAATTAATTGAAATCCGGCAGTGTTCATAGCCAAAAACATACACATCGAATTAGATGCGGAAGTTTTATCTATATTGTCTTTTTGCATTTCTTCCATAGCTTTAAGCCCCATTGGGGTAGCTGCATTAGCAAGTCCGAGAGCATTTGCAGAAAAATTCATAGCAACATGCCCGATAGCTTTTTTATTGTTCTTTAGTTCAGGAAAAAGGAATTTAGCACAGGGAGCAAGAATTTTTGAGAGCCAATCGACTATACCAGATTTTTCGGCAATTTTCATAATACCGAGCCAAAACACCATAATACCGCAAAGACCGATGGCAATTTTTACAGAAGTTTCGGCACCGGAGAGAATTGCATTCACAACATCATTTAATTTGCCGTTGACAGCACCGATTATAAAAGAAATTATAATTAAAAAAGCCCAAATGTAATTCATTATTTAATTGTAACTTTGGGGAAATTTTTATCAAAATTGTAAAGAAAGGTTAAGAAAATGATATGTATTTGAGAAAGGGGGCATAAAGTTAATAGGGAAGAAAAAGTCAGGAGAATCGGATATGTCGATTAATTTCATTTCGCTAAATAATGATGCAGTATTCAGCGGTATAAATCTATCAACCAGACAGATGCCGATGAATCCGTTAGGAAATAAAGAAGTTGAACGAGCAACAACAAACGAAACAGAGGATTTAAAGCGTTCGCAGGGATTGCTTGAACTCGGAGCAAGAATAGCTTCAAGTCAGAAAACAGATGTGGATAAGGAGCCGGAAGGAAATATTCCTTGGGCAGATATAATGCGTCAGCTTGAACTTAAACAGACAGGTGACGAAGAAGAAGATTATAACAGCATTATGGACGAAATTATGTTCCAAATTGAGCATGCTCAATCGCAATACGACCTAAATTATTACGAATGGTTGATGGAACATACAAACAGATTGTTTATGTCTTTAGGTGATGCAAACGAAGAATATTTTGAAGAAGAAAACGCCTCTCAAATACCGATGATGAATATGACAAACATGACAATTTTATAAATGTATTAAAAAATATATTGACTAATTGTTATGTGTGACATAAGATGATTGTACCAGAATGTCGGAGTGGCGGAATGGTAGACGCGCACGTTTGAGGGGCGTGTGGAGCAATCTGTATGGGTTCAAGTCCCATCTTCGACATTTTTTTATCATTGTAAAAAAGAATTGAGGCAAATGATTTATCATTTGTTTTTTTTTGTCCAAATAACTGATTAAGTGAATATTGATTTTTAGCAAAAGATTATTATAAATAGAGATATGAAGAAATTTTTTGTAATATTTTTAGTAATCTTTTCAATGATAGTAAATCCTCTGCAAACAAGAGCTGTAACAATAACAGGGGGGATTGAAAAGTCTGATTTAGTGCCTACTGGTTTTTACGGTTCATGGCAAGTTATGGCAGTCAGAGTCCAAACAACAAATACGAATATGTTTGTACCTTATTCAACAGAAATTTGGAACTTATCAAAGGACGGTAACGTCATAACTTTAGAAAACCCAATATCAGGGGCAAGTGCATCTATTACTATAAAGGATGCAACAAAAGAAACATTTACGTTTCAACGAATTACCGGAAATAAAAAAGAAGAAACCGTAACTGAAACTGCAACATTAACACTAAATGGTGACAGTTTTTTTGGCAACGACACAATGGTAGTAAGGACTTATCAAAACGGTCAACTCGTAAAAACAGAAAATGTAAAATACAATTTACAGGCAAGAAAAATTTCAGGCTCAAACATAAAAAATATTTTTAGTGTAAAATAAAATTCAAGTATGAAAAGGATTTAGTGATGAGTGAAAAGAAAGAACTTTTGTATGATACCGTTATTTTAGGCGGAGGTCCCGCAGGATTATCAGCTGCAATTTATGCCGCAAGAGGAAATATCAAAACAGCAATCGTTGATATAACAATGTTTGGAGGACAACCGAGCAATTACCTTGAAATCGAAAACTACCCAGGATATCCGATTTCAGGCGGGTATGACTTGATGGAAAAATTTGAAGAACACGCTGACAAGTTTGGTGTAGATAAATTTCCAATGCAAGAAATTCAAAAGATTGACCTCTTATCAGAACCCAAAATTATTGAATCATTAGATACGATTTTCAAGGCTAAGACTGTTATAATTGCAACAGGGGCAAAAGCAACAAAACTCGGCATTACAGGAGAAAAAGAATTTCTCGGCAGAGGTGTAAGCTACTGTGCCGTTTGTGATGGAGCTTTTTACAGAGAAAAAACAGTTGCAGTTATAGGCGGAGGAAATGCAGCAGTAGAAGAAGCCGCATATTTAACAAAATTTGCAGACAAAGTTTATATTATACACAGAAGAGATAAGTTCAGAGCAGATAAAATCGTTCAAGAACGTACTTTTAACAACCCTAAAATCGAACTTATTTTAGACTCTATTCCGCTTGAAATCAAAGGCCAAAACAACGTTGAAGCACTTGTCATAAAAAATGTCAAAACTAACGAAGTTTCCGAAATAAAAACTGACGGTGTTTTCCCATATATAGGATTTACTCCAAACGTCGATTTGATAAACGGTCAGATGGAACAAAACGAAAGAGGATTTATTGAAACAGATACAAATCTCCAAACATCAATTGAGGGTGTTTATGCAGCAGGAGATGTAAGAAACACACCTTTAAGACAAGTTATCACTGCAGCCGCAGACGGAGCTTTGGCAGCTTGCAGTTGCGTAAAATACCTTGAAAAAATCGAGAGTAAAATTTCTGTATAAAATATATAAAAAAAATAAAAAGCCTGCCCATTTGAGGCAGGTTTTTTATTATGAACGTAACGTAATTTTAAGAAAGAG
>JBJEGN010000142.1:0-5161 GCA_051875105.1 Candidatus Gastranaerophilaceae bacterium
ATTCTATCGAATATCAAGGACAAAAATGGCGATATATTTTTATTACGGAAAAGAAGAATACAACATCACCAAAGCGATTGAGGGGTTAAAAGCCAAACTTCTTGACAGTACTTTCGGTGCGATGAATTTTAGGATATATTATAATCCGCCTTTTGAAGAAATACTCGAAATATGCAACTCTGCACCGTTAATGTTTGGAAATGTTGTTAATCTTGTTCATTGTGAAAATTATTTTATGAAAATTAAGAATAAAAAGGTTGATTTTTCTGATACTCAGCTTAAGGATTTTGAATTTGCACTAAAAAACATTTCAGACTCTAACAATATAATTTTTGTATGCATAATCCAGAGAAACAGTGAAAGTGGTCCTGATGCAAGAACAAAATTATTTAAGTTATTTGCAAAAATTTCTAATATAAAAGAATTTCCTCAATATAGAGAGTTTGATGCTGATTTCACAAAAGCAATACAGACGATTTTAAAAGAAAAAGAGCTTACTGCAGACACGAAAACAATAAACTGCTTAAAAAGCCGATTAGGTGTCAATTTAAGGCTGATTGACAGTGAAGTTGAAAAAATAAAAACTGCAATTTATCCTGATAACAAACTTACGGAAAAATTAATTGATGAATACTGTCCAATGAGTGAAAACTCATTTGAATTGGCTAATTTGATAACAAATAAAGATAAAAATCTCGTAATGAAATATTATCAAGCTGTTATTGAAAAAAAACACCCATTGGAAGTTATTGGGCTTTTGCAAACGAGTTTGCATAAACTTTTGTATATTAAAACTTATGAAAGAGAAAAAAATTCTGCTGAAATGTCAAAGGAGTTAAGAATTCCGGAATATCCTATAACTCTTTTAAAACAAAGAATTCAAGATGTTTCTTTGAGCAGTTTGCAAGATATAAAGCATAATTTGACAGAGGCAGAGAATAAAATTAAAAGCGGAAAAGTTCAAAATGCAGAATATGCACTTGAACAAGTATTGTTAGGGAGCAAATTTTGATGTTTGAGCAATTAGGTGAAAAGCACAAAATAATATCTAATATCTTTGAAAGATTAATTCAAAGTGACAGATTTGCTGTTCCAAATTCTATCATATTACATGGTCCGGATGTAATAGCACAATATTATATAGCATTAGCACTTGCCAGAGGAGCAAATTGCGATGGGGATAAAAGCGAAAAATGCACTTGCCAAAATTGTAAATGGATTTGTGCAAATGAACATCCTGCTGTGATAACTTGTTCTAAACTTGATTTTAAAACAGATGAAAAAGATTCAAAGACTGTAATTTCTATTGCCCAGATAAATGCTGTAAAAGACAGGTTGATGATATCATCTGATTATCATAGATTTTTTATTTTTTGTGATGCTGAAAATCGAGAAATGACAGAAATTGAGAAGATTCAAGCTAAGGAATTTGAAAATTTTGGTATCCATTTTCCAAAACACGAAGGCAAAGGTTGGGTTCCTCTCGGATTAACAGCAAGGACACTGCCCGATGCTGCGGCTAATGCACTTTTGAAATCAGTTGAAGAACCGCCTGCTAATGTTACATTTGTGTTTTTAACAGAAAATGTTGAGGATATAATTTCTACAATTGTTTCAAGGTCACAAGTTTTTTATGTTGCAGGAAATTCAAAGCAAGAATTTAACTATGAATTTTTGAAAAATATGCTTGAAAAATATCCTAATTTAGAAGAGAAAAAAGCATTTTTAGTTTCTGAATATTTGATGAAATATTCTGCTGAAAGCGGAAAAAGTTTTTATGAAATAATTCAAACAATACAAGAGTATTTAAAAAATTTACTAAGGAATAATAGCAAAAATACAGACTTAAAGTTGAAAATTATTGAAGATATCGAAAAATTGCAAAAGGTTGCTTTAATGGCAAAAACCGGCTTTAAGGATACAACTATTGCCGATGAGGCAGGTTATATTCTTACAAGAAAATGATTTGCATGGCTTTTAGATGTATTTGATGTTATAATCACAACGACAAAAGAAATTAAGAGGGTATAAATGAATAAAAATCAATCTACAGGGGTTTTAATAGTTGCTATATTATTAATATTATCTTTGGCTTCGATGTTGTTTAATAACAATCCGTCGACCACAAAAGATATACCATACTCACAATTTATTTCAATGGTAAAAAAATCGGAAATAAAATCAGTAGAGATAGAAAGAGATACCTTAATTGCACACCCTGTTAAAGATGAAATTAAAACATCTGCAAGTACTGCATTGAGTAAACTTCAGCCGAGCATGGCAAAATTGCAATATAAAGTTATAATTCCTCTTAATGATAATACTTTATATTCAATACTTGAAGAAAATAATGTTGTTGTTTCTTTAAAAACTTTTGATGATTCCGGTACATTAATGGGTATAGCAAAAGCTGTGGCTCCGATTTTTGTTGTAATCATAATCTTGATAATTATGGGAAAAATGCTTCAATCAAGCGGTTCTCAGGCGATGGGATTTGGAAAAAGTAAAGCCAAATTACTTATGGATAATAAGGTAAAAGTAACTTTTGATGATGTTGCAGGTATTGATGAAGAAAGACAAGAACTTCAAGAAATCGTTGATTTTTTGAAAAACGGTGAAAAGTATATGAAATTAGGAGCTAAAATTCCGAAAGGTGTTTTGCTTGTGGGATATCCCGGAACAGGTAAAACACTTATGGCAAAGGCTGTTGCAGGAGAAGCAGGCGTGCCGTTTTTTTCAATTTCAGGTTCTGATTTTGTTGAAATGTTCGTAGGTGTCGGAGCTTCAAGAGTAAGAGATTTATTTGAACAAGCGAAGAAACATCAACCTTGTATAATTTTTATTGATGAAATAGATGCTGTAGGTCGTCAAAGAGGAGCAGGCATGGGCGGTGGAAATGATGAAAGAGAACAGACATTAAACCAATTGTTGGTAGAAATGGACGGATTTGATGAAAATGTAAACATCATTGTCTTAGCAGCAACTAACCGTCCGGACATATTAGATACAGCTCTTTTAAGACCGGGAAGATTTGACAGACAGATATATGTTCAAGCTCCGGATATTGCAGGAAGAGAACAAATTCTCGAAGTTCATGCAAAAAATAAACCGCTTGCAGCCGATGTAGATTTGAAGACACTTGCAAAAAGAACCCCGGGATTTACAGGTGCAGATTTAAAGAACTTATTAAATGAAGCCGCATTGCTTGCAGCACGAGGCAATCAAGAATGTATTGAAATGCATAACATTGATGAAGCTATCGATAAAATTATCGCAGGTGCGGAAAAGAAATCAAGAATTATTACAGATGAAGAAAAAGAAATTACAGCATATCATGAAGTCGGACACGCTTTGTTGCATTATTTTACAGATAATTCCGATCCTTTACACAAAGTGTCTATTATCCCGAGAGGTAATGCTTTAGGGGTCACATGGTCACTTCCTGAACACGATAAATCGTTGTATAAATACAGTGACTTGAAAGATAGAATAATAACAGCGTTAGGAGGCAGAATTGCAGAAGAATTGATTTTCAACGGTCAAATAACAAGCGGTGCAACTGCTGATATTAAACAAGCGACGGATATAGCAAGAAAAATGGTTACTGTTTACGGTATGTCAGCAAAGATGGGTACGGTTGCTTACGGAAAATCTGGCGAAAATGTATTTATGGGTCGTGATTTTGGGCAAACAAAAAACTATTCTGAACAAACTGCAAGAGAAATTGACGATGAAATCAAAGCAATTATAGAAGAATGTTATCAATATGGTAAAAAAGCGTTAGGTGATAATGTTGATATCATTCAAGCCGTAACGGCGGAGCTTCTTGAGAGGGAAACTCTTGAAGAAAAAGAAGTTTCTGAAATTATCGAACGAGTCAAAAACAACAGAGGTAATGATTTAAACAAGGAGTGTTGACGATGATTTCACAAAAAATGGTTGATGCGTATAATGAGCAAATAAAGCATGAGTTGTTTTCAGCGTATTTATACACATCAATGGAGGCCTTTTTTGCAGAAAAAGGTCTGAAGGGTTTTGCAAATTGGATGAATGTACAAAGTAAAGAAGAAGTTTCTCATGCCCGAAAAATATATGATTACGTAATTTCAAGAGGAGGTTTAATAAAATTAAAGGTAATAGAAGCTCCGATTAATGAATGGAGTGGAATACTTGAAATTTTTGAAAAGGCTCTTTCTCATGAAGAATTTGTAACTTCAGAAATTAATCGACTTTCAGATTTGGCAAATAGTGAAGAAGACAGAGCTTCAGAAATATTTCTACAATGGTTTATAACAGAGCAAATTGAGGAAGAGAGTACGATAAGTGGTATTATCGATATGTTGAAACTCACAGAATGCACCAGTGATGCTGTATTCCATTTAGATAGTGAATTTTCCAAAAGACAAGTCGCATAATAATTAAATATTCATTATGTCTTGGATAAAACATAAATGTAAATTTACAAAACATAATGAGTTAAACGTTAATATAATTTGCTAAAAAATATTTGAGGTTAGCTTGAAAATCAATGCTAATCTCATTTTTTATACTATTTGCTGTTTTTTTTATAATGTGTAACGATAATAAATTGTTGAAATGTTAATATGTAAGTCTTAAAATTTGTCGAAATCTTTTATTCGTGATATCATACAAAAAGGGATAATGAATAAAATTTGGGACGAGAAAAGTGGCAAATATATTAGCGGAAAAGGGAATAGATTTAAAGAAAAAGTATAGTTTTAATAATTTTCAGTCTGTCTGTGAATGTTTAGAGTTCACAGCTAACAAGTACGCAACACTTAATGCTATTACAGATAAATACAGCGGAATAGAACAAAATTATGCAGAGTATATATTAGAAGCAAAAGATTTTGCATCAGGTTTACAAGGTCTTGGAATTAAAAAAGGTGACAAAATAGGTTTATTTTCTGAAAATAACGGAAGATGGATAGTAGTAGATCAAGGTGTATTAAGATGCGGAGCAATTGATGCGGTAAGAGGTTCAAACGCACCTGTAGATGAACTTGATTATATTATCGGTCAAAGTGACAGTATTGCTTTGATTTTGCAAAATTCGATGTTATATACTAAATTGAAACAATATTTTTCAAAATATGATTTGAAGTTTATTGTAATAATGTTTGATGACGGAAAGAAAGTT